>NZ_JABXGI010000017.1:0-111245 GCF_022627865.1 Herbaspirillum sp. C7C2
CTGGTGGAGGTAAGCGGGATCGAACCGCTGACCTCTTGCATGCCATGCAAGCGCTCTCCCAGCTGAGCTATACCCCCGTTGCGAAGAAGCGAGATTATGCAATACCTATTTTCAAAAGACAACATCTTTTTGAAGAATTATTTCCTTTTCTCAAACATATGCCGCCAAACGTGCCTGAACAGCCTCACGACCGAACAATTGCAGCACGGCGTCAATGGCCGGGGTCTGCAATTGACCGGCCACGATCAGGCGCAAGGGCATGGCCAGCTGCGGCATCTTGATGCCGTGGGCGGCCAGGACTTCCTTGATCATCGCGGCGATGGCTTCCTTGGTCCACTCCACCGTGGCCACGCGCTGGGCGAAGTCGGCCAGGGCCGGCTTGATGGCGTCGGTGATATGCTGGGCCACCAGCGTTGCGTCGGGGGCCGGCTGGCGGTAGAACATCAGGGCCGCAGCGGCGATTTCGTTGACCGTATTGGCGCGATCCTTCAGCAAGCCGATCACGGCCGCCAGGTCCGGGGCGCCTTCGAAGACGGCGCCCTGCGCTTCCAGCAGCGGGCGCACCAGGCCGGCCAGGCGGGTGTTGTCGGCCAGCTTGATGTAATGGTTGTTGAGCCAGTTCAGTTTTTCCGGGTTGAATTGCGCCGGGGCCTTGGTCAGGTGGTCCAGGTCGAACCATTCGCAGAACTGCTGCATCGAGAAAATCTCGTCGTCACCGTGGCTCCAGCCCAGGCGGGCCAGGTAGTTCAGCATGGCTTCGGGCAGGTAGCCCTGGGCCGGGTAGTCCATCACGCTGACCGCGCCGTGGCGCTTGGACAGCTTTTCACCATCGGCGCCCAGGATCATGGGGACATGGCCGTATTCAGGCAGCGTGCCACCCAGGGCCTTGAGGATGTTGATCTGGCGCGGGGTGTTGTTGACGTGATCGTCGCCACGGATGACGTGAGTGATCTTCATGTCCCAGTCGTCCACCACCACGCAGAAGTTGTAGGTCGGGGTGCCATCCGGGCGGGCGATCACCAGGTCGTCCAGTTCGCGGTTGGAGATGGTGATGGGGCCCTTGACCACGTCGTTCCAGCTGACCTCGCCGTCCTGCGGGTTCCTGAAGCGTACCACCGGCTTGCGCTCTGCGGGGATGGCCGGCAGGGTCTTGCCCGGCTCCGGGCGCCAGGTGCCGTCGTAACGCGGTTTTTCGCCGGCGGCGCGCTGGCGTTCGCGCATGGCTTCCACTTCCTCAGGAGTGCAGTAGCAGTGGTAGGCCGTGCCCTGTGCCAGCATCTGGCCGATCACTTCGCGATAGCGATCCATGCGCTTCATCTGGTAGAACGGACCTTCATCATGCTCCAGGCCCAGCCATTGCATGCCCTCGATGATGGCCTGCACCGCTTCCGGGGTGGAACGCTCGACGTCGGTATCCTCGATGCGCAACACGAAGGTGCCGCCGAAGCGACGGGCATAGGCCCAGGAGAACAGCGCCGTGCGGGCACCGCCCAGGTGCAGATAGCCGGTGGGACTGGGAGCGAAACGGGTACGTACTTGAGTGGCAGTCATGATCGGGAATGAAAAACCAAAACGGCCTTGGCACGCCAAAGCCGTACAACGGTCAGGGATGGAATCGGAAAGGCGTCATTTTAACGCCTTTGCAGGCGGGCACGCCATGCCGGCGGCCCGCCCGGGAGGCTCAACCGGCAACGCTCAGTCGTTCTGCACCACGATGCTGGGGAACTTGCTGGACATGTCGCGCGCCTTCTCTGCCACCTTCACGGCCACCTTGCGGGCGATGGCCTTGTAGATCTCGGCCACCTTGCCCTGCGGATCGGCCACCACGGTGGGGGTGCCGGAGTCGGTCTGCTGGCGGATTTCCATGGTCAGCGGCAAGGCGCCCAGGAAGTCCACGCCGAAGTCGGCGCACATCTTCTCGCCGCCACCCACGCCAAAGATGGGCTCGGCATGGCCGCAGTTGGAGCAGACGTGCATGCTCATGTTTTCCACGATGCCCAGGATGGGAATGCCGACCTTCTCGAACATGCGCAAGCCCTTGCGCGCATCCAGCAAGGCGATGTCCTGGGGTGTAGTCACGATCACGGCGCCGGTGACCGGCACCTTCTGCGACAGCGTCAGCTGCACGTCGCCGGTGCCGGGGGGCATGTCGACGATCAGGTAGTCGAGCTCGCGCCAGTTGGTCTGGTCCAGCAGTTGCTGCAAGGCCTGGGTGACGATGGGGCCGCGCCAGACCATGGGTTCGTCCGGGTCGATCATGAAACCGATGGAGGAGACCTGCAGGCCGTGGTTTTCCAGCGGCTCCATGGTCTTGCCATCCTTGGTTTCGGGCTGGCCGGAGATGCCCATCATCATGGGCTGGGAGGGGCCGTAGATATCGGCATCCAGGATGCCTACGCGCGCGCCCTCGGCCGACAGCGCCAGCGCCAGGTTGACCGCCGTGGTGGACTTGCCCACGCCGCCCTTGCCGGAAGCCACCGCAATGATGTTCTTGACGTTGCTCTTGAGCTTGATGCCGCGCTGCACCGCATGGGCCACGATCTTGAAATAGACGTTGGCTTCCACGCCGGTCACACCGGGCAGCTTGCCCAGCGCCTCTTCGACCCGCTGGCGCATCGGTGCGACCTGGCTGGCCGCCGGGTAACCCAGTTCCACGTCCAGCAGCACGCGGCCGCCCTCGACGCGGATGTTGCGGGCTTCCTTGCCCCGGATCAGGTCTCGGCCGGTATTGGGGTCGATCACCTGCAACAGGGCCGCCTTGATCTCTTCCACGGTAATGCTCATTGTTTCTCCTTGCTCAGAACCCGCAAGTCTAAACCAATCGGGCCCGTGCCGCCCCGGCGCGGGATCAAACCGGGGGCCGCACCACCGCCCCCAGGCAAGCCCAAGCCATTGCAATGGAGCAACTACTGCGCCCAAGGGCCGCTGGCTGATAGAATGCCCCTCTTTCATGGCAGTTTCCGGCTGCCTCAATCAACCCTCTTGCATCGTCCGTATCGCCAATGAGCACTTCAGCACCTCGCCAACTCTTCGTCACGACCGCACTCCCCTACGCCAACGGCGCTTTCCACATCGGCCACATCATGGAATACATCCAGGCCGATATCTGGGTCCGGTTCCAGCGAATGCAGGGCAATGAGGTGCATTTCGTCGGCGCCGACGATGCCCACGGTGCGCCCATCATGATCGCCGCCGAGAAGGCCGGCATCACGCCGCAGCAGTTCGTGGCCAACATCGCTGCCGGTCGCAAGCAGTATCTGGACGGCTTCCACATCGCCTTCGACAACTGGAGCTCCACCGACAGCCCGGAGAACCACGAGCTGTCGCAGGAGATCTACCGCGCCCTGCGCGACCAAGCCCAGCTGATCTCGACCAAGACCATCGACCAGTTCTATGACCCGGTCAAGAACATGTTCCTGCCGGACCGCTACATCAAGGGCGAATGCCCCAAGTGCGGCACCAAGGACCAGTACGGCGACTCCTGCGAGAACTGCAGCGCCGTCTATGCGCCGACCGACCTGAAGAACCCGTACTCGACGCTGTCCGGCGCGACCCCGGTGATGAAGTCCTCGGAACACTTCTTCTTCAGGCTGTCCGACCCGAAATGCGTGGAATTCCTGCGCGAATGGGCGCTCGACAGCAACCGTCTGCAACCGGAAGTGGCCAACAAGGCCCGCGAGTGGCTGGACGGCGAAGGCGGCCTGGGCGACTGGGACATCAGCCGTGACGCGCCCTACTTCGGCATCGAGATTCCCGATGCACCGGGCAAGTATTTCTACGTCTGGCTGGATGCGCCCATCGGCTACCTGGCCTCGCTGAAGAACTACTTCGTCAAGACCGGCCGTGATTTCGACGCCTTCATGGCCGATGACAAGACCGAGCAATACCACTTCATCGGCAAGGACATCACCTACTTCCACACCCTGTTCTGGCCCGCCATGCTCAAGTTCGCCGGCCGCAAGACGCCCAACAACGTCTTCGCGCACGGCTTCATCACGGTCAGCGGCGAGAAGATGTCCAAGTCGCGCGGCACCGGCATTTCGCCACTGCGCTACCTGGACATCGGCATGAACCCGGAATGGCTGCGCTACTACATCGCCGCCAAGCTGAACGCCAAGGTCGAGGACGTGGATTTCAACCCGGATGACTTCGTCGCCCGCGTCAATGCCGACCTGATCGGCAAGTACGTCAACATCGCCAGCCGTGCTGCAGGCTTCATCGCCAAGCGCTTCGAAGGTCGCGTCTCCACGCAATGGGCGACCGACGACGACGCCTTCCTGGGCAAGCTGCGCGGCGTGGCCGATGAAATCCGTGGCCTCTACGAGCAGCGCGAATACGGCAAGGCCCTGCGCCTGGTGATGGAACAGGCCGACGCCATCAACGCCTATGTCGATGCCAACAAGCCCTGGGAACTGGCCAAGGACAGCAGCAAGGACGCGCAACTGCACGAAGTCTGCAGCCGCCTGCTGGAAGCCTTCCGCATCCTGACCATCTACCTCAAGCCGGTGCTGCCGCAACTGGCCGCCCAGGTGGAAGCCTTCTTCAAGGTGCAGCCCTTCCAGTGGAGCGACGTGACCACGCCGCTGGCCGATGGCCATGTCATCAATGCCTACTCGCACCTGATGCAGCGCGTCGATCCCAAGATGCTGGATGCCCTGTTCGAGGCGCCGGAAGCCCCTGCGGCAGCGCCTGCAGTCGAAGAGAGCGCCATCGAAGAACTGGCCCCGGAAATCTCCATCGACGACTTCGCCAAGATCGATCTGCGCATCGCCAGGATCGTCAACTGCGAAGCCGTGGAAGGCTCCACCAAGCTGCTGCGCCTGACCCTGGATGCCGGCGAAGGCCGCACCCGCAATGTCTTCTCCGGCATCGCCTCGGCCTACAAGCCGGAAGAACTGGTCGGCAAGCTGACCGTGATGGTGGCCAACCTGGCGCCGCGCAAGATGAAGTTCGGCATTTCCGAAGGCATGGTGCTGGCGGCCTCGGCCAAGGATGAAAAAGCCAAGCCGGGCATCTACGTGCTCAACCCGTGGCCGGGCGCCGAGCCGGGCATGCGGGTGCGCTGAGCATCAATCTCACCGCATCGCCTGCACTGGAGGAGACAGCCTATGGATTTCCTGATACGTGAAGCCACATCGGAAGACGCCACCCTGATCGCCGACCTGACCCGGCATAGCTGGGCCAACAAGGTGGCGCCCACTTCCTCCGGACACCGCGAGGCGGCCGACCATGTGGTGGAAGACCTGCAGCACGGCGGCGCCTTCATCCTGCTGCGCGGCGAAACGCCGGCCGGTTCGGTGCGCTGGCTGCCGCTCGATACCGAGAGCGACGTCTGGGAAATCCGCCGCATGGGCATCGCCCCAGCCTTCCGCGGCGAGCGCCTGTCACAGCATCTGATGGAAGCCCTGATCCACCGCGCCCAGTCGGCCGACGTGCGCGAGCTGCGCCTGGCGGTGCGCACCGACCAGGCGCAACTGGTGGACCTGTATGCGGCCTTCGGTTTCGAGATCGCACCGGAACTGGAGTACACCCGGGCCAATCCGCACGAGGCAGCGCCGATCGTGATGCGCCGGGTGATGCGGCACTAGGGCCTCACCGAAGCACTCCCGCCCTCTGCTCCCGAACAAGCGACGCCCTGGTGCGTCGCTTTTCTTTTGCACTGCCCCTCCCTTATCCCTTCCCCCGGCTCCGCTCCACCAAACCCAGCCCGGAACAGATGTTCATCAAGCCGTAACAATCGCTCGCTACCATCGTGAAAACGTTGTCAGGCGGCCGTCCCGCCTGGCCTGCCGGGGGTGGGTCGGGTGCATGGTCCGTTTCTTCACTTTTTCGCATTTTCGCTCTCCAGAAAAGAACAATGGCCCAAGCGGATCGACAGGAAACCGCCTACATGGCGGTGCGCGTGGCGCGCCTCTACTATTTCCAGAACATGACCACGGCGGCCATTGCCGACGAGATCGGCACCTCGCGCGCGACCGTCTCGCGCCTGCTGTCCTATGCGCTGGACCGGGGCCTGGTGGAAATCCGCGTGCACGACCCGCAGCAGGTCTCCGGCAGCCTGGAAGCCGCCCTCGCCCACCACTACCGCCTGCGCTCCATCCAGGTGGTACCGGTGGCCGCCGCCGCCACCGAGAAGGAGACCCTGCAGCGCGTGACCTGCCACGCCGCCGCCTACGTCAATTCGCTGGTGACGCCGGGTACCGTCATCGGCCTGGCCTGGGGCACCACGGTGGCGCAGATCGCCGACCAGTTGCTGCCGCGCCATGTGCATGATGTGGACGTGGTGGCGCTCAATGGCTCCGGCAGCGGCGCCAGCTTCATCAACAGCTTCAGCGAATCCATCGTCTCCCGCTTTGCCCAGAACTACGGCGCACGCGCCCATCACCTGCCGGTACCGGCCTTCTTCGACTATCCCGAGACGCGCAGCGCGCTGTGGCGCGAAAAGAGCATCAAAGCCATCCGCGACCTGCAGGAACGCGCCTCCATCCTGCTCTTTTCCATCGGCGCCGAAGCCACCGGCAGCTACATCCACACCGCCGGCTACCTGGGCGCGGACGAGCGCCGCATCCTGCGTGAAGACGGTCTGGTGGGCGACATCGCCACGGTCTTCTTCCGCGCCGACGGCAGCTGGCGCGACGTCGCCTTCAACGGCCGCAACAGCGGGCCGGACATGGACTGCTTCGCCCGCGCCGCCCACGCGCTGTGCGTGGTCTCCGGCACCGGCAAGCTGCCCGGCCTGAAGGCGGCACTGCGGGGCGGCTTCATCAACGAGCTGATCATCGACGAAACCAGCGCACGCCTGCTGGTCGAGCAGATCCGCAGCGGCGCGGCGGCCTGAACGTCCGGCCCGCATCCTCAGTCCATTACCAGGAACAGCACATGGCAGCGATTTCCCTGCGCGGCGTCGGAAAACACTGGGGCCAGGCCCAGGCAGTCAAGGACATCGATTTCGAGGTGAAGTCGGGCGACTTCACGGTCCTGCTGGGGCCGTCCGGTTGCGGCAAGTCCACCACCCTGCGCCTGATCGCCGGGCTGGACAAACCCAGCAGCGGCAGCATTCATATCGACGGCCAGGATGTGACGCAACTGGCACCGGCGCAACGCAAGATTTCCATGGTGTTCCAGTCCTATGCGCTATTCCCGCACCTGACGGTGCGCGACAACATCCTGTTCGGCGTGCGCGTGCGCAAGGAGCCGCGCAGCAGCCATGCGGCGCGCCTGCAGCGCGTGGCCGACCTGCTCGGCCTGAGCCACCTGCTGGAACGCCGCCCGGCACAGCTGTCCGGCGGCCAGCAACAGCGCGTGGCACTGGGGCGGGCCATCATCGCCGATGCCCCGGTCTGCCTGATGGACGAGCCGCTCTCCAACCTCGACGCCCAGTTACGCCAGGAAATGCGGCGCGAAATCCGCGCCCTGCAGCAGCAACTGCAGATGACCATGATCTACGTCACCCACGACCAGACCGAAGCCATGAGCATGGCCGACCAGGTGATCCTGCTGCGCGAAGGCCACATCGAACAGGACGCGCCCCCGGCCGAGCTGTATGCCCGGCCCGCGACCGCCTTCGCCGCCCGCTTCATCGGCACGCCGCCGATGAATCTGCTGGCGCTGGCGCCGCATCCCCAGGGCATGGCCATCAGCGGCAGCACGGTGCTCATCCCCGCCGCCGGCCAGTTGCCGCTGCAGCTGGGTCTGCGTCCCGAGCACATCCGCCTGGCCGACCAGGGCGTGCCGGCGCAGGTGGAGACGGTCGAGTATTTCGGTGCCGACACCATCGTGGGTGCGCGCATCGGCGCGGCCGCCCTGCTGGTGCGCGCCCCCGGCCAGCACCGGCTGGCCATCGGCGAGACCGTACACCTGGCCTGGGATGAACGTGACCAGACCTTCTTCGAAGGCGACAGCGGCCGACGCCGCCCCTGAACCAACGACCGATTTCCGCAGCAAGCCAACCTTCCACCTCATGGAGATGCATCATGCGTAGAACCTTCCTCAAGTTCCTGGCCGCATTGGCCGTCAGCGCCGCCTTCAGCGCCCCGGTCCTGGCCGCCAACCCGGTCGAGATCAGCTTCTATTACCCGGTCGCCGTCGGCGGCGCGGTGACCAAGACCATCGACAGCATGGTGGCCGACTTCGAAAAGGCCAACCCCGACGTCAAGGTCAAGGCCATCTATGCCGGCACCTACCAGGAAAGCATCGTCAAGGCGCTGACCGCCTTCAAGGGCGGCACCCCGCCGACCCTGGCCGTGCTGCTCTCCACCGACCTGTTCACCCTGATCGACGAGAACGCCATCGTTCCCATCGACAGCCTGGCCAACAGCGCCGAAGACAAGAAGTGGATCGACGGCTTCTACAAGGGCTTCATGGAAAACAGCCAGACCGAAGGCAAGACCTGGGGCATTCCCTTCCAGCGCTCGACCATCGTGATGTACTACAACAAGACCCTGTTCAAGGAAGCCGGCCTGAACCCCGAGAAGGCACCCGCCACCTGGAATGAGATGGTGGACGCCGCCAAGAAACTGACCAAGCGCGACGCCGCCGGCAACGTCAGCCAGTGGGGTGTGAAGATTCCTTCCACCGGTTTCGGCTACTGGATGTTCCAGGCCATGACGGCCTCCAACGACACCATCCTCATGAACAGTGCCGGCACCAAGACCTATTTCGACAAGCCCGGCGCGGTGCAGGCCCTGCAGCACTGGGTTGATCTGGCCGCCCGCGACAAGGTGATGCCGGCAGGCGCCATCGAATGGGGCACCACACCCAAGGACTTCCTGGAACAGAAGGCCGCCATGGTCTGGACCACCACCGGCAACCTGACCAATATCCGCACCAACGCCAGCTTCCCCTTCGGCGTGGCGATGCTGCCGGGCATCAAGCATCCGGGCAGCCCCACCGGCGGCGGCAACTTCTATGTCTTCAACAAGACCTCCCCGGCCGAGCAGCAGGCGGCGATGAAGTTCATCCGCTTCGCCACCGAACCGGCGCGCGCAGCCCAGTGGTCGATCGCCACCGGCTACGTGGCACCGCGCCAGGACGCCTGGGATACGCCGGAAATGAAGAAGTACCTGCAGGACGTCCCGGCCGCCGATGTCGCCCGCGAGCAGATGAAATATGGCGTGGCCGAACTCTCCACCCACGACAACCAGCGCGTGACCAAGGCCCTGAACGACAACCTGCAGGCCGCGCTGTCCGGCACCAAGACCCCGGACGCCGCCCTGAAGGACGCCCAGCGCGAAGCCGAGCGCATCCTGCGCGCCTACGGTCGCTAAGCGCCGCCTGCACAAGGCCTGCCGATGAAACGCCTGCCCTCCTCCGTGCTGCCCTGGCTGCTGCTGTCGCCGGCGATGGTGCTGCTGATCGCCTTCACGCACTATCCGGCGCTGGCGACCCTCTGGCACAGCTTCTTTTCCACGCCCAAGGGAGCAAGGCCGTCGGTCTTCGTCGGCCTGGACAATTACCGGCTCATGGTCGAGGACCCGGTGTTCTGGCAGGCCTTGTGCAACAACCTCTGGTTCGCCCTGGGGACCATCCCGGTGGCGATCGCCCTGGCCATCCTGATGGCGCTGTGGGTCAACGAGAAACTGGCCGGGCGCGGCGTGCTGCGCCTGGCCTATTTCACCCCCACGGTGTTGCCGATGATCGCCGTGGCCAATATCTGGCTGTTCTTCTACACGCCGCAGTACGGCCTGCTGGAGCAGATCACCGGCGCGCTCGGCCTGCCCTCGCACAACTGGCTGGGCAATCCGCATAGCGTGCTGGCTGCGCTGATGGTGGTGGCGATCTGGAAGGAAGCCGGCTTCTTCATGATCTTCTACCTGGCCGCGCTGCAACAGATTTCGCCGGTGCTGGCCGAGGCGGCGGCGCTGGAGGGGGCATCGCGCTGGCAATACTTCTGGCGGGTGCAATTCCCGCTGCTGATGCCGACCACCCTGTTCGTGCTGATCAACGCGCTGATCAATGCCTTCCGCCTGGTGGACCACATCGTGGTCATGACCCGCGGCGGCCCCGACAACGCCAGTTCGCTGCTGCTGTACTACATCTATGAAGTCGGCTTCGCCTTCTGGGACTCGTCCTACGCGGCGGCCCTGACGGTGGTGTTGCTGGCCTTGCTGGGCCTCATCGCGCTGGTGAAATTCCGCATTCTCGACCGCAGGACCCACTACCAATGAACGCCCCCGGCTCCCCCTTCGGCCAGCACCACCGCGTGCTGGAAACCCTGTCCGCCTGGGTGCTGGCGCTGCTGTGGCTGTTGCCGCTGCTGTATGCGCTGTGGACCGCCTTCCACCCGGCCGCCTATGCCACCCGCTTCGTGCCGGATGCGCCGCTGACCTTGCAGAACTTCGTCAATGCCTGGCAATCAGCGCCATTCCTGCGTTACTTCCTCAATACCTTCCTGCTGGTGACGATGATCCTGGCAGCCCAGGTGGTACTGGCCACGCTGGCCGCCTATGCCTTCGCGCGCTTCACTTTCCGTGGCAGTAATGTGATGTTCATGCTGGTCTTGCTGCAATTGATGGTGATGCCTGACATCCTCATCGTGGAGAACTACCAGACCATGAACCTGCTGGGGCTGCGCGACACCATCCTTTCCATCGGCCTGCCCTATTTCGCCTCGGCCTTCGGCATCTTCCTGCTGCGCCAGACCTTCAAGACGGTGCCCCGCGAACTGGATGAAGCCGCCACCGTGGAAGGGGCCTCGGCCTGGCAGATCCTGATGCAGGTCTATGTACCGCTGGCGCGGCCGATCTACATCGCCTTCGGGCTGGTATCGGTGAGCACGCACTGGAACAACTTCCTGTGGCCGCTGATCGTGACCAACTCGGTGCAGTCGCGGCCGCTGACGGTGGGCCTGCAGGTGTTTTCGTCCACCGACCAGGGGGTAGACTGGTCCATCATCACCGCCGCCACGCTGATGACCTCGGCACCGCTGCTGCTGGCCTTCCTGCTGTTCCAGCGGCAGTTCGTGCAGTCGTTCATGCGGGCGGGGATACGCTGATCGGTTTCAGTGGCCCGATATCTCCGAAATCGACATCCGCACCACCTTCCGGGTGGTCATGTCGAAATGGACGTTGAAGAGGCGATCCTCGTGGACGTAGTGGTATTTCCAGTCCCATACTTCCTCATTCTTGCGGGCAAACTGCACCACGCTGCGCGGTCGGCCGAACTGGCGGCGGATCTGCTCGGCGCTCATGCCCGGGCGGATGGTGTCGAAATGTTCCTGGGTCAAGACCTGGGTGTAATCGACCAGGGTGCCGGAGGCGCCGATGGCGAACATCCAGGTGCGGATGCCTTCCGGCCCCTTGGGATATTCCAGCGTGCGGGCGCCGTTGCCGTCGTCCCAGATGGTATCGGGCTGGCCCATGACGCCGCGCACGTCGGCCTCGCTGGAAATGCCCTTCTGCAGCTTGTCCAAACCGAACTCCTGGATGGGATTGCCGTTGCGGTCGCAGCCAAACATTGCCAAAGCAGCAAGAAAAGCACCGAATTTGCCGGCATGGCGACGCAGGCGTATGAATAAGGGTTCACGCATAGGTATTTGATTATCCCTGATGAAGACAAGGTAAAATACGGCCTCTGTGTAACATTTGGCCTGAAAATATCATGCTCTTCGGAAAAAAGACCACCTACGTATCTGAGATCACCCAGTTCATCGACGAACTGAAGACGAAGAACCCGAAGCTGGAAGAATCGCAGCGCGCCGGCCGCGCCCTGCTGTGGGACAAGGAACCGCTGGACCTGGACAAGTCCGCCCGTGAGAAGGCCTCGCGCGTGGCGCAACAGCCCTACGTCTACCAGAGCCACTAAGCTTTTCGCATGACGGCTCAAGCAGGTGGCGCCGAATCCGCCGGCCAGACCGGCGCGGAACCCAGCGCCGACGCCATCGACATCACCCCCGCAGGACGACAGGACAGCACGCCCGATGTGATCGACGGCGTGGCATTGGCACGTCTGTATGGCGAACCGCTGTTCCAGCTGCCCAATGACCTCTACATCCCGCCGGATGCGCTGGAGGTATTCCTGGAAGCCTTCCAGGGGCCGCTGGACCTGCTGCTGTACCTGATCCGCAAGCAGAATTTCAACATCCTCGACATTCCGCTGGCGCAGGTCACCGCCCAGTACCTGGAATACGTCGAACAGATCCGCAAGCAGAACCTGGAACTGGCCGCCGAATACCTGCTGATGGCGGCCATGCTGATCGAAATCAAGTCGCGCATGCTGCTGCCGGCCAAGAAGGCCGAGCCCGGTGAGGAACCCGAAGACCCGCGCGCCGAGCTGGTGCGCCGCCTGCTGGAATACGAGCAGATCAAGCTGGCCGCTCAGGAACTGGACCAGTTGCCGCAGGTCGGCCGCGACTACGTGCGCACCCAGGTGCATATCGAGCAGACCGTGGTCACCCGCTGGCCCGAGGTCAACATGGACGACCTCAAGGCCGTCTGGGCCGATATCCTCAAGCGCGCCAAGCTGACCCAGCACCACCACATCAGCCGCGAGGAACTGTCGGTGCGCGAGCACATGACCGGCATCCTGAGGCGCCTGCAGACGGCGCGCTTCGTCGAGTTCTCGGACCTGTTCGATCCTTCGCGCGGCGTGCCGGTGGTGGTGGTCAACTTCATCGCCCTGCTCGAGCTGGCCAAGGAGACGCTGATCGAAATCACCCAGGCCGAAGCCTTCGCCCCCATCTATGTCAGACTGTCGTACTCGCCCAGCTAGGCTGGCGAGGATCACTGACATCCCCGGGCAGCGCACACATGGCAGCCGCGCCGTCCGCCCCGCAACCAGAGACTCCGCATGAAAATCATTTCCTCCATCGAAGAACTCCGTGACCACCTGCGCGGCCAGTTGCGCACCGCCTTCGTGGCGACCATGGGCAACCTGCACGAAGGCCACCTCTCGCTGATGCGCCTGGCGCGCACCCACGGCGACCCGGTGGTGGCATCGATCTTCGTCAATCGCCTGCAGTTCGGCCCCAACGAGGACTTCGACAAGTATCCGCGCACCTTCCAGGCCGACGTCGAAAAGCTGGAGAAGGAAGGCGTCTACGTGCTCTTCGCGCCGACCGAAAAGGACATGTATCCGGAGCCGCAGGAATACCGTGTGCAGCCGCCCAACGACCTGGGCAACATCCTGGAGGGCGAGTTCCGTCCCGGTTTCTTCACCGGCGTATCGACGGTGGTGATGAAGCTGTTCTCCTGCGTGCAGCCACGCGTGGCGGTGTTCGGGAAGAAGGATTACCAGCAGCTGATGATCGTGCGTAACATGGCGCGCCAGTTCGCCCTGCCCACCGAGATCGTCGGCGCCGAGACCTATCGTGCCGAGGATGGCCTGGCGCTGTCGTCGCGCAATGGCTACCTGTCGCCGGCCGAACGCGCCGAGGCGCCCCTGCTCTACAAGGTCTTGAACGACGTCGCCAATGAAGTGCGCGGTGGTCAGCACAATGTGGCGCTGGTGGAGCAACTGGCCATGGAACGCCTGGCCGGTCGTGGCTGGCAGCCTGACTACGTGGCCGTGCGCAAGCGCATCGACCTGCAACCGCCGACCGCTGCCGACATGGAACAGGGTACGCCGCTGGTGGTGCTGTCGGCCGCCAAGCTGGGCGCGACCCGTCTGATCGACAACCTCGAAGTCTGACGCATGCCGGCGGCCGCGCCATTCGGACTGGCCGTCCTGGCCCTGTTCAGCAGCGCTGCTGCCCATGCGGCAATCACCGTGCAGGACGACCTGGGCCAGAACGTGACCCTGGCGCAACCGGCGCAGCGCATCGTCAGCCTGGCACCACATGTGACCGAACTGCTTTACGCGGCCGGTGCCGGCGCCAGACTGGTTGGCGTGAGCAACCATAGCGACTACCCCCCGCCAGCGGCCAGCCTGCCCACCCTGGGCGGCTACAACGCGCTCGACATGGAGCGCATCCTCAGCCTGAAGCCGGACCTGATCGTGGCCTGGCACAGCGGCAACAAGCCGCTGCAGCTGGCGCGCCTGCGCAGCTTCGGCATCCCCGTCTATGAGAGCCAGCCGGCCGACTTCGGCATGGTGGCAAGGTCTCTGGAAAAGCTGGGTCACCTGGCGGGCAGCGATACCACCGCACAAGCTGCGGCTGCGCGCTTCCGCGTCCGTTGGCAAGAACTGGCCACGCACTACCAGGGCCGTGCGCCGGTGAGCGTGTTCTACCAGATCTGGAGCCAACCGTTGATGACGCTCAACGGCCAGCACATGGCCTCGGCAGTGCTGCGCCTGTGCGGTGGTCGCAATCTCTTCGCCGACCTGCCGCAACTGGCGCCCACCATCAGCGTGGAAGCCGTGCTGGCAGCCGATCCCCAGGTCATCCTTACCCCCGGTGACGCTCGCGACCAGCCGCTGGAACGCTGGAAGCAGTTCCCCCGCCTGCGCGCAGTGCGCGACGGACAGCTTTACACGATCAATGCGGACTGGATGAACCGGGCCGGGCCAAGAGTGCTGGAAGCCGCCGAAGAGGTCTGCGGGAAGTTGGAGCAGGCACGCCGAATGGCGCCTGCGCATTAAAAACATCCCTCGCCAGGAGGGATGTCGAGGACCAGGGAGTGATCTTCAGAAGCGGTATTTCAGGCCGGCTGCGAAAAAGTTCACATCGGCATTGGAGTGGCCGGCCAGACCTTCATAACGGGTGTAGCCAGCGTTGATGCTGACGATCTCGCTGAGATCGTGTTCATAGCCCAGACCCAGCAGGTAACCGGTCCCCGACTTGGACGCCCGCTCGCTGACGCTGCCGGAAAATCCAAAACCACTATACTCATAGCGAACATCTTCGGTGAACTTGGCCTGGGTGATCCCCCCTTTGAAATAGACGCCCGGCAGGACGTTGGAGAATTTGTAGGCGGCCGTCAGATCGAAGCCGCTCACGCGTGCCTTGGCACTGTCTCGCGAGAAGCGGTCCGTCTTTTCCAAACTGGTTGCGCCGATGCGGAAGTAGCCCATCTCGACAGAGAAATTGGGAGTGAACTGATACCCGCCCCCAAAACGAATCATGCCAGCATCGTTTTTCTCGATGGTGCCTGGCGAATGCTCGACATCAATATCGTAGTGCGCTGCGCCGCCTTCTAGACCGACATAAAAGCCTGGCCCGGACTTCACGGCCTGTGCCGCCACGGTGGCACAGGCGACCGACAGCAAGCCGGCGGCCATTAGGTGGATTTTCTTCATCTGTTCCTCTTGTCATGATGTGAAAGAAACTTCCCGGCAGACTGGATGAACTGGCCGGGCGCGACTACCGGAAACACGAAGTACGTGGACCCGATAGCCGGCAGCGATGATAGAAGTGAGGCAATGCAGGGAAACGCGCAAAGAAAAATGGCGACCAAAATCTCGCGGTTTCACGACATCAAAATCGTTAGATCTTGAGATTGAAGTGAATTTCGTGACTTGGATGTAGCGCGCAAGCGACGTGGTATTCAGCCGGGCGGCAGGGGCAGGAACTGCAGCATCCCGTCTATCTCAACCTGCACGAAGCGGCAGCCAAAGGCTGCCTCCAGCGCCGCAGGCCGGCATATCTCTTGTGCCGGCCCCGCCCAGCGCCGCCCTTCGGCCAGCAACAGCACATGCGTCGCAAAACGGCTGGCAAGGTTGATATCGTGGCAGCTTGCCACCACGCCCTTGCCCCCTGCGGCGAGTTCGCACAGCAGGGTCATGAGCTGCAGTTGCGCGGCGACGTCCTGGTGCGAGGTCGGTTCATCCAGCAGATACAGGTCGGGGTCCTGTGCCAGCAAGGTCGCCAGTCCGACACGCTGGCGCTCGCCACCGGAGAGCTGCAGCAGGTCCGCCGCAGCCAGCGACGACAGACCCACGCGCTCCAGCGCCTCCAGCGACAGGTCCTCATCCTCGGCGGTCGCCTGCCAGCCGCCGTGATGCACGAAGCGTCCGGCCAGCACCGCCTCGATCACCGGCATGGAAAAGGCGTCGTGCTGCTGTTGCAGCAGCAGGCCACGATGGCGCGCCATCTCCGCCGGCGACAGGCCTTGCAGTGGCTGCCCCAGCAGTTGCCACTGCCCGGCATGGGTCGGCTGCAAGCCGGCGGCGGCGTGCAGCAATGTGCTCTTGCCGATGCCGTTGCGCCCCAGCACACACCAGAATTCCCCGGGTCGCACCTGCCAGTCCAGGCCTTCCAGCAGGATGCGGGAGCCCACCTGCAACGACACCTGCTGCGCCTGCAGTATGAAAGAAGCTGGCGCGCTCATGAACGCCCCCGCGCCAGCAACCACAAGAAGCAAGGCACGCCGATCAGCGCCGTGATCACGCCCACCGGCAACTGCACCGGGGCGACCACGGTGCGCGCCAGCAAGTCGGCCAGGGTCAGCGCCGCGCCGCCGCCCAGCATGGCACCGGGCAACAGCAGTCGCTGGTCGTTGCCGATCAACAGGCGCAGGCCATGCGGCACCACCAGTCCGACAAAACCGATGGTGCCGGCCATGGCCACCGCCATGGCGGTACAGGCCGCTGCCGTGCACAGCACCATCACCCGCAGCCACAGCACCGGTACGCCCAGCAACTGGGCAAAGGCATCGCCTCGCGCCAGCAGGTTCAACGCCGGTGCGTAGCGCAAGGCCCACAGCAAGGCCAGTATCAATACCGCTGCCGTCACCGGCAGCAAGCGGGCATCGTCAAGATCGCCGATCAGCCAGAACACCATGCCACGCAATTGCGCGTCAGGGGCCACCGACAAGGCCAGCGAAATCAGCGCGCCAAATCCCGCCGCCAGCATCACCCCGGTCAGCAACAGGCGCTGGCTGGACAGCAGGGGCGAAATGGCCAGATGCCGCAGCGACTGGCGCACCAGGCCGAACAACAGCAGCATGGCCACGGCCGCGCCCAGCAGCGCCCCCGGGGCGGTCGCCAACTGCACCGGCCAGCCCAGATGCAGCGCCGCCAACATGGCCAGCAATGCGCCCGCCGCCGAACCACCGGAGAGGCCCAATACATAAGGGTCAGCCAGTGGATTGCGCAACAGCACCTGCATCAATGCGCCCGACAAGGCCAGTGCCGCGCCTACCGCAAAGGCCGTGAGCGCGCGCGGCACGCGCAGGGACAGCAGCAGCGAGACCGAGTCGGCCGAGGCCGAGGGACGCAGGCAACCCGTGCTGCCGCACAAGGCCGCTGCCGTCAGCGAAAGCAGGGACAGCAGCAGCAGGGTGCACAGCACGGGGAGGAAGCGTCGCATCGGCGGCAGGCCAGGATCAGGAAGGAAAATTCATGAAGTCCGCATCAAAAGTCATAGCGGGCCGTGAATTTTACCGCCCGGCCGTCTTCCGGGTAGATGCCCGAGACCGAACCCCCACTGCAGTCATAGGCCTGGGAGTAATACTTGCGGTCGGCCAGGTTGGTTCCGGTCAGGGCAAATTCCCAGGCGCTCACGCGCAGCGCGTAACGGGCGTCGAAGGTGGTGAAGGAAGGCATCTTGGCGCAGGTGTTGGCGAAATCGTTGCCCATGCGCTGGCGGTCCACCCAGCGCGCCCCGACATCGGCGCTGTGCTGGCCGGACTTCCAGTTGAGCCGGGTGGTGAAGGTATTGGCCGGCACCAGCGCCAGTTGATTGCCACTGTTGGCCCCCTCCTCGAAGCGGGCGTCGATGTGCTGGTAGGTGGCGTTCACGCCCAGGGTTTCGGTCAGCTGCAGGCGCCCCTCCACTTCCACGCCCTGGTGGCGGGTGGGCGCCAGGTTGCTGTTGGCACCGAAGCCGCCATTGGCGGTGGGATCGTAATAGAGCTCGTCACGCAGACGGTGGCGGAACCAGCGCAGTGTCAGCTGCTGCCCGGTCTTGCCCAGGGTGGCCCCCAGCTCCAGGTCGTGCGACACCTGGGGCTTGAGCACGGCACCGGTGGGCAGCGCGGTGTAGCCGTTTTCGTCCGGCGTGGCCAGGCGATAGCTCTGGCCGGTCTTGGCAAAGGCGCGCAGCAGCGGCAGCGGCGCATAGCTGGCCTGCAGGTCCCAGGCATTGACGGCGCTGTTGCGGTCGTACAGGCCGGAATCGCTCTGCTGGTTGAACACTTCGCGCCGTACGCCGGCGGCCAGGCGGGCGTTGCGGGCGAATTCGATTTCGTCGCGCAGGTAGAGTGCCTTGGAGCGCTGGGCGGCATCGCTGTTGCCGTAGCTGGCGTTGTTATAGGCCGTCCATTCGGCCAGGTCGATGCCGGCGATGGCTTCGTTCTTCCACGCCCCCTGGTCGATCACATGACGCAGGCGCGGCGAGAATTGCGTGCCGCGGATATTGACCTGGGTAGTTGACCCGCTGCTGACATAGCTGGAGCGGGAGATCTTTTCGCGGTGGGCCAGCTCGGCGGCAACATCGAAGGCGCCGAAGCGGCGTTCCAGGAAGGCCGTCACGCTGTCGTTGTCGTAGGAGCCGCGGTCCAGCGGCTTGCTGGTCTGGCGGGCATTGGATTGGTATTGCGCCTGGGTCAGGCTGCCGGGCAGGCCGTAATCGGCACGCGACAGGGTGGCACGCAGGCCGAAGCGCCAGTCGCTGGCGAACCACTGCACGGTGGAGCTCAGATTTTCCTGGCTGGACTGGGCGTTGTCGCGCCAGTTGTCGCTGCGCGACTTGGCATAGCTGGCGTCGATGGAAAAGTTGTCCCAGCCGCGCGAGACCAGTGCCCGTCCGCCGCGCAGCCCCTGGCTGCCGACCTCGCCCACCACGGTGCCGTGGCCGCTGTTGGCCTGCGGTCGGCGCGTGATGATCTGGATGGTGCCACCGGTGGCGCCGCTGCCGTACAGCACGCTGCTGCCGCCACGCACGATCTCGATGCGTTCGATGTTCTCGATGGGGATGGAGGACAGCAGCGGTGTGCTCAGTTCGTTTTCGGAAATGCGCACGCCGTCCAGCAGCACCACCATGTTCTGGTCGCCATTGGTGCCAAAGCCGCGCAGGTCCAGCGGGAAGTCCTTGGGCCCGGCCAGGCTCTGGCGGCCATACACCCCACCCAGCTTGCGGATGGCTTCATTGGCATTGTCGATGCCGGCTTCGCGGATCTGCTCGGCAGTGATGACGGTGGCCGCCACCGGCGGGAAGGTCGGGTCATTGGGAAAACGCGAGGCCGACACCACCACCGGCGCGAGTGCCGCCGCCGGGTCGATAGCCGGGGCGCCGGTCGCGGCCAGGGATGCCTGCGCCAGGGCCGACAGGATCAGGGTGCTGCCCAGGCTGAGGGCAAAAAGGGGACGCTGGCCGCCGTGGCTGGCCGGGGAATTGACGTTATGCATGGAAAAGAGACTCGGTGAAGTGGTCCGGCCTGCTTCCCCGCGGGCCGGAATCAACGGAAGCCGCACCGGCATCGCCACGCGCAGTTTCCTCCCGTTCTGGCCGGTCTCCGGGCTGCAGGCATGACCATCGGCCTTCCCATGCAGCGCCGTGTACGTCAGCCGGCCAGCGCTGGCCGATTGAACCGGACACGGAACCTGCACAGTGGCATGGGGGATGGTGTTGCCGGCAACACGCGACGTCTCGTCATGGTGTCACTGTATCGCCGGCGCCTGGTTACCGTTGCGGGGGCAGCACACCTTGACCAGCCCCGCCCGCGTGCCGCGAACCGAACTGGTGCGTGTTTCCCGTTTAACTGCCGGCAAGAACGCGCCGGCGGGCACCAAAACGGCGCCATTGTAGGCGTGCCAGGCGGGCATCACAAGTCGCTACAGGCCGGCGCCTGCCAAATACAAGGCAAAAATCGGCCAAATTTAAGACCACAAGCCATCCTGATGTAAATCAGCACAAGCCCGGCATGCGTATTGCTTTAAGGAAAAAGCCAGATAGAATTCGAACTTATATCGAAAAAATTCGATTTTTTACGAATTTATTTCGGAGAGACGCCCCGAGCCGGCTTGCCACAAGGGGCGAAAAAACGAAACAAATGGGGGGATTTCACTCGCTGTTTGGCCGATGAGATGGCTGTACCCGGCCCTATACTCGGCGCCATGGCATCGTCGACCCGCTGACCGTCTGGTCCGCTGGCCTCACCTGTCATCCCTGAATCGTTGTCGTGGTCTGCGAGCCTTCAGACTCCGCCCTTGCCTGCCGATATCTATTGGATATCCCGGATGGGACGGTTGCTGTGCCTCCCGGAACGACGCATTTGATCCGCCTACGGGCAACTTTGCATAGCAGTGCGCCGCCGAGCGCACCACATTTGTTGGGAGAATCAGTAATCATGAGCGACGACGTTGATCTGGAAGCATTGTTTGACGAAATTTCCTCGCAGACCTTACCGGGCATGACCGCCGGCGAGGCTGGCGCGGCTGCCGGTGCCGCTGGTGGGGCAGCCGGTGCGGGCGACGATGCCCAGCAGGCGCAGGAAGATCAGAGCGACAAGCCCATGTATGAACGCCTGGGTGGCATCGTCCGTCTGCTGCATGATTCGATGCGCGAACTGGGCTACGACCGCTCCCTGACCGATGTGGCCGAGCAGATCGGCGACGCCCAGAGCCGCCTGGAGCACATCGCCACCCTGACCGAGCAGGCCGCCAACAAGGTGCTCAATGCGCTGGACTCCGGCATGCCCGCGCAGGACCGCCTGCAGGAGCAGGCCAAGGACATCAACGACCGCTGGAACAAGCTCTATGCCGGTCAGCTGAACATCGAAGAATTCAAGAAACTGGCGGGCGACTCGCAGAAGTTCTCGTCCTCGGTGATCGAATCGACCGAAGCGGAAAAGGCCCGCATGCTGGAAATCATGATGGCCCAGGACTTCCAGGACATCACCGGCCAGCTGATCAAGAAGATCGTGGGCATCACCACCACCGCCGAACGCGAACTGGCGCAATTGCTGCGCGACAATGCGCCGGCTGAAGTGCGCGCCCAGATCGAGGCAGAAAAGCCGGTTACCCTGATGAACGGCCCCGCCTCGCCGGGTACCGCCATGGGCCAGACCGATGTGGACGACTTACTCGACAGCCTGGGGTTCTAATGGATGACGAAATGCTCAAGGATTTTGTCGTTGAAGCGTTGGAGCTGGCGACCAACGTGGAAGAGCATCTGCTGACGCTCGAACGACATCCTGATGACCTTGAAATCCTCAATGCGGTCTTCCGCGCCTTCCACACCATCAAGGGCGGCGCCGGGTTCGTGAACCTGCCGGCCATGGTGTCGGCCTGCCACCTGACCGAAAACCTGTTCGACGCCCTGCGTACCGGCAAGGCGCCGGTGACGCCGCTGGCGATCGAAGCGGCGCTGCAGGCCAGCGGCTTCGTGGCCGACCAGTTGAACGAACTGTCCAATGGCGCCGCGCCCGACAGCCTGGCTTCGATGCCGGCCGAACTGAAGGACATCCTGACCCAGGCCATCGAAGGCAAGAGCGATGCGGCTCCGGCCGCCGCCCCTGCTGCTGCGGCACCGGTTGCGGCCGCGGTCGCGCCGGTGGCTGCGGCCGCCGCCAGCGCCCCGGCGGCCAGCGTCGATGGCAGTGCCAGCGTGATGAAGAATGGCGAGCTGGACTGGCCCGCGCTGTACCAGGCCCTGGTTCCAGGCGCCGCAGTGGCCGCACCTGTGGCTGCAGCCGACGCCGCGCCGGCAGCAGCCCCTGTGGCCGCCGCAGCTGCGGCTGCTCCGGCCGCCGCCCCGGCTGCCGATGGCGAACCGAAGGCCGCAGCACCCGCCCAGCACAACCGTCGCGCCAGTGACACGGGCGGCGGTGCCAAGGAAGAAAGCATCCGTATCGATGCCGGCAAGCTCGACGCCCTGCTGGAAGTGGCCGGCGAATCGGTGCAGGCCGCCAACCAGGCCGCCGTGCTGCTGGAAAAGCTGCAACAGTTCAAGTTCGAAGGCACGGCTGCCGCGCTGATGTCGACCCTGGCCGAAACGCTGGGCCGCGCCTCGCGCTATTCCAGCGAACTGCAACGTGCCACCCTGTCCACCCGCATGCAGCCGGTGGGCCGACTGTTCCAGAAATTCCCGCGACTGGTGCGCGAACTGGCCAAGGACCTGGGCAAGGACGTGGACCTGGTCATCACCGGTGCCGATACCGAAGTCGACCGCGTGGTGGTGGACAGCCTCTACGACCCGCTGGTGCACATGCTGCGCAACTCGCTGGACCACGGCATCGAAGTGGACCGCGCCGCCGCCGGCAAGTCCAACAAGGCGACCATTTCGCTGCACGCCTGGCAGGCCGGCAGCAGCGTCATGATCGAAGTGTTCGACGACGGCAAGGGCATGGACCCGGACATGCTGCGCAACAAGGCGCTGGCCAAGGGCCTGATCACCGAACACCAGGCGCTGACCTCGGACGAGGCGCTGCAACTGGTGTTCCTGCCCGGTTTCTCGACCAAGGAAGTGGCCTCCAGCGTCTCCGGACGCGGCGTGGGCATGGACGTGGTCAAGACCGCCGTGGAAAAGCATCGCGGCACCATCCGCATCGACTCCACCATTGGCAAGGGGACCAAGTTCTCGATCCGCCTGCCGATCGAACTGTCGATCATCCCGACCATGCTGGTGCGCTGCGCCGGCGCCCCGCTGGCCCTGCCGATGGCGGTGGTCGAACGCGTGGTGGAACTGCCGGAGACCTTCGACGAGGTCGGCGGTGCCCCGGTGCTGCGCGACCAGGGTCGTCCGCTGCCGGTCAATTCGCTGGCCGGGGTCCTGGGCTACGAGCCGGGCAATGAGCGCGTGGGCATCGTCATGGCGGTACCGCATCCCTACATCCTGGGGGTGGAATCGGTGGAAGGCACGGCCGACCTGGTGATCAAGCCGCTGACCGCGATCCACACCGCCGGCATCACCGGTACGGCTCGCTCGGCCGAGGGCGAACTGGTGCTGGTGGTGGGCCTGTCCTTCCTGCTGGACGGCTGCCGCGACATGGAACGCACTGCCGTGGCATAAGCCGCACTGCAGTACGGACAAGGCAAAACGGCCGGATCGTCATCGAT
Organism: Herbaspirillum sp. C7C2; assembly: GCF_022627865.1. NCBI lineage: Bacteria > Pseudomonadati > Pseudomonadota > Betaproteobacteria > Burkholderiales > Oxalobacteraceae > Herbaspirillum > Herbaspirillum sp. C7C2. The sequence goes on from NZ_JABXGI010000017.1 coordinate 22,876, forward strand.
CCGGCCGTTTTGTCTTGTCATCAACCCTTGGCGGGCTCAGAGCTCGTACATGTCCTTCTCTCCCTCCATCACCTGGGCGATCAGCTTGCGGTTCAGGGTCGGTGCCAGCAATTCGATGAAGGTATAGACATAGCCGCGCAGGTAGGCGCCCTGCTTCAAGGCCACGCGCGAGACATTGGTACCGAACAGGTGGCCCGCCGGAATCGCCCGCAGGCCACGGTCGCGCTCGGCATCGAAGGCGATGCCGGCGATGATGCCCACGCCCATGCCCAGTTCCACATAGGTCTTGATGACGTCGGCGTCGATGGCTTCCAGCACCACGTCGGGCTTCAACTGGCGCAGCGAGAAGGCGTGATCGATCTTGCTGCGGCCACTGAAGGCCGAGTCATAGGTGATCAGCGGATTGCCCGCGATCTCTTCCAGCGTCAGGCTCCTGGACTGCAGCAGCGGGTGCTCGGGTGGCACCACCACCACGTGCTCCCATTGATAGCAGGGCAGTGACACCAGACCCTCGCCGGAGGCCAGGGCTTCGGTGGCGATGGCGATGTCGGCTTGGTCATTGCGGACCATCTCGGTAATCTGCTTGGGATTGCCCTGCAGCAATGAAAGATGCACTTTCGGATACTTCTGGGTGAAGGCCTGCACCACCTTGGGCAAGGCGTAACGCGCCTGGGTATGGGTGGTGGCGATGGTAAAGCTGCCGCTGTCATGCGCGGCGAACTCCTTGCCGATGCGTTTCAGGCCATCCACCTCCTGCATGATCAGCTCCACCGAGCGCAGCACTGCCCGGCCCGGCTCGGTCAGGCCACGGATGCGCTTGCCGTGGCGGGTGAAGATATCCACACCCAACTCTTCTTCCAGCTCGATGATGGCCTTGGAGACGCCCGGCTGCGAGGTGTAGAGCGCCTTGGCGGCCTCGGTGAGGTTGAAGTTCTGCCTTACCGCTTCGCGTACGAAACGGAACTGATGAAGATTCATGCGGGAATTCCTTCGCTTCTACCTGGGACGGTGTCTGCATGTACGTTGAGGTCTGCGACGTCCGCCTGATTCATTTGCCGCATTTCCATATGCCAAAGGCGTATATAAGCAAATAAATACTATGTAGTTTGGTTTGAAACATAAGTTTATTACGATTCGCAGACTAATGGGCGAGGTGTTATGACTGTTTCTTATGTAGTAAGCGGATTTGCCGTAGGACTGCTGGTCGGCCTGACCGGGGTCGGCGGCGGCTCGCTCATGACGCCCCTGTTGACCTTGCTGTTCGGCATCCACCCTTCCGTAGCGGTCGGTACCGACCTGGCCTTTGCCTCGGCCACCAAGACCGCCGGCACCCTGGCCCACCGTTTCAAGGGGACAGTGCGCTGGGACGTGGTACGTCGCCTCTCCTATGGCGCCCTGCCCGCTGCGCTGGTGACTACGCTGCTGCTGAAGCATTTCGGCGCCGTCAGCGAGGGCATCGCCCTGACCATCCGTTATTCGATCGCCATCTCGGTGTTCCTGACCGTGATCGCGCTGCTGTTCCGTTCGCGCATGCAGGCCTGGCTCAATGCCAACCCGCAACGCCAGCTGCAAGGCGCTACCCTGTCCAACGCCACCATTGCCGCCGGCGTCCTGCTGGGCACGCTGGTGACCATCTCCTCCATCGGCGCCGGTGCGGTGGGCGCGACCTTGCTGGTCTTGCTGTATCCTCGCCTGACGCCGGCCGAGATCGCCGGCACCGACATCGCCTATGCCGTCCCGCTGACCGCCATTGCCGCACTGGGTCACTGGTGGCTGGGGTCGATCAACTGGGAATTGCTGGCCACCCTGCTGCTGGGGTCGGTACCGGGCATCACCATCGGTTCGCTCGCGGCGCGGGCGGTGCCGGAGAAATTCTTGCGTGGCCTGCTGGCCATTACGCTGACGAGCGTTGCAGTCAAGCTGATTTGGTAGGCTGATTTTCAATCGGGCGCACCTTGCTTCACGGGTCGCCCATCAAGACGTTAACAGGGAAAACAAGATGTACCGCTATGACCAATACGATCACCTGATCGTCAAAGAGCGAGTCGCACAATACCGGGACCAGGTGCGTCGGCGCCTGTCGGATGAGCTGGCCGAAGACGAATTCCGCATCCTGCGCCTGCAAAATGGCCTGTACCTGCAACGCCATGCCTACATGCTGCGCATCGCCATCCCCTACGGCATGCTGGCCTCCAACCAACTGCGCAAGTTCGCCGAGATCGCCGTCAAGTATGACCGCGGCTATGGTCACTTCACCACCCGCCAGAACATCCAGTTCAACTGGATCAAGCTGGAAGAATCCCCGGAAATCCTGGAGCAGCTGGCCAGCGTGGAAATGCACGCCATCCAGACCTCGGGCAACTGCATCCGCAACACCACCTCGGACGAGCTGGCCGGCGTGGCCGCCGACGAGATCGTGGACCCGCGCCCGTACGCCGAACTGATCCGCGAGTGGAGCACCTTCCACCCCGAGTTCGCCTACCTGCCGCGCAAGTTCAAGATCGCCATCAGCGGCGCGGCCGAAGACCGTGCCGCCACCGCCGTGCATGACATCGGCCTGCACGTGCTCAAGAACGAGGCCGGCGAAGTGGGCTTCCGCGTGCTGGTCGGCGGCGGCATGGGCCGCACCCCCATCCTGGGCAGCGTCATCCGCGACTTCCTGCCCTGGAAGCATGCCATGTCCTACCTGGAAGCCATCCTGCGCGTCTACAACCAGCATGGCCGCCGCGACAACATGTACAAGGCCCGCATCAAGATCCTGGTCAAGGCCATCGGCCCCGAGGAATTTGCGCGCCAGGTCGAGGCCGAATGGGCCGACATCAAGGACGGCCCCTCCACCCTGACCGAGGAAGAACTGCAGCGTGTGGCCAAGTTCTTCACCGACCCGGCCTACGAAAACCTTCCTGCCGTGGACGCGGAATATGAACGTCTGAAGGCAGAAGACCGTGGCTTCGCCAACTGGATCAAGCGCAACGTCAAGGCGCACAAGAAGCCCGGTTATGCCGCCGTGCTGCTGTCGCTGAAGAAGCCGGGCGTACCCCCGGGCGACATCACGGCTGACCAGATGAACTTCGCCGCCGACCTGGCCGACCAGTACAGCTTCGGCGAACTGCGCGTGACCCACGAACAGAACCTGGTGCTGGCCGACGTCAAGCAGTCCGAACTGTACGCGCTGTGGAAAGCCGCCAAGTCGCACGGCCTGGCCACGCCCAACATCGGCCTCCTGACCGACATCATCTGCTGCCCCGGTGGCGATTTCTGCTCGCTGGCCAATGCCAAGTCGATCCCGATCGCCCAGGCCATCGCCGAGAAGTTCGAGAACATCGATTTCCAGCATGACATCGGCGACATCGAACTCAACATCTCCGGCTGCATCAACGCCTGCGGTCACCACCACGTGGGCAACATCGGCATCCTGGGCGTGGACAAGGACGGTTCCGAGTGGTACCAGGTCTCGCTGGGCGGGGCCCAGGGCAACGAGTCCTCGATCGGCAAGATCATCGGCCCCTCGTTCTCCGCCACCCAGATGCCCACCGTGATCGACCGCCTGCTGCAGGTCTACGTGCAGCAGCGCAATGAGGAAGAACGCTTCATCGATACGGTGCGCCGCATCGGTGTGACCCCGTTCAAGGAATTCGTATACGCAACGCCGATCCGTTCGGCCGACTATGTCGCAGGAGAAGACGCCAATGCCTGAAATCATCAAGAACAAGACCGTCGTCAGTGACGACTGGAGCGTGCTGCGCCTGGCTGAAGGCGAGAGCGCAGAGAGCGTGACCATCCCCGAAGGCCGCGTGATCGTGCCGCTGAAGGTCTGGCAGGCACAGGGCGAGGCACTCAAGTCGCGCCCCGAGATCGGCGTCTGGCTGGCCAGCGACGAGCGTGCCGAAGAGCTGAAGGGCCAGCTGGAGAATTTCCGGGTGGTCGCCGTGGACTTCCCCAAGTTTGCTGACGGCCGTGGCTATTCGATCGCCTACAACCTGCGCGCCCGCCTGGGCTATGCCGGCGAGCTGCGCGCCATCGGCGACGTGCTGCGCGACCAGCTGTTCTACATGCAGCGCGTGGGCTTCGATGCCTTTGCCGTGCGCGCCGACAAGAACATCCATGACGCCGTCAAGGGCCTGACCGACTTCTCCGAGAAGTACCAGACCTCCTGGGACGAGAAGAACCCGCTGTTCCGCCGCGTCAAGCGCGAAGCGGTGCAAGCCGCCGACTGAACGGCCCTATTGGACAAGGAAGGACAGCCCATGGCTAACCCAGGCTTGCAAGAACTGATCGCCAAGACCCAGGCCACGCTGGAACGCATCGCCGCCGAGTACGCTCCGGCGGCGCTGGCCTCCAGCCTGGCGGCCGAAGACATGGTGCTGACCGACCTGATCCTGCGCGGCAAGCTGCAGGACAAGATCAGCATCTTCACCCTGGAAACCGGTCGCCTGCACAAGGAAACCGTGGGCATGCTGGACCGCATCCGCGAGACCTACGATTACCAGGTCGCACCCTACCGTCCTCAGCCCGAGGCGGTCGACGCCTATGTGCAGAAGAACGGCGCCAATGCCTTCTACGACAGCGTGGAACTGCGCAAGGAATGCTGCCACATCCGCAAGATGGAGCCGCTGAACCGCGCCCTCACCGGCAAGGCCTCCTGGGTGACCGGACAGCGTCGTGCACAGTCGGTCACGCGTGCCGAACTGCACGTGCAGGAACGCGATGACGCCCACGGCATGGAGAAATTCAATCCCCTGGCGGACTGGTCGGAACAGGACGTCTGGGACTACATCCGCGCCAACGACGTGCCCTACAACCCGCTGCACGACCAGGGTTACCCGTCCATCGGCTGCGAGCCCTGTACCCGCGCCATCCAGCCCGGCGAGGACATCCGCGCCGGCCGCTGGTGGTGGGAGAACCCGGACTCCAAGGAATGCGGCCTGCACGTGGTCGATGGCAAGCTGGTGCGCATCAAGGCGCACGCGGCGGGCTGAACCAGAATTCAAGCAGAGCCACAAACAGAAACAATCAAAGCCACAACAAGCAAAGCATCGGAAGGCCCGGCATGATCACTGCGGTAGACAAACTCTTTTTGGACAACGCCAGCAACCGTCACCTCGACTGGCTGGAATCGGAAGCCATCCACATCATGCGCGAGGTCGCGGCCGAGTGCAGCAACCCGGCGCTGCTGTTCTCGGGAGGCAAAGACTCGGTGGTGCTGCTGCGCATCGCCGAGAAGGCCTTCCGCCCGGGCAAGTTCCCCTTCCCGCTGGTCCACATCGATACCGGCCATAACTTCCCGGAGGTCATCGAGTTCCGTGACCGCCGTGCTACTGAACTGGGCGAGCGCCTGGTGGTGCGTTCGGTGGAAGATTCGATCAAGCGCGGCACCGTGCGCCTGCGCAATCCGCTGACCGATTCGCGCAATGCGGCCCAGGCGGTGACGCTGCTGGAAACCATCGAGGAATTCAAGTTCGACGCCTGTATCGGCGGCGCGCGCCGGGATGAAGAAAAGGCCCGTGCCAAGGAACGCATCTTCTCCTTCCGCGACGAATTCGGCCAATGGAACCCCAAGGCCCAGCGCCCCGAACTGTGGGACCTGTATAACACCCGCGTTCATCCGGGCGAGAACATGCGCGTCTTCCCCATCTCCAACTGGACCGAACTGGACGTGTGGCAATACATCGCCCGCGAGAAGCTGGCCCTGCCCTCGATCTACTTCGCCCACGAGCGGGAAGTGATCCCGCGCAATGGCCTGCTGGTGCCACTGACTGACCTGACCCCGGCCCGCGAAGGCGAGACCGTCGAGAAACAGGTGGTGCGCTTCCGCACCGTCGGCGACATCTCCTGCACCTGCCCGGTCTCCTCTGACGCCGCTTCCGTGGAAGCCATCATCGCCGAGACCGCAGTGACCCAGATTACCGAGCGCGGCGCCACCCGCATGGACGACCAGACGTCCGAAGCCTCGATGGAAAAACGCAAGAAGGAAGGATATTTCTGATGAACGCCGCCGCAACCCAAGAACAACTGGCCAACGCCGCCGCGCCCGCGCACGAACGCGGCCTGCTGCGCTTCATCACCGCCGGCTCCGTGGACGATGGCAAGAGCACCCTGATCGGCCGCCTGCTGTTCGACAGCAAGGGCATCTTCGCCGACCAGCTCGACGCCATCTCGCGCGCCAAGCACAAGCGCACCGTGGGTGACACGGTGGACCTGTCGCTGCTCACCGATGGCCTGGAAGCCGAGCGCGAACAGGGCATCACCATCGACGTGGCCTACCGCTACTTCGCCACGCCCAAGCGCAAGTTCATCATCGCCGATACCCCGGGCCACGAGCAGTACACCCGCAACATGGTCACCGGCGCCTCCACGGCCGACGCGGTGATCATCCTGGTGGACGTGTCCAAGGTGAAGCTGGGCGACGATGGCAGCGTGGAACTGCTGACCCAGACCAAGCGCCACTCCACCATCGCCCACCTGCTGCAGATCCAGCACGTGATCGTGGCCGTCAACAAGATGGACCTGGTGGATTATGACCAGACCGTCTACGACCGCATCGTCGCTGCCTACCAGCAGTTCGCCCAGCAGCTGGGCCTGAAGGATGTGCATGTCATTCCGCTGTCGGCCCTGGCCGGCGACAACGTGGTCACCGCCAGCGAGCGCCTGTCCTGGTACCAGGGACCGACCCTGATCACCCTGCTGGAGTCGCTCTCGGTCTACGAAGATGCGCACGAAGAAGCCTTCCGCTTCCCGGTGCAGCTGGTGGCGCGCCACAACGGTCACGAAGCCAATGATTTCCGTGGCTACATGGGCCGCATCGAAGCCGGCAAGGTCGCCCGTGGTGACAAGCTGGTGGTGCTGCCCAGCGGCCAGAGCGCGACCGTCAAGGACATCCAGACCCTGGATGGTTCCCTGGAGTCGGCCACGGCCGGCCAGTCGGTGACCATCCTGCTGGACGAATACCTGGACATCTCGCGCGGCGACCTGCTGGCCGCCGCCGCCCAGCCCTCGACCATCCTCAAGACCGTCAACGCCGACGTCTGCTGGCTCTCCGAGGAACCGCTGGACCTGCGCCGCAAGTACTGGCTCAAGCACACCACCAAGCAGGTGGCCGCGCGCGTAGCCAAAGTCGATACGCTCCTGGACATCAATACCCAGGAACGCCGCCCGGCCGAGACCCTGAAGCTCAACGACATCGCCCGCATCAGCGTCAACGTGCAGCAGCCCATCGCCGCCGATGCCTACCAGGATATCCGCGCCACCGGCGCCTTCATCCTGATCGACGAAGTGAGCCACCAGACGGTCGCCGCTGGTATGATTCGGATCGACTGATTTCCCTTCGATCCGCAATCGTACCTTGTAGCAAGGCCATGGCCACCGAACAGGCAGCAAACCCATCCTCTTCCGACTCACCCGCACCCAGCCCGGACCATCCGGGCCAGGTGTGGCTGATCGGCTCCGGCCCCGGTGCGGCTGACCTCTTGACGGTGCGTGCCGCGCGCCTGCTGGCGCAGGCCGACATCGTGCTGCACGACGCCCTGGTCACCGAAGAAATCCTGGCCCTCTGTCCGCAGGCGGTGCAGGTGTCGGTGGGCAAGCGCAGTGGCCAGCGCTCCACCGCCCAGCCGGTCATCAACCAGAAACTGGTGGAAGCCGCCCAGCAATACCGCCGCGTGGTGCGTCTCAAGGGTGGGGACCCCATGCTCTTCGGCCGCGCCGACGAGGAAATGCGGGCCCTGGAAGAACACCATATCCCCTACGAGATCGTCCCCGGCATCACCGCCGCCCTGGCCGCCGCCTCGGCCGCCAAGCGCCCGCTGACCCGGCGCGGCATCGCGCGTAGCGTGTCGCTGTTCACCTCCAGCACGGGCGTGGATGAGCCGGACGAAGTGCGTATGCCCAACGGCGATACGCTGGTGCAATACATGGGCGGGCGCGAAGCCACGGCCACCGCGCAGCGCCTGCTGGCACTGGGTCACGCGCCCGATACCCCGGTGGTGGTAGTGGAAAACTGCAGCCGCCCCGACCAGCACATCTACCACCTGCAACTGGCCGGCCTGGAAGCCGGGCTGCAAGCCTGCAGCGGACCGGTGCTGGTGATGATCGGCCCGGCATTGGCAGACAGGGAGTAAGGAACTGCCCCCATTGATGGGCTCACCACTGACCGTTCGACCTGAGTAGCGGCAACGCCGCGTATCGAAGGCGCTCCGCCTCTGCGCCTTCGATACGGCCCTGACGGGCCTACTCAGTCCGAACGGTTGTCAGCCTGATTTACTACCGTTGCTGAGATCACTGTCCTATGCACCTCCTGCACGACACCAACGCCCCCGCCGCCGATGCCATCGATTTCGATGCTTTCCTGAAGGTCGATATCCGCATCGGCACCATCGTCTCGGCCGAGGCCTTCCCCGAAGCCCGCAAGCCGGCCTTCAAGCTGAAGATCGACTTCGGCCCCGGCATCGGCGTACGCCAGAGCAGCGCCCAGATCACCGCGCACTACACGCTGGACCAGCTGGTGGGCCGGCAGGTGGCGGCGGTGGTCAATTTCCCGCCGCGCCAGATCGGCAAGTTCATGTCGGAAGTATTGACGCTGGGCTTCCCCGATGCCCAGGGCGAGGTCGTCCTCTTCAAGCCCGACCAGGCAGTGCCGAACGGCGCGCGCCTGTTCTGATCGGGCCACCGCCAGGTCAGCTGCCCCAAAAGAAAATGGCCCGTTCATTCAGGACGGGCCATCTTCTTTTTGTACTGCCGAGGGGGCGAACTACTCAGCTCTGCAAGGTCCCGATGCAATAGGCGGCAATCGCCTGCAACACGGCCTCATCCTCACCCACCGCCGGCACGGTGCGAATCTCCACCTCCGGGTGGGCCTGGCGCAACTGCTCCAGCAATTGCGGCAAGTCGCGCCTTACATGGCCACCCTGCCCCAGGAATACCGGAATCACCGTCACGCGCCGGCTGCCGGCCGCCACCTGCTGCGCCACCACGCTGGGCAGGTCGGGCTGCATCAGCTCCAGGAAGGCCAGCTCCACGCCGACGGTCGGCATGGCGGCGCGGGTCAGCGCGCGCAGACGTTCGAAGGGTGCGGCCCAGGCCGGGTCGCGGGCGCCATGGGCGAAGAGGATCAAACTTTGTTGCATGCGGATGTCGTATCGGGTTGAGACGGGATCAGCTGAGATCAACTGGGGTCAGGTGCGTTCCACCCACCACAGGGCGCCGATCGCCAGCGCCATGAACAGCAGGCTGGGGAGCGCCGCCGTGACGAAGGCCGGCCAGGTATTGAGCAGGCCCAGGTGCGAAAAGAGGCTGTTGATCAACTGGAAGCACACCCCGATCATGATGCCGGTGAAGATCTTCAGGCTCACGCCACCGGCGCGGAAGTGCAGATAGGCGAAGGGCAGCGCCAGCGCCATCATCACGAAGATGGACAGCGGGTAGACGATCTTCTTCCAGAAGGCGATTTCATAGCGGTCGGTGCGCTGGTTGTTGGCTTCCAGGTGCTTGGTGTAGGCCAGCAGGTCATAGGCCGACATGCGGTCCGGGTCGGCGAACAGCACCGACAGGATTTCCGGCGTCACCTCCGAGACCAGCTTCATCTGCGCCGTCTTCACGGTCTTGACCGGCTCGGTGATCTTGCGGTCACGGCCGCCGGTGAAATCGGATTGCACCACCTCATTGAGCACCCACTGGTGATTGCCCTCGTACAGGCCGGACTTGGCGGTGATCATGCGGGCCATGTGGAAGTCGGTATCGAGCTCGTAGAGCTTGACGCCCTCGATGCGGCCATCCGGCTGCACGGTCTGGATGTTAATGAAGCGGCTGCCAGTAACATTGCCTTCCAGGCCCTTGTCCTTGATCACGTCCTTGGCCCACATGCCCGAGCGGAACTGCGAGGACATCGACGCCCCCTGCGCCTGCAACTTGAGCTTCTCGGCCCACTCGCTGGCCTTGGGCGCAATCAGCTCGCCGAAGACGATGGTCAGCACCGCAAAACCGACGCCGATGCGCAGCAGCACCTTGGCCGCCATGCCGGTGGACATGCTGGAGACCCGCATGATGGTGAATTCGGAGCGCGCCGCCAGTTGCGACAAGGTATAGATGGTGCCGATCAGCACGGCCGTGGGCATCAGTTCATAGACGTTGCCGGGCAAGCCCATGAGCACGTAGAACACCGCCTCCTGCAGCTTGTAGCCATTGCGGCCGACCTGCTCCAGCTGGCCCATCATTTCGAAGAAGGCGAACAGCGCCAGGAAGGCCGCCAGGGCAAACAGCACCGAGCGGGTGATCTCGGAGGTGAAGTAACGTTGGATGACTCTCATCTCAGGCCTCGCGCTGGAACGTCATGGCGCGGCGTATACGGCTCCACAACCGGGATGGGTGATAGGGGTGGTTGATGTTGAGTCGCAGCACGAACATGCCCACGATCAGTGCCGCCACGATCACGTGCACCGGCCACCAGGCCATCATGAAACTGGTGCGCTGCTGCGCCACCGAGGCCTGGAACACGCTCACCGTATTGCTGTACACCACGAACAGCAGCAACGCCACCAGCAGCCCCAGGGAACGGCCGGCACGCGGGTTCACGAAGGACAGCGGAATGGCCAGCAGCATCAGGGCCAGTGCCATCAGCGGCAAGGCGATGCGCCACAGCAGTTCGCCGCGCGCATAGCCGTCGCTCTTGGCTACAAGTTCCCCCATCTGCAGCGCCCGCGCCGAACGCTCACCGGCAGCCGCCTGCGACTGGTTGCCGATCAGCAGGCCATAGCGTTCGAAGTCGACGATCTGGAAATCCGGCAGGCTGGGCGAACCGTCATAGCGGCGGCCCTTGTTCATGACCACGAACTTCTCGCCATCGGGATCGATGACGGTCTCGCCTTCCTTGGCCACCACCACGCTGTTCTTGCCGTCGGCATTGATGGTGTTGACGAAGATGTTGCGCACCTTGGAGGCATCGCCGGAAATGCCTTCGACGAAGAAGATGCGGTTGGCCGCGGCCGATTCCTGGAACTTGCCGGGGGAGACGCGGGCGATGTCCTCGCGCTGCTCGAAGCGGCTGCGGTATTCGCTGCTCTGTTCATTGGCCCAGGGCGTGACCACGAAGGACAGCGTCGCCACCAGGGCCACGATGGGCCAGCCGAATTTCAGTATCGGCACGATCCAGCGCGTGAGCGACAGACCGCAGGCGAACCAGACCACGATCTCGGAATCCTGGTAGCTGCGCGTCATCACCAGCAAGACCGAGATGAAGCCGGTCAGGATGAGGATGATGGGCATGTAATTCAGGGACTGGAAGCCGATCAGGGCGATCACGTCCTGCGAAGCCACCTGGCCGCCGGCCGCCTGGCCGAGGATCTTGATCAGCATCACGGTCAGCGTGATGGTAAACAGCGTCGTGAAGACCCCACCTGCGGTGCTGGTCAGTTCGCGACGCAGAGCGCGCTGGAAAATCATGGGAATGCTGGAATTGTCTCTGGTATCGGGGTCAATGAATCGGTGGCCTGGCCCTGTGACGCATCCGGCACTGGCCGGGCTGGCGCGAACTCACGCGCGCGTGGCGTCGAAATGGGCTCTATAATCGCCAGGTAATTCATACAAAGGACGAACGATGGACTTTAGCACAAAAACATTGGACGCAAAAAACGCCGTGACCGCCGTCAAGACCGGCGCGCTGGTCGTTGGCATCTATGAAAACCGCAAGCTGTCCAAGGCAGCCGGGGCGCTGGACAAGCTGGGCGCGATCAGCGCCGCGCTGAAGTCGGGCGACATTTCCGGCAAGCCGGGCTCGACCCTGCTGCTGCGCGGCGTCACCGGCATCGCCGCCGAACGCATCGTGCTGCTGGGCCTGGGCGCCGAGGAAGAGATCGCCGACAAGAGCTTTGCCGCTGCCAGCGCCGGCCTGGTGCGCTGCCTGGCCACCCTGGGCTGCGACGACGCCGCCCTGGCCCTGCCCTTCGATGGCATCAAGGGCCGCGACCTGGCCTGGGCCATTCGCAACGTGGTACTGGCCGGCCGCGATGCGATCTATCGTTCCGACACCCTGAAGAGCAAGAAGGACCCCGCTCCCACCGGCGTCAAGAAGATCACCCTGCTGGTGAACGCCGCCGACGGCGTGACCGCCAAGGCCGCCCTGGGCGAAGCCGTGGCCCTGGCCAACGGCATGGCGCTGACCAAGGAACTGGGCAACCTGCCCGGCAACGTCTGCACCCCGACCTACCTGGCCAATACCGCCAAGAAGCTGGCCAAGGAATTCAAGCTGGGCGTGGAAGTGCTGGACCGCAAGCAGCTGGAAGCCCTCAAGATGGGCAGCTTCCTGTCGGTCACCAACGGCAGCGACCAGCCGCCCAAGTTCATCGTGCTGAAGCACCTGGGCGGCAAGTCCAAGGACGCCCCGGTAGTGCTGGTGGGCAAGGGCATCACCTTCGACACCGGCGGCATTTCGCTCAAGCCGGGCCTGAACATGGACGAGATGAAGTACGACATGTGCGGCGCCGCCTCCGTACTGGGAACCTTCCGCACCATCGCCGAACTGGGCCTGAAGCTCAATGTCATCGGCGTCATCCCGACCTGCGAAAACATGCCCTCCGGCCGCGCTACCAAGCCGGGCGACATCGTCACCTCGATGTCCGGCCAGACCATTGAAGTGCTCAACACCGACGCCGAAGGCCGCCTGATCCTGTGCGACGCCCTGACCTACGTGGAACGCTTCAAGCCGGCCGCCGTGATCGACATCGCCACCCTGACCGGTGCCTGCGTGGTCGCCCTGGGCCATCACAACACGGGCCTGTTCACCCGTGAAGACGAGGCCCACGACCAGCTGGCCAACGGCCTGCTGGCCGCCGGCCGCGACAGCGGCGACACCGCCTGGCGCATGCCGATCCAGGACGTCTACCAGGAGCAGTTGAAGTCCAACTTCGCCGATATCGCCAACATCGGCGGCCAGCCCGCCGGCAGCGTCACCGCCGCCTGCTTCCTGGAGCGCTTCACCCGCAAGTACACCTGGGCGCACCTGGACATCGCCGGCACCGCCTGGAAGAGCGGCGCCGCCAAGGGTGCCACCGGCCGCCCGGTGCCGCTGCTGACCACCTGGCTGCTCGGCCAGGCGCGCGCCCGCTCGGCACGCGGCTAAGGCACACCGCTCAGGCAGGGCCAAGGCAGGAGCTGGCCCCTGCCCGCGCAGCAACCGCAGTACCCGCCACCGCGCAAGCGGTGGTTTTTTTTCGTCCCCGCATCGCGAATTGCCACCTAGCAAGATCCAGGCAGGTGCCCGACCGCCAGCAAGCAAAGCGCTTCCCGTCTAGACTGTTGATCCATTTCCGGAACGCTGCCGATCCGCCGTGGTCGGTAACAGGGTCGACCACTGTCGCCCCCTTCAATGCCAACAAGAAAGGAACAGCATGACCAACGCCAATACCAGTGCCAATGCCAACGTCCACGCCAGCAGTGACCTCTTCAAGCCCATGCAGCTGGGCGCGGTGCAACTACAGAACCGCATCGTCATGGCCCCGCTCACACGCAGCCGCGCCCAGGCTGGCGATGTCCCCACGCCACTGGCGGCCGACTACTACGCCCAGCGCGCCAGCGCCGGCCTGATCATCGCCGAGGCCACGCAGATCTCGCCGCAGGGCAAGGGCTACGCCTGGACCCCTGGCATCTACGACCAGGCCCAGGTAGCCGGCTGGAAGAAGATCACCGATGCCGTGCACGCCAAGGGCGGCCGCATCTTCCTGCAGCTGTGGCACGTGGGCCGCATCTCCCACCCCGACCTGCAACCGGGCCATGCCCTGCCGGTGGCCCCCTCGGCCGTCAAGCCCGAAGGCAATGCCTTCACCGAAACCGGCTTCAAGCCCTTCGTCGAACCGCGCGCGCTGGAACTCTCCGAACTCCCCGCCCTCGTCGAGCAATACAAGACCGCCGCCCAGCTCTCCATGCAGGCCGGCTTTGATGGCGTGGAAATCCACGCGGCCAACGGCTACCTGCTGGACCAGTTCCTGCGCGACAAGACCAACCAGCGTACCGACGCCTATGGCGGCAGCATCGAAAACCGCGCCCGCCTGCTGCTGGAAGTGGTGGCCGCCGTCACCTCAGTGGTGCCCAGCGAACGCGTGGGTATCCGCCTGTCCCCGATCAGCCCGGCCAACGACATTGCCGACAGCGATCCCAAGGCCCTCTTCAGCTACGTGGTGCAGCAGCTGAACCGCTACAAGCTGGTCTACCTGCACGTGGTGGAGGGCGCGACCGGCGGCCCGCGCGAAGTGGCCGGCGGCTTCGACCTGCAGGTACTGCGTGACCTCTTCCAGGGCATCTACATCGCCAACAACGGCTATGACCTGGAAATGGCCGCCAAGGCGCGCCAAGGCAACCGGGCCGACCTGGTGGCCTTCGGCCGCCCCTTCATCGCCAACCCCGATCTGGTGGAACGCTTCAAGGCCGGTGCCGCACTGGCCGACTTCAACCAGGCTACGCTCTACGGTGGCGGCGCCGAAGGCTATACGGACTATCCGACGATGCAAGCGTCCTGATGCTTCGTCGCTGACGAAGGCTGATCAAGGCTGACGAAGGCTCAACACGCGCCGACAATGGCCTGCCGCAATGGCAGGCCATTGTTCGTCGTTGTTCATTGCCACGTTGCCCCGGCTGTGGCTGACCGACCGCATCCAGCCAGCGCCACGACACACAAGCCGGCGCAGCGCCCTGGCGACCGCTACAATGCCATCTGCCCCCATCACCACTGCCCATCATGAAAACAATATTCGCCACCCTGACCCTGGCCTGCTGCGCCCTGCCCGTCCTGGCCCAGCAAGCCGATACCGGCAACGGCAACGCCGATCCGCTGCAACTGCATGACCGCATCACCGGTGACCTCGGTGCCGGCGTCTACCGGCTCGAACGCAACGGCCTCGACCGCAGCGCCCGCAACACGGTCCTGCCCTACGCCTACTTCGACTATGGGCGCTTCTTCGCCCGGCTCGATACCTTCGGCATCAAGACCGCGCGCATGGGCTACGGCTACCTGGAGCTGGCCGGACGCGTGGACCTGCAAGGCTTCGATGCCGACCACGGCCTGCAACGTCGTTCCGATCCCATCCCTCTGGGCCTGGGCACCTACCAGGAAACCCCGTTCGGGGCCTTCTTCCTCAACGTCTTCCGCGACTTCAACAAGTCCCATGGCACCCTGGCAGAAGCCATCTATGCCGCCCAGTTCGATATCGGACCGGTGAGCTTCTACCCGCAGCTCGGCGTCGAGTATCGCAGCGCCAGCTACAACGATTACTTCTTCGGTGTCTCCGCCAGCGAATCTGCCGCCAGCGGCGTGCGTCAGTACCGTGCCGGCTCGTCCACCAGTCCCACCCTGGGACTGGCAGCCGATGTACCCCTCACCGGCGACTGGCACCTGAACCTGCACTGGCGTCGCAAGTGGCTCGACAACAGCGTCAGCGACAGCCCGCTGGTACGCCGCCACACCGACGACACCGCCATCGTGGCGGTGAGCTACCGCTTCAAGTAATCCCTCCTCTTCTGGCTCTGCAGGATCGCGACGACCACTGCAGAGCTTGCCTCTACAGATGAGCTTCATCGAGCTCATCCGCATCGACAAGTCAGATTTCCTGACGCATTTCCACCATCAATTTCCAGCCCGCGGGAATGCCTGAGCGCTCGGAAAAAACTTAGTTTCCGCACCCAAACAAATCCGTACGGAAATTTAAGCTCATCGTCGGAAACCCTTTACCAGTGCGACTTCCAGGAATCCTACAGCGCAACACCGGTTACCGGTAAAACGTAATATTTAGTTGTAATAGTTAGTAATTTTCCATTATTCTCTGCACGTCCCGTCGAACAAAAATCACAAACAGGGACGCCCCGCGTCGACCTCGCCAACATCAACAATAAAACCCGTCGACGTAAAAAATCCCCCTTGCAGTGCTTTCAAAATCAACCAATCAATCGAACCCGAAAGAGGTATCCCAATGAAAAAGCTGTTGAGCAGTTTCCTGATCGCGTCCGCCTTCGTCGCCATGGCCTCCTCGGCCAGCGCCGCCGATCTGGAACGCACGCGCGAACTGGTCTGGACCGACGCCACGTCGACCTTCAGCGCCCGCTATGGCGATGGCACTACCGGCCAGAGCTTCCTGGAAAACTTCACCTTCAACGTCGGCGGTGCTGGCACTGCGGTGTCTTCGGCCCTGGTCTCGATCGCACTGGATGGTCTCTCCCGCGTGGGCATCAGCAGCTTCACGCTCAGCGGCAATGGCCAGACCTACACCGGCACCCAGCTCTCCAGCGGTGACCTGCAGACCTTCAGCCTGCGCACCAACGGCCTGACCAGCGGCCTGTACACCCTGTCGGTGGCAGGCACCGTGCTGGGTTCGGCTGGCGGCAGCTTCGCCGGCAACATCAGCGTGGCACCGGTACCGGAAGCCTCCACCAGCGCCATGATGATCGGCGGCCTGGGCCTGGTCGGCTTCGCCGCCTATCGTCGCCGCCGCAAAGCCGGTGACGACGGCGCGCAGATGACCAGCGCGCAGATGATGCCGGCTTGATCGTCGCCTCATTCTGATCGTTGAAAAGTGCAAGGGGAACGGCCGCGAGGCCGTTCCCCTTGTCATGTCAGGTCAGGCAATCGAGGGCCAGGATGTCGGCGGGAAATTCGTTTAAAAAATCTGCCAGCATGGCCTCTGCCCTCCGGGCGAAAGCGACCAGGCCTGGTCGCTGATGCTATAGTGCCGTCCACGCTCATTGTTGCGCCGGCATGCATCTCCCTGTGGTGATCCGGCAATCGTCCCACGATTGCCACGCTTGCGGCGCACACCCGCACTACACAAGGATTGCGCACACTCATGAAAATCGCCACCTGGAACGTCAACTCCCTCAAGGTCCGCCTGCCGCAGGTCCTGAAATGGCTGGAAGAAAATCCGGTCGACGTGCTCTGCCTGCAGGAAACCAAGCTCACCGACGACAAGTTTCCCGCCGCCGAGATCGCGGCCGCCGGTTATCTGGTCGAATTCTCGGGCCAGAAGACCTATAACGGCGTGGCCATCCTGTCGCGCCATCCGATGACTGACGTGGTCAAGAACAACCCCTTGTTCCCCGACGAGCAGCAGCGCATCATCGCCGCCACCATCGAGGGCGTGCGCTATGTCTGCGCCTATATTCCCAACGGGCAGTCGCTGGAGTCCGAAAAATATCCCTACAAGCTGAACTGGCTGGCGGCGCTGCACGAATGGCTGGCACAGGAGAAGGCGAAGAACCCGCGGCTGGCGCTGCTGGGCGACTACAACATCGCGCCCGAAGACCGCGATGTGCATGATCCGGTGGCCTGGCAAGGTCAGGTGCTGGTGTCGGAGCCGGAACGCGAGGCCTTCCGCAAGCTGCAGGCGCTGGGCCTGACCGACTCCTACCGGCTGTTCGAACAGCCGGAGAAGATGTATAGCTGGTGGGACTACCGGCAGATGGGCTTCCGCCTCAATCGTGGCTTGCGGATCGACCACATCCTGCTGTCCGAAGAACTGGTGCCGCGTTGTACCGCCTGCGTCATCGACAAGGTGCCGCGCAAGTGGGAGCAGCCTTCCGACCACGCGCCGGTGATTGCGACCCTGGCCGACTGACGCCGCCCAGGGGCAAGCCGGTATCGACGGACGCCACCTCAGGGTGGCGTTTGTTCTTTCTTGTTGCGCATGTTCTTTTCGAACTGCACATCGAGCTTGCTGACGCGCTTGGCCTTCTGCGGTCCCTGGGCGTTGACGAAGCTGACGAAGTCGTCCAGTTCCATGGCTTCGTTGAGCTTTTCCAGCGGCTGGCCTGCCACGCGGCGGGTCAGGATGAAGCGCTCATCGGAGGTGCGCAACATGGAATACTCGCGCGATTCGGTGCGGTTGTTCAGGCGCTCGATGGCGCTGGCGGCGCGGGTCGATCTCATCATTGGGCCTCTTGCAATTTGAGCTGCCAGTAACCGACGTCGATCCAGCGTCCCATCTTGTAGCCGACCTCGCTGAAGACGCCGCATTTCACGAAGCCCAGGCTCTCGTGCAGGGCCACGCTGGCCGCATTGGGCTGGGCGATGCCACCGATGACCAGATGCACGCCCAGGGGTTTCAACTGCGCGAACAGCTCACCGTACAGCAGCTTGCCGATGCCGCGTCCGCCGGCGTCGTGACGCAGGTAGACCGAGCTTTCCACCGAGCGCTGGTAGGCCGCGCGCGGCTTCCATTTGCTGGCGTAGGCATAGCCCAGCACCTCGCCCTCCTGTTCGAACACCAGCCAGGGAAACTGCGCCTGCACGTCGGCAATGCGGGCGGCCATACCTTCGACGCTCACGGGTTCGGTCTCGAAGCTGATGACGGTGGTGTCGACGTAGTGGTTGTAGATGCCACAGATGGCAGCGGCGTCGGCGGCAGTGGCCGGGCGGATTGAGGGATGCATGACCGGAAGCTTTGAAGAGGGACGATGGGATGAAGCTGCCAGTGTAACCAAATTACGGCATCAGCGGCGGCCAGGTCCGGTATCGGCCGCCGCTTGCTGGCAGGGATCAGTCGCGCAGCGCCAGTCTCACCTGCTCCAGCGCTGCCGGGTCCTCGATGGTGGGCAGGTCGCCCGGATCGCGGCCTTCGCAGATCGACTGGATGGCCCGTCGCAGCAGCTTGCCGGAGCGCGTCTTGGGCAGGCCGGTGACGAAGAACACCCGTGCCGGGCGGCCGACCGCGCCGATCTGCTTGTCGACCACACCCATGATCTCGGCTTCCAGCGCCTTCCTCTGCTCCGGGGTGGCAATCGCGTCGGCCTGTTTGGCGATGGCAAAGGCAATCGCCACCTGCCCCTTCAACTTGTCTTCCACGCCGACCACGGCCACTTCGGAGACGTTGGGATGGCTGGAGATGCTCTCCTCGATCTCGCGGGTCCCCAGGCGGTGGCCGGCGACGTTGATGACGTCGTCGGTGCGCCCGAGGATGAAGTAGTAGCCATCCTGGTCCTGGATGCCCCAGTCGAAGGTGGAGTAGACCTCCCGTGGCAGGCTGCGCCAGTAGGTGTTGACGAAGCGCGCATCGTCGCCGTACACGGTCTGCATGCAGCCCGGCGGCAGCGGGCCTTCGATGGCGACCACACCCTTCTGGCCGGCCGCGCAGGGCTCGCCGCTGGCCTCGTCGAGGATGGCCAGGCGGTAGCCCGGCATGGGCACGCCGGGGCTGCCCAGGCGGGTCGGCTTGTCGCTGATGCCCTTGGCGATCGAGATGATGGGCCAGCCCGATTCGGTCTGCCAGTAGTTGTCGATCACCGGCACCTTCAGCGCCGCCGAGATCCAGTTGGACGTGGTCTCGTCCAGCGGTTCACCGGCCAGGTAGAGCGCCTTGAGCGAAGAGGTGTCGTAGCGCTCCATGCATTCGGCCGGCTGCTTCTTGAGCACGCGGATGGCCGTCGGTGCGGAGAACATGCGGGTCACCTGGTACTTCTCGACGATGCTCCACCAGATGCCGGCGTCAGGCCGGATCGGCAGGCCTTCGTAGAGCACGGTGGCCATGCCGGCGATCAGCGGGCCATAGACGATGTAGGAGTGGCCCACCACCCAGCCGATGTCGGAGGTGCAGAAATAGGTCTCGCCCGGCTTGCCGCAGAAGATGTGCTGCATGGACGACGCCAGCGCCACCGCGTAGCCGCCCACGTCACGCTGCACGCCCTTGGGCTTGCCGGTGGTGCCGGAGGTGTAGAGCACGTAGCTGGTTTCGTTGGACTCCAGCCAGGTCACCGGGACCGGCTGGTCCAGGTACTGTGCGCGCAGGGCGGCGTAGTCGACGTCGCGTCCCGGCGTGCGCGTCATCGGCGCCAGGCCGCGATCGACCAGCAGCACACGCTGCGGCTTGTGCTGGGCCAAATGGATAGCATCGTCCAGCAGGCCCTTGTAGGGAATCACCTTGCCGCCGCGCGAGCCGGCATCGGCCGAGACGATCAGGCGCGGCTGCGCGTCATCGATACGCGAAGCCAGGCTGTTGGACGCAAAGCCGCCGAACACCACCGAATGCACCGCCCCGATGCGGGCGCAGGCCAGCATGGCGAACACCGCCTCGGCGATCATGGGCATGTAGATCAGCACCCGGTCGCCGCGCTGCACACCCAGGGCCAGCATGGTGGCGGCCATGGCCTGGACTTCGCGATGCAGTTCGGCGAAGTCGTAGACGCGTTCGCTGTTGGTCTCGGTGGAAATGGCGATCAGCGCTGCCTGCGAGGCGCGTTCGGCCAGGTGACGATCGACGGCGTTGTAGCAGAGATTGGTCTTGCCGCCGATGAACCAGCGCGCAAAGGGCGCGCGCGAATAATCCAGGGTGCGGGTGAAGGGCTCTTCCCAGTGGATGCGCTGTGCTTCTTCGGCCCAATAGGTGTCGGGATGCTCGATGGAGCGGCGATAGAAATCCTCGTATTGCATGACGTCTCCTCATGTCTTTCGTATTGGAAAACTGTGTTCGCCCTGGACATGCGTGGTCTGCGGGTCGATCGTCGACGGCTTGATACCGGGCGCCGGCTTGCAGCACCCCCTGTCCGGCCTTCATGCGACGTTTGATCCAGTCTTGCACCTGAAGCTTACGGGTGGCTGAATTCGCCCAGCCGGCGCCGCTTTGCGGCTGATGCAGATCAAGCGCGACGACGAAAAATGCGGATGCGATGTCACCGGTACGAGACCGGCGACATGCCAGAAGAAGAGGAAACGAAGGAGGAGAGAGAAACGCGCCGCGGTCAGCTCATCGCCACGGCGCGCTGCACAGCGGATGCAATCAGCGCGTGCGGCAATCGTTGGCGAGCTGCTGCCCGATCTTCGAATTGAGCAGCATGGACTTCGACGGAATCTGGATCCACACCAGGCCTTCGCCCTTGTTCTCCAGTCGCACTGCACCGGTCGAGGTGCTGACCGGGTTCATCATGTAGCTGCTGCCCTTCCACACCAGCGTGACGCCGTCGGTCACCCGGCCGTCCATGCGGATCTCGACCTTGTTGCCCATCTCGCAGCTGAAGGCGCCGGTCTTGAGCTGGGTCGCCCAGCTGGGCTGGGTGGCCGCCGGGGCCTGCAGCAGTTGCGGCAAGACCGGCTTGGTGTCGCTCACCGGTATCGGGGTGTTGGAAGAACAGGCGGCCAGCACGGAACTGGCGGCCGCGCACAGGCAGACCTGCTTGAAAAAACGACGGGAAGCGATGGCAGCAATCATCGGATGATCCATGGAGAGTCGGGGGCGGAGATGGGCCGGAAGCGGGCCAAAAACGAGCCGAAAACGGCCCGACCGCATCTTAGCAAGTAATTACACCGGACTCGACCACATGTAACGCTTGTTACAAATCCGGAAGGCGACGGCCCCTGCCGCTGGCCGCCGCTTCCATCGCTGTACTGCTGCACTATTGCACTGCGGCGCTACTGCTCCCCTTGCTCCCCTCCCCCCTACCCTGCTGCCCGCTCGCCTTACTTGCGCTTGGCGATGGGCACGAACTTCAGATCTTCCGGGCCGACATAGTTGGCCGACGGGCGGATGATCTTGTTGTCGATGCGCTGCTCGATGATGTGCGCCGCCCAGCCCGAGGTGCGGGCGATGACGAACAGCGGCGTGAACATCGCGGTGGGCACGCCCATCATGTGATACGACACGGCCGAGAACCAGTCCAGGTTGGGGAACATCTTCTTGATGTCCCACATGACCGTTTCCAGGCGTTCGGCGATGTCGAACATCTTGGTCGAGCCGGCTTCCTTGGAGAGCTTGCGCGCCACTTCCTTGATGACCTTGTTGCGCGGGTCGGAGATGGTGTAGACCGGGTGACCGAAACCGATCACCACTTCCTTGTTCTCCACGCGGCGACGGATGTCGGCTTCGGCTTCGTCCGGGTTGTCGTAGCGCTTCTGGATCTCGAAGGCCACCTCGTTGGCGCCACCGTGCTTGGGGCCGCGCAGCGCGCCGATGGCGCCGGTGATGGCCGAGTGCATGTCCGAGCCGGTACCGGCGATGACGCGACCGGTGAAGGTGGAGGCGTTGAACTCGTGCTCCGCGTACAGGATCAGCGAGGTGTGCATGGCCTTTTCCCAGGACTCTGAGGGCTTCTCGCCGTGCAGCAGGTGCAGGAAGTGGGCGCCGATGGAGTCATCATCGGTTTCCACTTCGATGCGGTTGCCGTTGTGGCTGTAGTGGTACCAGTACAGCAGCATGGAACCCAGCGAGGCCATCAGGCGGTCGGCGATGTCGCGCGCGCCGGGGGTGTTGTGGTCATCCTTCTCCGGCAGCACGCAACCCAGGGCCGAGACGCCGGTACGCATCACATCCATCGGGTGCGAGGCCGCAGGCAGCCATTCCAGCGCCGCCTTGACGTTGGCCGGCAGGCCGCGCAGGGCCTTGAGCTTGGCCTTGTAGGCGCGCAGTTCGGCGCTGGTGGGCAGCTTGCCATGCACCAGCAGGTGGGCGATCTCTTCGAACTCGCAGCTGTCGGCCACGTCCAGGATGTCGTAGCCGCGATAGTGCAGGTCATTGCCGGTCTTGCCGACGGTACACAGGGCGGTGTTGCCGGCGGTGACGCCGGAGAGGGCAACGGACTTCTTGGGCTTGAAACCTGCGGCTTGTTGTTCGCTCATCGTGTTCTCCTCGTAGCGTGTTCGGTGAAACTGAATTGTCGGAAGGGATTACTTGTTCTTCTGCTGGGCAAACAGCGCATCCAGGCGCTGCTCGTAGCTGTGGTAGTCGATGCGGTCGTACAGTTCCATGCGGGTCTGCATGGTATCGACCACGTTCTTCTGAGTGCCGTCGCGGCGGATCGCCTGATAGACGTTCTCGGCCGCCTTGTTCATGGCGCGGAAGGCCGACAGCGGATAGAGCACCAGGCCGACGTCGGCGCCCTTGAGTTCGTCCACGGTGAACAGCGGGGTCGAGCCGAATTCGGTGATGTTGGCCAGGATCGGCACCTTCACCGCATTGGCGAACTGCTTGTACATACCCAGGTCGGTGATGGCTTCCGGGAAGATCATGTCGGCACCGGCTTCGACGCAGGCCACGGCGCGCTCCACGGCGGCTTCCAGGCCTTCCACGGCCAGCGCATCGGTGCGCGCCATGATGACGAAGTTCTCATCGGTACGGGCATCCACGGCGGCCTTGATGCGGTCCACCATTTCCTGCTTGCTGACGATTTCCTTGCCGGGACGGTGACCGCAGCGCTTGGCGCCGACCTGGTCTTCGATGTGCATGGCGGCGGCACCGAACTTGATCATCGACTTCACGGTGCGGGCCACGTTGAAGGCCGAGGCGCCGAAGCCGGTATCGACATCCACCAGCAGCGGCAGGTCGCACACGTCGGTGATGCGGCGTACGTCGGTGAGCACGTCGTCCAGGTTGGAAATGCCGAGGTCGGGCAAGCCCAGGGAACCGGCCGCGACGCCGCCGCCGGACAGGTAGATGGCACGGAAGCCGGCGCGCTTGGCCAGCAGGGCGTGATTGGCGTTGATCGCGCCGATGACTTGCAAGGGAGATTCTTCCTGGACGGCCTGACGGAACGCTGCGCCTGCGGAGTGGAGAGCCATGATGGACACCTTCTGTAAGGGTTGCTGGAGGTAGCGGACTATGGAGGGCCTTATTGCAACGGCCGTGCCATCGCACTGCAACATCTTGCGAAACCTGGCGGGCCTGTTTTGGGGTGATGTGAAACTTCCTTCCAGATCAATGACTTGCGAACGAAACCTGGCTCCCCTGCCACGCCAGCAGGCAGACCGGACGGGCGGTCCGGCGGCATGCCACCCTGTTTCATCAGTGTTACACTAACGTTTCACTGAAACATGGTGAACGTTTCTTCCTGGCTGGCTTCAGGCCTTTCCAGCCACCCTGAGTCGTCGTCCATCACCCTCAGCCACCTAGCGCCACGCCCATGAAACGCCCTGCCCCCACCGACCGCCACGCCGACAAACCCGTGATCTGGACCGCTTCGGTATCGCGCCTGTCGGAGCTGTTCCGCGACATCACGCTGGAGTTCGACGCGCTGGCCGACATCGAGCCCATCCACCTGGGGTTCGACGAGGCCGTGCGCGAGATCCGCGAGCGCCTGGCCACGCAGCGCTGCGACGTGGTCATCTCGGCCGGCTCCAACGGCGCCTACCTCAAGAGCCGGTTGCCGGTGCCGGTGGTGGTGGCGCGCGCCAGCGGCTTCGACGTGATGCAGGCGCTGGCACGGGCGCGCCAGATCACCACCCGCATCGGCCTGGTCAGCTATCAGGAAGAGATGCCGGCACTGGCCGAGTTCCAGCAGATGTTCGGACTGGACATCGCCCAGCGCACCTATGCCACCGAGGAAGATGCGCGGGCCGTGGTCAACGAACTGAAGGCCGGTGGCATCGAGGCCGTGGTGGGCGCCGGCCTCATCACCGACCTGGCTGAAGAGGCCGGCATGCACGGCATCTTCCTGTATTCCTCGGCCACGGTGCGCCAGGCCTTCGAGGATGCACTGGAACTGGCGCGCCTGACGCAACTGGAGAGCACGCGTGGCCCCCTCCTGCCGGTGGCCGACAGCCTGCGCGCACGCCATCACCTGAAGGACCTGCGGGGCGACTCGGCTGCCATGGAAGCGGTACGGCAATCGATCACGCTGTTTGCCCGTTCACCGGCCAGCGTACTGATCCAGGGTGAGACCGGCACCGGCAAGGAGCTGGCGGCGCAAGCCATCCATCGCGCCCATCCGCTGATGCAGGGCAAGACCCAGGCAAGCCATCCCTTCGTGGCCATCAACTGCGGCGCGCTGGCGGAGTCGCTGCTGGAGTCCGAACTGTTCGGCTATGAAGAAGGTGCCTTCACCGGTTCGCGCCGGGGTGGACGTGCCGGCGTGTTCGAGGCGGCCCATCGCGGCACGCTGCTATTGGATGAAATCGGCGAGATGCCGCTGCCCCTGCAGACCCGCCTGCTGCGCGTGCTGGAAGAGCGCGAGGTGGTACGCGTCGGTGGCACGCGGCCGATCCCGGTGCAGGTGCGCATCATCAGCGCCACCCATTGCGACCTGGAGGCCAGGGTGCGCGAGGGCCGTTTCCGGGCCGACCTGTATTACCGGCTCAGCGTGCTGCGCCTGCCCCTGCCGCCGCTGCGTGCGCGCAGCGACGACGTGCCGGCACTGGCCGAGTGGCATCTCAAGCATGCGCTGGCGGCGCTGGATGCCCGCCCGCATGCCAACCTGGGTGCGGAAATCCTGCGCTGCTCGCCGCTGCTGTGCGCCTACGCCTGGCCGGGCAATGTGCGTGAACTGCGCAACCTGATGGAACGGCTGGCCCTGTTCCTGGCGGCCGAGCCGCTGCAGGCGCTGACGCCGGCCCTGATCCTGCGGGTCGCACCGGAACTGGGGCAGCACGCCGGCATGGCCAGCGCGACCGTGCAGGAGCCAGATGTCATCACGGCCGCGCCTGACGATGCCCAGATCCAGGCCGTGCTGCGCCGCTATCGCGGCAATCGCGCTGCCGCCGCACGCCATCTGGGGATGAGCCGGACCACCCTGTGGCGCCGCCTGAAGCAGCTAGCGGATGAGGTCGATGAAGGCCAGCAATGAGCCATCGGGTGTCAATCATTTACCCGATGCGACAGGCTTCCTGCGTCCTGATAATCCACCGCAGTGCGCCTTGACAGCCCCGCACTGCGGCGCCTATCCTCGCCCGCTGTAACGCCCACGGCCGATAGCATTTGCCCCGTGAGCGCGACAGGGAGCCCATAACCATCATTCAACCAGCCAGGCAGTCGTCCGCCCCGCCCGGGCGAGACCGGCGCGCAGCTCCTCCATCCACAGTCATCCATCAGGGAGTCTCCATGACCAGCAACACCACGGCGCCTGGCGCCGCCACCACGCACCCGCAGGCGCGGCGCGCGATCATCTCGTCTTCCATCGGCAATGCGCTCGAATGGTTCGACATCCTGATCTACGGCGCCTTCGCCGTGGTCATCGCCAAGCAGTTCTTCCCCACCGGGGACGACAGCGTTTCGCTGCTGCTGACCTTCGCCACCTTCGGCGTGTCCTTCTTCATGCGTCCGCTGGGCGCGGTGGTGCTGGGCGCCTATTCCGACCGCGCCGGCCGCAAGGCGGCACTGATGCTGTCCATCATGCTCATGACCATCGGCACCGCCATGATCGCCTTCATGCCCAGCTATGCCAGCATCGGCCTGCTGGCACCGGCCGGCATTGCACTGGGAAAGATGATCCAGGGCTTCTCGGCCGGTGGCGAGTTCGGTAGCTCCACCGCCTTCCTGGTGGAACACGCACCGCATCGCCGTGGTTATTTCTCCAGCTGGCAGGTGGCCAGCCAGGGCATCAGCCTGTTGCTGGCGGCGATCTTCGGCGCCGTGCTCAACAACATGCTCACGCCCGAGCAACTGGCTTCCTGGGGCTGGCGCGTGCCGTTCTTCTTCGGCCTGCTGATCGCACCGGCGGGTATCTACATCCGTCGTCACCTGGATGAAGCACCGGAATTCAAGGAGTCCAGCGAAAAGACCAATGCGCCCCTGCGCGATACCTTCACCAGCCAGAAGCTGCGCCTCCTGATCGGTTCGGGCAGCGTCATCATGGCCACCGTCTCGGTCTACCTGTCGCTGTACATCCCGACCTACGCGGTCAAGCAGCTGGGCCTGCCGGCATGGTCGTCGTTCGCCGCGATGTCGGTGGCCGGCCTGATCATGTTCATCGGCTCGCCGCTGGTGGGCGCAGCCTCCGACAAGATCGGCCGCACGCCGTTCATGATCGTCAGCAGCGCCCTGTACATCGTGCTGACCTATCCGATGTTCGTGTTCCTGACCAATTCGCCGGGCTTCCTGCAACTGCTGTTGCTGCAGACCGTCATCGGCGTGCTCATGACCATGTACTTCGCCGCCATGCCGGCCCTGCTGGCCGACATCTTCCCGGTGGCCACGCGCGGCACCGGCATGTCACTGGCCTATAACATTGCGGTGACCATCTTCGGCGGCTTCGCTGGCCTGATCATCACCTGGCTGATCGACTTCACCGGCAACAAGCTGTCGGTGAGCTACTTCGTCATCTTCGGCGCGGTGCTGAGCCTGATCGCTTCGGCGGCGGCGCGTTATGTGCTGAAGCTGCGCTAAGCAGCGATCGCGTAAATGATATAAATCGTTTCTCCCGGCAGTGTGGCGGGAGAAAATAAAAATGGCCTGGATCGCGAGATCCAGGCCATTTCCTTTTTTGTTTGCCGCCGCCTCTTCCCCTTGTTGCTCCTGCCCACGCGGCGGCACGCGGGCAGGCCTCCCCTGCTTGACTCGAGTTGGATCAGATGTGATCCGGTGCTAGCCGATCAATCGTCCTCGGCACCGCCAATACCCAGCTCCTGGATCTTGCGGGTGATGGTGTTGCGGCCGATGCCCAGGCGCACGGCGGCGTCGTTCTTGCGGCCGTGGGTGTGCTTGAGGGCGATCTTGATCAGCGCGGCTTCGAACTGGCGACCGAGGATATCCATCACCTCCGGCTGCTCCGAGGCCAGCATCTGCGCGGCTTCGGTTTCCAGCAGCGAGATCCAGTTGCCGGCGACGGCTTCAGCCGGTACCGCGCCTGCCGACAGCTCGGGCTGGGCCAGCGGTGCAGGCGTTCCGGCAGCCGAGGCCGGTGCCGACACGATCTGCGCCGGTTGCGGTGCATGCACGCGTTCTTCCACCAGGTCCTGCGGCAGGTCCTTGATTTCCACGGTCTGGCCGGGGGCCATGACGGTGATCCAGTTGCACAGGTTTTCCAGCTGGCGCACGTTGCCGGGGAATTCCAGTTGCGACAGGAACTGCATGGCCTGCGGTGACAGGCGCTTGGCTTCCACGCCCAGCTGGCGGGCGCTCTGGGTGAGGAAGTAGCGCGCCAGGATGGGAATGTCTTCGCTGCGCTCGCGCAGGCTGGGCAGGCGCAGGCGGATGACGTTGAGGCGGTGGTACAAGTCCTCGCGGAACAGGCCTTCGCGCACCCGGTGTTCCAGGTTCTGGTGGGTAGCGGCGATGACGCGCACGTTGGCCTTGAGCGATTGATGGCCGCCGACGCGATAGAAGTGGCCGTCGGAGAGCACACGCAACAGGCGCGTCTGCAGGTCCAGCGGCATGTCGCCGATTTCATCGAGGAACAGGGTGCCGCCCTCGGCCTGCTCGAAGCGGCCACGGCGCATGGCTTGCGCGCCGGTGAAGGCGCCGCGTTCATGGCCGAACAGTTCGGATTCCAGCAGGTCCTTCGGAATAGCAGCCGTGTTCAATGCCACGAAGGGCTGGCTGGCGCGCGGGCTGTGCTTGTGCAGTGCACGTGCCACCAGCTCCTTGCCGGAGCCGGACTCACCGGTGATCAACACCGTCACGTTCGATTGCGAGAGGCGACCGATGGCGCGGAACACGTCCTGCATCGCGGGCGCCTGGCCGAGGATTTCGGGGGTCTGTGCGGCACCTTGCTCGATATCGGTTTCGCGCAGGCTTTCATCCAGGGCGCGACGGATCAGTTCGACCGCCTTGTCGACGTCGAAGGGCTTGGCCAGGTATTCGAAGGCGCCGCCCTGGAAGGCCGAGACGGCCGAGTCCAGGTCCGAGAAGGCGGTGATGATGATCACCGGAATCCCGGGGTGCTTGGCCTTGACGGTCTGCAGCAGTTCCAGCCCGGAGGCGCCGGGCATGCGGATGTCGGAAACCAGCACTTGCGGCGTGCCGTTCTGCAGGGCCGCCATGGCATCGCGTGCGCTGGAAAAACTCTGCGTGGCGAGATTTTCTCGGGCCAGTGCTTTCTCAAGCACCCAGCGTATCGATTCGTCGTCGTCAACAATCCAGATCGGTTTCATAAATAGCTTTTTCCTGCGTTGGTCATGCTGTTAATGCTCCCGCGGCCACGACGCTTCTGGCGCCGTGCCACAGCCCCCATGATGACGGGATGCCTTCCGTCATTCCGGCTTTGGCGCGCCGCCTGCGGCCATGGGCTCACGGCAGCGGTATAAGTATTCTGAAATCGGTACAACCCGGCCGGCTGTCGCATTCGATCACGCCCATGTGCTGATGCACGAAGGTCTGCGCCAGGGTCAGCCCCAGTCCGCTACCACCCTCCCGACCCGACACCAGGGGATAGAAGATTCTTTCC
This sequence comes from Herbaspirillum sp. C7C2, assembly GCF_022627865.1. Taxonomy (NCBI): domain Bacteria; kingdom Pseudomonadati; phylum Pseudomonadota; class Betaproteobacteria; order Burkholderiales; family Oxalobacteraceae; genus Herbaspirillum; species Herbaspirillum sp. C7C2. The sequence goes on from NZ_JABXGI010000017.1 coordinate 51,922, forward strand.
TGGATGTCTGGCGGAATACCCGGACCGTTATCGATGATATGCAAGTCTAGTGCCAGCCGGTATCTGACCTTGGATAGCGTCACCTGGCGGGAAACGCGGGTACGCAGGATCAGCTCGGCGTCACCCGCACGGATGCGGTCGGCCAGTGCCTGGGCCGCGTTGTGGACGATGTTCAATACCGCCTGGATCAGCTGTTCCTTGTCGCCCCGGAATTCGGGGATGGAAAGATCATAGTCGCGCTTGATGGTCAGCCCTTGCGGGAACTCGGCCATCACCAGGCTGCGCACGCGCTCGCAGACTTCGTGGATGTTGACGTCGCCCACGATGTGGGGATGGCGGTGCGGTGCCAGCAGGCGATCGACCAGGGTCTGCAGGCGGTCGGCTTCCTTGATGATGACCTGGGTGTATTCGCGCAATTCCTTGAGGTGGCGCTCGGGCAGTTCCAGCTCCAGCAACTGGGCTGCACCACGGATGCCGCCCAGCGGGTTCTTGATCTCGTGGGCCAGGTTGCGGATCAGTTCCTTGTTGGCCTGGCTCTGGTCGAACATGCGCTCTTCACGGTCCAGCTTCAATTGCTGGACGTTCTCGCGCAGCTCCAGCAGGACCGGCATGTCGGTGCTGTCCAGGGGCGTAACGATGGTGTGCACCTGCAACGGCTCGCGGTTGGCGCGTTCCAGCACCAGGTCTAGGCGCTTGTCGGCAAACTGGTGTTCGATGGCCTGGTAGAACAACGCGGTCAGCTCCTTGCCATTGAGGAAGAGCTCCGACAGCTTCTGCTGCGAGAGCACCTTGAAGGAACTCTCCAGCAGGTTCTCGGCGGCAGCGTTGGCATAGACGATGCCACCGGTAGCGTCCAGGATGATGACGGCCGAGGCCAGCAGGTCTAGACCATCGAGGGAAGGAAGAGGTGTCTTCATGGGAGGATTCGTGATGCCAGGGGTCATGTCGTCTTGCTCGGGCTAGTGCAGTCATTGACCAGTCTGTCTAGCAATTTTCGGGCGCACTTCCCTACCATGGGCCGCGCCGCTGCGCATAAAAAAAGGGGAAGCAAGCTTCCCCTTTTTCTCCGGATGCGGATTCGATTACAGCGAGTAGTACATGTCGAATTCGATCGGGTGCGTGGTCATGCGGAAGCGTTGGACTTCCTGCATCTTCAGCTCGATGTAGGCATCGATCATGCTGTCGGTGAACACGCCACCACGGGTCAGGAACTCGCGATCCTTGTCCAGGTGTTCCAGGGCTTCGTCCAGCGAGGCGCAGACGGTCGGGATCAGCTTGTCTTCTTCCGGCGGCAGGTGGTACAGGTCCTTGGTCGCAGCTTCGCCCGGGTGGATCTTGTTCTGCACGCCATCCAGACCGGCCATCAGCAGAGCCGAGAAGCACAGGTACGGGTTGGCCAGGGGATCCGGGAAGCGGGTTTCGATACGACGGCCCTTCGGGTTGGCGACGTGGGGGATACGGATCGAGGCCGAGCGGTTACGGGCCGAGTAGGCCAGCTTGACCGGGGCTTCGAAGCCGGGGACCAGACGCTTGTACGAGTTGGTGCCGGGGTTGGTGATGGCGTTGAGTGCCTTGGCGTGCTTGATGATGCCGCCGATGTAGTACAGCGCGAATTCCGACAGGCCGGCGTAGCCGTCGCCTGCGAACAGGTTCTTGCCATCCTTCCAGACGGATTGGTGCACGTGCATGCCGGAGCCGTTGTCGCCGACCAGGGGCTTGGGCATGAAGGTAGCGGTCTTGCCGTAGGTGTGGGCAACGTTCCAGATCACGTACTTCAGGGTCTGGGTCCAGTCAGCGCGCTCGACCAGGGTCGAGAACTTGGTGCCCAGTTCGTTCTGGCCAGCGCCAGCCACTTCGTGGTGGTGCACTTCGACGGGGATGCCCAGGGATTCCAGGATCAGGGACATTTCCGAACGCATGTCCTGGAAGCTGTCGACCGGGGGAACCGGGAAATAGCCGCCCTTGACGGTCGGACGGTGGCCGGAGTTGCCGCCTTCGATCTTGGCGCCGGTGCTCCAGGAAGCTTCTTCGGAGTCGATCTTGACGAAGGAGCCGGACATGTCAGCACCCCAACGCACGCCGTCGAAGATGAAGAATTCGGGTTCCGGACCGAAGTAGGCGGTGTCGCCCAGGCCGGAGGACTTCAGGTAGGCTTCAGCGCGCTTGGCGATGGAGCGCGGATCACGGTCGTAGCCCTTGCCGTCGGACGGCTCGATCACGTCACATTGCATGAAGAGGGTGGTCTCTTCCATGAACGGGTCGATGTTGGCGGTATTCGGGTCCGGGATCAGCAGCATGTCGGAGGCTTCGATACCCTTCCAGCCGGCGATCGACGAACCGTCGAAGGCGTGACCGGATTCGAACTTGTCGATGTCGAAATGCGAAACAGGCACGGAAACGTGCTGTTCCTTGCCACGGGTGTCAGCGAAACGGAAGTCAACAAACTTGACTTCGTTGTCCTTCACCATCTTCAAAACCTCTGCGGCCGTCCTTGCCATGCGAATCTCCTAAAACGAGGAAGTAGTATAAATTGGGGTGTGAGCCGTTTTCTGCGACTGGATCTTTGCATTTGATACAACGGTCTTGCGCCGAACTCAGTCGCGGATGATAGCAGATTCCATGCCATCGACCTTTGGGGTAGCCCGATAATGGAATATTTTAGGGAGGACGCGGCCTTCGGGCCGTTCCCCACGGTGCAGGAATCAGCATACCAAGCCTTGTTTTGGTGCATTTTTCTTCTTTTGCACCAAATTACTGCATTTTTAGATGGGGCTACCCGATTTGCACATTGATGGTGCATGCGCCGTACTGGGGCATCCTGTAACTCCGGCTGCGCGATGCACCGACTTGGAAATTGCCGAAATGTTTATATTGTTTAGAATCAAGTCTTTCAGCGGGCTGCGCGGCTGATCCTGCCATCGTCGGCCTCACGCCATGTTGACCCGTTCCGAGAATTCCACGCCCCCTTCTTCCCGAGATCAAATGCCATGAGCCCCTACGACATCCTCTCCAAAGCCCAGCAACGCGGCACCGACGGCCAGTTACCCTATGCCGGCGCAGTCACCCCGCAGGAAGCGCTAGCCCTGATCCAGGCCGACACCAAGGTGAAGCTGGTGGACGTGCGCACGCGCGCCGAGCGCGACTGGATCGGGACCGTGCAGATTCCGGCGGCGCAGCACTTGGCGGTGCAATGGAATCTCTACCCGGAGGGCAAGCCCAATCCGGAATTCCTGCCGCAATTGAAGGAAGTCACCCTGCCCGATGAAGTGCTGCTGTTCCTGTGCCGCTCCGGCGTGCGCTCCAAGCACGCGGCCAAGCTGGCCACGGAACATGGCTACACCCGCTGCTTCGACATCCTGGAAGGCTTCGAAGGCAACAAGGACGCGGCCGGACATCGCAAGACGGTGGAAGGCTGGTGCTTCGGCGGGCTGCCCTGGGTGGGCGCCTGACGCCAACCCGGCAACGCTGATCAGGATTGCAGGCTGCGCGCCTGCAGTGCATTGCTCAATGACTGCAGCAGCAGGCTGATCGCATCGGCAGCGCCAGGGCCGCCTAGCAGGGCCTCGTCCACGCATTCCAGCAAGGCCACGATCTCGGCCCGACCCATGGTCAGCGCCGCGCCCCGCATACGGTGGGTGAGCCGGCTCATGCGGGCGGCATCGCCCTCCTCCCGCGCCTGCTGCAGTGCCTGCAGATCATGCAGGGAGGTCGTCAGGAACAGCCGGGCCAGGTCCTGGTCGTGTTCTTCCTCGGGACTGGCGGCCTCGCCTTCCTCGCCCAGCTCGTGATCGCACCACAGCGCCAGCAGGCGGCGGATGGCCAGGGTCTGCAATGGCTTGTCGAGCATCCCATCCATGCCGCTGTCCAGGCAGCGCTGTACGTGCGCAGGATCGGCCTCGGCCGAGATGCCGATCAGCGGCGTGTAGGGCCGCTCAGGCTGCGCCTGTTCCAGCTGGCGGACCTGGCGCGCCACGTCCTGGCCGAGGATGTCCGGCAGGAAGCAATCCAGCAGCACCAGCCCATAGGGGCGGGCCTGGATCGCTGCCAGCGCGGCGGTGCCGTCGGCGACGCTGTCGACCTCGCAACCCATCAGCTGCAGCCGGCTTTGCATTGCATACCGGATGGTGGCCGAGTCATCAACGAGCAGCACCCGCGGCCCACTGTCCTTCATCATTGCAACTCCCTATGTGGTGCGCTTTACAGGTCCTTGATCTGGTATTCGATCTTGAACAGTTCATTGTCGCTGCGCACGCCCAACTTGCGGAAGGCCGATTGCTTCTGCCCGCTGATGGTCTTGACGCTGCGGGCAAACTTGTCGGCGATGTCAGTCACCGACAAGCCATCCAGACAGCAGCGCAAGACTTCGCGCTCGCGTGGCGACAGGTTGGGCATGTCCGACAGCGAATCCGAGGAAGGCGGTGTCGTGCGCGCACGGCGCGCCGGACGCGCTTCGGACTTGCCACCGGATACCGGCTCAGCCACCTGCATGGCCGCCAGTTCGCGGGTCAGCGCCGCATTGTGGTACTCCCGCCCCAGCCCGATGGTGCGGATGGCCTGGATCAGTTCGCCCAGCTCCTGCGACTTGCCCACGAAGCCCCGTGCCCCCGCCTTCATGGCCATGGCCACGGTGGCCGCATTGTGATGCGCCGAGGTGACCAGGATCTTGCTGCGGGGGAAGCGCACGCGCAACGCCCGGATCAGGTTCAGACCATCGATGTCATTGCTGCCCAGCGAATAATCGATCAGCAGCAGGTCCGCTGGCGACGCGCGCAGCGCGGTCATCAACTCCTTGCTGGTGGCGAAGGCGCCGACGACTTCGAAGTCCGGCTCCTCGGCCAGTCGCTTCGCCAATCCGTATCGAACCACGGCGTGGTCGTCAAGCAAGGCGATGCGCATCGCCGAAGCCAGTGTCCATGTCATCCTTGCCCTTTGCTCTCTGTCGTTGTTCGATTTTTGTCCGTTTTATATCCGCTTTTCCCCCGAATCCGGCGCGGCGGCGAGGCGCCATTGTGGGGCGCTGGCCCCGCATCGGCAAGCCAGTATCTGTTGCTTAAACAGGTCTCGAATCCGGCTCCGGTTTTCGAAGGCGCTATTGTGGTGGAGCCCAGGCCCAGGGCGCATAAGAATCGTCTGAAAAATATCGCTGTCTCGCAAAACTTCTGCCGTTTTGGGGCAGCTCGGCTCCCGCGTGACAAGAGACTGACAAACAGTCACAGGAAGCGTATGCGAACGACAACCATCCCTGCCCCGATGGACGGGCTGCTCATCTGCTGCTCAATAGCTGCTCAGCGAGATGTCAGCTGACCGGCCTATGATCGGCGCTGCTTGCATTACACTTTTTTACAGCCATCAAGTGAAGCATTGCGCATACTCGGCAAGAATTTCTCAACAAATTTCGAGACCACAAGGCTCATCCATGCGTCCGCTGCGCCCAGCCCCGGTGTTGTTGTTGGCCTTGCTGATCTGCAGCCTGGCACGCGCCGCCACGCCGGTCAACGAGGTCCCGCTGTCGCCCTCGGAACGTGCCCTGCACGTGCTGAACCGCCTGGGCTACGGACCCCGCCCCGGCGCGCTGGAAGAGGTCGAGCAGATGGGGGTTGCGCGCTACATCGACCAGCAACTGCACCCCGAACGCATTCCCCTGCCAGCCGACCTGCAGGCTCGACTGGCTGCCCTGCCGGCACTGCAGATGACAACCTCGCAACTGTTCGTCGATTACGGTCCGCCCTCCTTCAACCCGAAGGCCAGCAAGGAAGAACAGCAGGCTGCCCGCCAGCGCGCACCGCGCGAACTGACCCCGCAATTCCACATGGCGCGCCTGCTGCAGGCCACCGAAAGTCCGCGTCAGCTGGAAGAAGTGATGACCGAATTCTGGGCCAATCACTTCAATCTCTTCGAGGGCAAGGATTGGGTGCGCTACTGGGTGGGTGACTACGAAAAGAACGCCATCCGTCCCTATGCCCTGGGCCACTTCCGCGACCTGCTGGGCGCAGTGGCGCATCACCCGGCGATGCTGTACTACCTCGACAACTGGCTCTCCAGTGGTGTCGGTACGCCCGGTGCGCGGGGCCGCTTCAAGGGACTCAACGAAAACTACGCACGTGAGCTGATGGAGTTGCACACCCTGGGCGTGGATGGCGGCTACCAGCAGGCCGACGTCATCACCCTGGCGCGCATCCTCTCGGGCTGGACCATCGACGTCGATGCCATGAAGGCCGGCGCGGCGCCCTTCAGCTTCAACGCCCAGCGTCATGACGCCGCCCCCAAGGTCTTCCTCGGCAAGCCACTGGCGGCCAGCGGCTACCAGGAGGGTGAAGCAGCGCTGGACATCCTGGCCAGCCATCCTTCGACGGCGCGCTTCATCTCCACGCAACTGGTGCAGTATTTCGTCTCCGACCAGCCCGATCCGGCGCTGGTGCAAAAGCTTGCGCAGACCTTCCTGTCCACGCACGGCGACATCCGCGCCGTCCTCAAGACCTTGTTCGACAGCCCGCAGTTCTGGGCGCGCAGCAATTACCAGACACAGTTCAAGACGCCGTATCAATTCGTGGTCTCGTCCCTGCGCGCAAGCGATACGACGGTGCGTAACGGCAAGCCGGTCAGCGGCGCGCTGGCACAGTTCGGCATGCCGCTGTATGGCTGGCTCACACCAGAAGGCTACAAGTATTCCCAGGCGGCCTGGCTCAATCCGGACGCCCTGCTGCGACGGATCAACTTCGCTGGTGGCCTGGCCGGCGGCAAGTCGCCGATCGCGCGCCTGGAAGGCGCGCCGCAACCCACCGATAGCGAGGCCCGTCCACCCGATCCGCAACAGCTGCTGCGCACGCTGGGCCCGGCCATCACACCCCAGGCCGTCGCCCGTATCGATACCGCACCCGCGAATCAGCGCACTGGCCTGATCCTGGGCAGCCCCGATTTCATGAAACGCTGATCCACCGTCGAGGACTTCCATGAACCGTCGCGATTTCATCCGTTACCTGGGCGCCGCCGGCAGTGGCGCCGTGCTGGTGCCGATCGGACTGTCGGGTTGCGCCGTCGTCCCCGCTGGCGACCACGGCATCAGCCGCGCCGGCCACACGCCGGGCCAGGTGGCCTACGGCTCTCCTGCCCCGCGTGCGCGTGCCAGCGGTGACGGAGCCCCGCGCATGGTGGTGGTGTTCCTGCGCGGCGCGGTGGATGGTCTGAACGTCGTGGTGCCCCATGGCGATCCTCTGTATTACCAGGCCCGCCCGAGCATCGCCGTGGCGCGTCCCGGGCAGGCCAATGGCGCACTGGACCTGACCGGCTACTTCGGTCTGCATCCATCGTTGCAGGCGCTGCTGCCGTACTGGGAGAGTGGCCGGCTGGCCTTCGTGCAGGCATCCGGTTCGCCCGACGGCTCGCGCTCACACTTCGAGGCGCAGGACATGATGGAAACCGGGACACCCGGCCAGCACAACACGCGCGACGGCTGGCTCAACCGGGTCATGGACTACCTGCCGCCGGCCGAATCACCGCTGCAGGCCATCAACGTCGGCAGCGCCACGCCACGCATTCTGAGCGGCCGCAATGTGGTGGCCAACCTGCAGAGCGGACGCGAAGCCACCCGCCCCGGCATGATCGACCAGCCGCGCTGGAGCCAGCTGTTCGACCCGCTCTATGGCGCCGACGATGCCCTGGGCAAGGCCTATCGCGACGGCATGGCAGCGCGCAAGCAACTCATTGCCGAGATCAACAGCCAGGAACAGCAGATGGCCAACAACGGCGCGCCGCTGCCCAACGGCCTGTCGCTGGACACCGCCCGCCTGGGTCGCCTGATGCGCCACGACCCGCGCATCCGCCTGGCTTTCCTGGCCGTCGGGGGATGGGATACCCACATCAACCAGGGCAATGGCACCGGACAATTGGCCGGCCGCCTTTCGCCGCTGGCCAGCGGGCTGGCGACACTGGCGCAGGAACTGGGACCGGCCTTCAACGACACGGTGATCGTGGTGATGTCCGAATTCGGCCGCACCTTCCGCGAGAACGGCAATGGCGGCACCGATCACGGTCACGGCAATGCGATGTGGCTGATGGGCGGCAACCTGCACGGCGGCAAGATCTATGGACAATGGCCGGGCTTGAACCAGGCGGCCTTGAACGAAGGACGCGACCTGGCCATCACGACGGATTACCGGGCCGTGCTGTGCGCATTGGCCGAGCGGCATATGCGCATCCCGGATCGGGCGCTGGACAAGGTCTTTCCGCAATATGCTTCCGGCAGCAAAGGCCTGCCGCCGCTCTTCATCTGAAACGACGCAGCCATTCCTCGCGCAAGGATCCCGGACGGGCATCCCTTACTTGAAATCGACTGAATCGATATCGGTGGCTGCGCCCACGGCCGTGGGCTTGCTCCACATCAAATGCGACACTGCATCGAATGTCATAGCGTCGGCCCGTTGGCGATTTTCCAGGCCAGTTTCGAAAATTTACGCCGCGACACAGTGTTAGCCTTCTGCTCTCGTTAACGCAGCCTATTCCGATATCCGTGGAAATCGGGATGCGAATCCAATCCCGTCGATTCCCAGCTATGTGGGAACGCATAGCTAATACAGAAACGGAATTTCAATGACCGACGTCAGAAAGGCGCCGTACTACCGGCTACAAAAAAGTTTATTCGGTTCGGAGTTAAGAGAGTTCAAAGCAGCCAAAGGGTGCATACCACTTGATACGCCTAAAGGTGTATCCCTGGAACGACCTGCCCCCGGCGCGAAGCAACCACTGTCACCCACACCACCCGCTGCGGCAGCGACCGTCAAGAAGGCAGCCCAGAGACCGAGGCCTGAACAAGTACCGAAATCGGGGCAAACGAAAACGCGGCAGTTGCTCATGCAGCTTGACGCTGAGGTTTGCGAAAACCCTCCGATTTTTGACCTCCAGGACGTGCCGGACGCGATGGATAAATTGGGTTGGCCCGTCTCGGCAAAACTCGCACGAATGTGGTTCGCCGGTCTGGCTCATACCTATGACGACCGACCATCGTCCGAGCAGCCCCTTAATGATCGTGACGTTACTCTTGAATGGGCATTGAAGTTCGGGCGTGTCAGGAAGAAATACGAAGGCTTTCTGGCCAAAGATATCTACAGCGAACGGGCTATCGGCGCTGCGACAGAAGCCGTGAAGGCCTTCGTTCGAAGGGCTTTCGAGGATCGAAATTCAGTATTGAGCTTTAATACCTCTAAGTTTCTGGTCGACCTTCGGAAATTCCACGTCGATTGGCAGTTTCAGAAATTGCTGATCAGTGACCGGGACACGTTTGACGCCCTCACGCTGACAGATCTCACAGGATCGCTGGCGAATTTCAATATCTATGCTGCGATAGGAAACGTTGAGGTTGCGACTGAAAAGTACTTCAGATATGAAAGAGGAAGTACCCGCTACTGCCTCAATGCCACAGGAAGAATTACGCACATCTATGTCTACGTAAAAGACAATTACTCGTTCAACGGAAACCAGTATTTAGGTCACTGGAATAAGCACGGAATCATTATTGCACCAGGCTCGTGGCTTACTGGTTCAAGATCGTCAAAACGTGACTCAGATATAGACGTCTGGGTGAAGGCGCTCCACAAACCGGTAGATACGCGTCGAGCTCTATTCGGGAAATTCAAGGAGCCTGACGTCTACTTTCCGGTATTTAACGACGACTACAATCGATGGCGAGAGAAACACCAGCGAGGCGGGGACTTTATGGTGTACTCGAAGCCCCTTTACCTCAAATTGAAGAAAGCAATCGACCTCAAACTTGGTGAGATATGCCGATTAGAACCCTTAAATTCCTTGGCGTAATTTCTCTGATCTTCCTTGGGGTCGGTTTGCTCGTTCATTTATCGCGGCCCCACTACGGACGCTGTGATTTCTACGATAGTCCGGATACGCTGGATGGTGGAGTCAAGCTGTTGAACGGCGTCTCATACCGGTTCCAGATGTGCGGCTCCGGTGGTCACGATCAAGATGGCACGGACGATGAAATTGAACTGAAGGTTTTCAACGACAAGGAAACACTTCTTGCCCGGCGCTATTTTTCAGTCAATTGGTATGCAGGGCGAAGCTTTCACGCGCCATTGCGCTACGAAGCCGATGCTGTTCGGTACATTGATGTGACCGAAAATTCTGAATTCGATAAACGCCTGAGCATGCCACCGACAAAGTGGGACTGGATTCAAGCCAGGCTGCCGTTATTCTGAACCAGGCCTCGGCGAGATTTTCTAGCGTGATGGAAAAGCGATAGCCGAGACGCACCACAACAATCATCGGGGGCAATCTAGAGCGTGCTCACACCAAATCTGTGAGTGCAGATTTAGTAAAAACAGACGCTAGACAAACGACAAAGCCTTGGCGCGAGCCAAGGCTTTGTTTCTTGATCAACCGGCGGACACTTTCCTTTCGTGACAAGTGCCGCGGTGCCGCCGCTCACTCCGCCTCGGCAATCCAGGCCGCCTGGATCGCTTCGAGGATGCGCTCTCCCGAGCGGTTGGGATCGTCCTCGAATCCATCGAGTTCCATCACCCAGCGATGCAGGTCGGTGAAGCGGATGGTCTTGGGATCAGTATCCGGGAACTTGTCGTAGAGTTCCTCGGCGATCTGCTGGGTGTCGGTCCATTTCATGTCGATCTCCCGGCACGGCCGATGCCGTGCCCGCTCAATGGTTTTCGGAGGCGTGGTTGATGGTGTACTTGGGGATTTCGACGGTCAGGTCTTCTTCGCCCAGCACCACCTGGCAGGACAGGCGGGAGGTGGCCTCCAGGCCCCAGGCCATGTCCAGCAGGTCTTCTTCCTTGTCGGTGGGGTCGTCCAGCGAGTTGAAGCCTTCGCGGATGACCACATGGCAAGTGGTACAGGCGCAGGATTTTTCGCAGGCGTGCTCGATGTCGATGTCGCTGTCCAGCAGCGCGTCGCACAGGGTCTTGCCGGCCGGGGCGTCGATCACCGAGCCTTCGGGGCAGAGGACCGGATGGGGGAGGATAACGATCTGGGGCATGGTGGCTCTCGGGTCTTTCTACAGTGTTCGGGTCAGGACGTCGCTCAGGCGACTTCATCCAGCTTCTTGCCGGCCAGTGCGGCATGGACGCTGCGGTCCATGCGGCGGGCGGCGAATTCTTCGGTGCCATGGGCCAGGGCGTCAACCGCAGCCTTGATGGCGAGGTGGTCGCTCCCCTGGGCAGCGGCGGTGACGGCTGCCATCTGCACTTCGATGTCAGCACGCTCCTGTTCGGACAGCAATGCAGCATCGGCCTGCAGCGCCGAGCGGGTGGCCAGGACGATGCGTTCGGCTTCGACCTGCTCTTCCCGCAAGGCACGACGTTGCATGTCCTCATCGGCAGAACTGAAGGACTCTTGCAGCATGCGGGCGATCTCGTCGTCCGCCAGGCCATAGGACGGCTTGACGGTGATGGAGGCTTCCACGCCGGAGGTCATCTCGCGGGCCGACACGGCCAGCAGGCCGTCGGCGTCGACCTGGTAGGTCACGCGGATGCGCGCCGCACCGGCCGCCATGGGGGGAATGCCGCGCAGTTCGAAACGCGCGAGCGAACGGCAGTCGGCCACCAGTTCACGCTCGCCTTGCACCACGTGGATGGCCATGGCGGTCTGGCCGTCCTTGAAGGTGGTGAATTCCTGGGCACGCGCACAGGGAATGGTGGAGTTGCGCGGAATGACCTTCTCGGCCAGGCCGCCCATGGTTTCGATGCCCAGCGACAGCGGAATCACGTCCAGCAGCAGCCAGTCGTCGCCCGGCGCACGGTTGCCGGCCAGCAGGTTGGCCTGCACGGCCGCGCCCAGCGCCACCACCTTGTCGGGGTCGATGTTGGACAGCGGATTGGTCTTGAAGAACTCGCCCACGGCGCGGCGGATGTGCGGCATGCGGGTGGCACCGCCGACCAGCACCACGCCATCCACGTCTTCCACGGTCAGGCTGGCGTCGCGCAGAGCCTTGCGTACCGGCGCCATGGTCTTGGCCACCAGGTGCTGGGTGATCTCGTTGAATTGCGCGGCGGTGATGGAGAGGTGCACTTCCTCGCCGGAGCGGAGCACGGCGTCGATCTGCACTTCGTCCTTGGTGGAGAGCAGTTCCTTGACCTCACGTGCCTTGACCATCAGGAGACGGGTGTCTTCGTCCGACAGCGGCTGCAGCTGGGCTTCGTGGCTGATCCAGCAGAACAGGCGGTGGTCGAAGTCGTCACCACCCAGGGCCGAATCGCCACCGGTGGCCAGCACTTCGAACACGCCACGGGTGAGCTTGAGGATGGATATATCGAAGGTGCCGCCACCCAGGTCGTAGACCGCGAAGATGCCTTCGGAGGAATTGTCCAGGCCGTAGGCGATGGCGGCCGCCGTCGGTTCGTTCAGCAGGCGCAGCACGTTGATGCCGGCCAGTTGCGCGGCATCCTTGGTAGCCTGGCGCTGGGCATCGTCGAAGTAGGCCGGCACGGTGATGACGGCACCCACCAGGTCGTCGCCCAAGGCGTCTTCGGCGGTCTGGCGCAGCGTGGCCAGGATCTGCGCCGATATCTCCACCGGGCTCTTCACGCCGGCCACGGTCTTGATCTGCACCATGCCGGGCTGGTCCTGGAAGTCATAGGGCATGTTCTCGGCGTGGGCGATGTCCTTCAGGCCACGGCCCATGAAGCGCTTGACCGAGATGATGGTATTGCGCGGATCGGTGGTCTGCGCGGCCTGTGCCTTGTAGCCGATGTTGGCGTGGCCGTTGGGCAGGTAGCGCACCACCGAGGGCAGCAGCACGCGGCCGTCGTCGTCGGCCAACACTTCGGGGATGCTGTTGCGCACGGTGGCCACCAGCGAATTGGTGGTGCCCAGGTCGATGCCGATGGCCAGGCGACGCTGGTGCGGCGCGGTGGACATGCCCGGTTCGGAAATCTGCAGTAAAGCCATAGGTGATGTGACTCGTCGTGATGCGTTATTCAGGTAAGGCCATCCGGATGCCGAGGCCGATGAAGGCACAACCTGCAAGGCGGTTCAGATGGACGGAGGCGTTGGCGCGGCGACGGAACCAGGCGCCGACCGTGCCGGAAAACAATGCGATGGCGCTGAAGATGAGGAAGGCCTGGGCAATGAACACCAGGGCCAGCACCAGCATCTGCAGGGCTTCGTGACCGGCTTCGCGCTGCACGAACTGCGGCAGGAAGGCGATGAAGAACAGGGTCACCTTGGGATTGAGCATGTTGGCCAGGACGCTCTGCCAGTAGATGCGACGCAGCGGCACGGCGGCCGCGCCCTGCCCTTCGCCGGCCAGCGCGATACCCGCCGAGGCCGAGCGCAAGGTGCGATAGCCGAGGTAACCGAGATAGGCCGCGCCCGCGTATTGCAGGGCGTGATAGGCCGGCGGATAGGCCTTGATCACGGCAGCGAAGCCCAGCACCGCCAGCAGAGTATGGAAGATCAGTCCCGAGCTGAAGCCGGCAGCGGCCACCAGACCCGCCTTGCGGCCCTGGGCGATACCGCGCGTGAGCACGTAGATGTTGTCCGGGCCGGGGGCCAGGGTCAGCGTCATCGCGGCCAGCAGGAAGAGGAACAGGTTGGGCATGGTGGCGGCTCCGCGATCAGCCCTCGATCAGGGCGAAGGCGTCGCCGATCTCGGCGCCGAACTTGTCCAGGAACATCAGCTGGCGCACCAGCTGGCCGGCGCCGGCGTGGTCGCCGGCGTCCAGCAGCGCTTCGATGCGGCCGATCTCGGCCTTCTTCTCGCTCAGCAGTGCGGTGTTGAGCTGTTCCAGCGCATCGAGGTCCTTGCCGGACTTGGCGTCGTCCAGGGTTTCGCGCCATTCCATCTGCTGCATCAGGAAGGCCGGTGCCATGGCGGTGTTGGATTCGGTCTGCAGGTCCACGCCGTGCAGTTCGCACAGGTAGCGCGCACGCTTCAAGGGATTCTTCAGCGTCTGGTAGGCCTCGTTGGCGCGGGTGGCCCATTGCATGGCCACGCGCTTTTCGGCATCGCTGGCGTGAGCGAACTTGTCCGGGTGGGCCTGGCTCTGCACTTGGTGGTAAGCCTGCTCCAGCGCCTTCTGGTCGATGGCGAAGCGCTGCGGCAACTGGAACAGGTCGTAGTGGTTTTGCATGGCTGAAAAATAAAAAGCCTGTCGGACTGCAACAGGCTTGGCACATCAGGGACGGCAAACGGTGACCGGGTCAGCTCCGCAGGGAGCGATCACGAGGCTGTCACGGTATCGGCTAAGCACTGGCCGCCTCGCGGCTGGGCCGGCGCGACGGCTTGGTTCAGGATCAGAAGTTCAGAAACTCAGAAGCAGAATCAGATGCAGGGGTCAGATGCGGAAGCTTTCGCCACAGCCGCACTCATCCTTCACGTTCGGGTTCTGGAACTTGAAACCTTCGTTCAGGCCTTCGCGCGCGAAGTCCAGTTCGGTACCGTCGATGTAGGGTAGGCTCTTGGGATCGACGAAGACACGCACGCCATGCGACTCGAAGACGGTGTCTTCGGACGATTGCTCATCCACGTACTCCAGCTTGTACGCCAGGCCGGAGCAGCCGGTGGTACGCACGCCCAGGCGCAGGCCGATGCCCTTGCCACGACGTTCCATGTACCGGCTGATGTGTTTTGCTGCCTTCTCTGTCAACGTGATTGCCATGATGCTTGCCTTACGAAATCGAAAACCGCGGAGCGGGTAGCTGCTGTCGCAAAAGGCCGATCAGGCGGCCTTCTGTTCCGCGCCGTGCTTGGCCTTGTAGTCCTGCACCGCTGCCTTGATGGCGTCCTCGGCCAGGATCGAGCAGTGGATCTTCACCGGCGGCAGTGCCAGTTCTTCGGCGATCTGGGTGTTCTTGATGGACAGCGCTTCGTCCAGGGTCTTGCCCTTGACCCACTCGGTCACCAGCGACGAGGAGGCGATGGCCGAACCGCAGCCATAGGTCTTGAACTTGGCGTCCTGGATCACGCCATCGGCGCCGACCTTGATCTGCAGCTTCATCACGTCGCCGCAGGCCGGGGCGCCGACCATGCCGGTGCCGACCGTGTCGTCGCCCTTTTCGAAGGCGCCGACGTTGCGGGGATTTTCATAGTGATCGAGTACTTTTTCCGAATAAGACATGTTCTTGCTCCCTAGATGATGGTATCGACCATCGCCCCTGCACTGTGCTGTGGTTGCTGGCGATGGCTGGCAGAATCCGTGTTTAGTGGGCTGCCCACTGGATGGTGGACAGGTCCACGCCGTCCTTGTACATGTCCCACAGCGGGGACAGTTCGCGCAGCTTGCCGACCTTGCTCTTGATCAGATCGATGGTGAAATCGATGTCTTCCTCGGTGGTGAAGCGACCGATGGTGAAGCGGATCGAGCTGTGTGCCAGCTCATCGCTGCGGCCCAGTGCGCGCAGCACGTAGGACGGTTCCAGGCTGGCCGAGGTGCAGGCCGAACCGGAAGAGACGGCGATATCCTTGATGGCCATGATCAGCGATTCACCTTCCACGTAGTTGAAGCTCACGTTCAGGTTGTGCGGCACGCGGTGTTCCATGTCGCCGTTGATATAGGTCTCTTCGATTTCCTGCAGGCCCTTGGCCAGGCGATCGCGCATGGCGCGGATGTGGGCCAGTTCGCTGTCCATCTCTTCACGGGCGATGCGGAAGGCTTCGCCCATGCCCACGATCTGGTGGGTGGCCAGGGTACCGGAGCGCAGGCCACGCTCGTGACCGCCGCCATGCATCTGCGCTTCGATGCGCACACGCGGCTTGCGGCGCACGTACAGGGCACCGATGCCCTTGGGGCCGTAGCTCTTGTGGGCGGAGAAGCTCATCAGGTCGACCTTCCAGTTTTCCAGGTCGATCTTGACCTTGCCGGTAGCCTGGGCGGCATCGCTGTGGAAGATGATGCCCTTGGAGCGGCAGAACTCGCCGATTTCCGGCACCGGCTGAATCACGCCGATTTCGTTGTTGACCAGCATGACCGAGACCAGGATGGTGTCCGGACGCACGGCCGCGGCGATCTGCTCGACGGTGACCAGACCGTTGTCCTGCGGCTGCAGGTAGGTCGCTTCGAAGCCCACGCGTTCCAGTTCGCGGAAGGTATCCAGCACCGCCTTGTGCTCGGTCTTGACGGTGATGATGTGCTTGCCCTTGGACTTGTAGAACTGCGCCGCGCCCTTGATGGCCAGGTTGTTGCTCTCGGTGGCACCGGAGGTCCAGATGATCTCGCGGGAATCGGCATTGACCAGCTTGGCCACTTCTTCACGCGCCTCTTCCACGGCCTTTTCGGCGGTCCAGCCATACATGTGGCTGCGCGAAGCGGGATTACCGAACTGCTCGCGCAGGTAGGGAATCATCTTGTCGGCCACGCGCGGATCGACCGGGGTGGTCGCCGAGTAGTCCATGTAGATCGGGAAGTGCGGAGCCTTGATGGTCTCCAGCAGGCTTTTTTCCAGGGGTGCGTTCATAGGTCCTTGCTCCAAATCAGGCTGCGGCTTGCGGGCGGTGCATCACCACCACGCTCTGCGAGTCGGCGGCACGATGCTCCGTCGGCTTGGGTTCTTTTTGCTGGTCGACCAGATCCTGGAGCGATACCGAATCCAGGTACTCGACCATCTTTTCGTTCAGGGTAGACCAGAGGTCATGCGTCATACAGCGGGTGCCGCCCGGGTGCGCCGCGCTGTGGCAGTTTTCCTTGCCGCCGCACTGGGTCGCATCCAGCGGTTCGTCCACCGCGATGATGATGTCGGCCACCGAGACGTCGGCGGCCTTGCGTGCCAGGTTGTAACCACCGCCGGGCCCTCTCACGGACTCGACGATCTGGTGTCGGCGCAACTTGCCGAACAATTGCTCCAGATATGATAGAGAAATTTCCTGGCGCTCGCTGATGGCCGACAACGTGACGGGGCCCTTGCCCTGGCGCAAGGCCAGATCAATCATCGCCGTCACGGCAAAACGACCTTTGGTGGTAAGACGCATGGAGTTCGCTCCAGAAACAAATGAACCGGCGGTGCCGGCTGCCCTGAATTCCCGAATATTTGAGTCAAGTATATCAAACCCGAGTAATTCTGTCAGGTACCGTGCATGCGCAATGTCGGAGCATCCAAGCGACCAGATCAAATTTCCTGCAATTGGGAAGGAAACTTGTCTGACCTCTTGTCGAAATTGGGCTACTCTCTGGGCTACGGCTGGCATCGGCGTCGACCCTCTTGATCCATCTGGTAAGATGGCGCGACAATTTTCTTCTGGCCAGATGCGGACCGCCCACTAAAACACAAGCCGGGTCCGCCAGCGCCGCCCTCCCAAGAAACAGAACGATATGGATGTGAGCGATACCCCCAATCCGCTGCTGCGCCCGCGCCGCAAGCCCCAGAGCCTGTCGCAGGAGGTCGTGGCAGCGTTGTCGGCAATGATCGACAATGGCAGCCTTAAACCCGGCGACAAGCTGCCAACGGAATCCGAAATCATGCAGACCCAGGGTGTCTCCCGCACCGTGGTGCGCGAAGCCATCTCACGCCTGCAGGCGGCCGGCCAGGTGGAGACCCGGCACGGCATCGGTACCTTCGTACTGGAAGCCCGCAAAGGCTCCAACATCAATATCGACCCGGCCACCATCACCACCATGCGCGACCTGCTGGCGCTGCTGGAGCTGCGCATCAGCCTGGAAACCGAAACCGCCGGGCTGGCAGCCGCCCGCCGCAGCGAAGAACAGTTGCAGGAAATCCGCGAGGCGCTGGACCTGTTCCGCGCCAACCAGCAAGCCGGCGGCGATACGGTAGGCCCGGACTTCCGCTTCCACTTCGCCATCGCCAATGCCACCGGCAACCGCTATTTCATCGAGATCATCAGCCACCTGGGCATGGGCGTGATCCCGCGCAAGCGCATCAACACCGCCGAACTGGCGCACGACCAGCAGGCCAGCTACCTGGACCGCGTGCAGCGCGAGCATGAAGACATCTTTGAGGCCATCGCCCGTGGCGACGCCGAGGCCGCCCGCGCCGCCATGCGCAATCACCTGACCAACAGCCGCGAGCGCCTGCGCCGGGCACAGCAGGAAGCGGAATCGGGCGCAGCCGGCAACGCCAGCTGAGCCCCGTGTAGTTCATCCCACCGCACGTCCCCACCGCTGGCAAGACAAGCACTGCCAGCGGTCGGCGCCCGCCAGCCCTCCCCCGGCCGCTACACCATCCTCCGCCCCCTGCCTCAACTCACCTGCAGCACCTCCTCCCTGGCTCCCCTCCTTAGTCCAACACGTCACAATAAATTGCTGGATTTCTGAAATCTTATGTTGTACGATGACTGATGTCATATGCAGTTTTGATCGGAACCCGGTGTCCGTCCCGCTGACTTGCGCCCGGGCCTCCGTTTCCACCCTATTTCCAACTGATTTCCAACGGCGTCGAGCGAAAACATGTCCCAGTACACACCCCAAGACCTCAAACAGATCCTCTCTTCCGGCCTGCTGTCCTTCCCGCTGACCGACTTCGACGAGCAGGGCGATTTCCGCCCCAAGACCTATATCGAGCGCCTGGAATGGCTGGCTCCGTACGGCGCCAGCGCCCTGTTCGCCGCTGGCGGCACGGGTGAATTCTTCTCTCTGGTGCCGGGCGAGTATTCGGACATCATCCGCACCGCCGTGGATACCTGCCGTGGCAAGGTGCCCATCATCGCCGGTGCCGGCGGCTCCACCCGCGCAGCCATCGCCTATGCCCAGGAAGCCGAACGCCTGGGTGCACACGGCATCCTGCTGATGCCGCACTACCTGACCGAAGCCAGCCAGGACGGTATCGCCGCCCACGTGGAAGCGGTCTGCAAATCGGTCAATTTCGGCGTGATCATCTACAACCGCGCCGTCTGCAAGCTCAACGCCGAGACCCTGCAAAAGCTGGCCGACCGCTGCCCGAACCTGATCGGTTTCAAGGACGGCATCGGCGAGATCGAGCCGATGGTGCACATCCGCCGCAAGCTGGGCGACCGCTTCACCTACCTGGGTGGCCTGCCGACGGCCGAAGTGTACGCCGCTGCCTACAAGGCACTGGGCGTGCCGGTCTACTCCTCGGCAGTGTTCAACTTCATCCCCAAGACGGCCGTGCAGTTCTACGAAGCCATCGCCAAGGACGACCACGCCACCGTGGGCAAGCTGATCGACGACTTCTTCCTGCCCTACCTGGAAATCCGCAACCGCAAGGCTGGTTACGCCGTCTCCATCGTCAAGGCCGGTGCCAAGATCGTGGGTCACGATGCCGGTCCGGTGCGTACCCCGCTGACCGATTGCACCCCGCAGGAGCATGAAGAGCTGGCTGCGCTGATCAAGAAGCTGGGTCCGCAGTAAGGATGTAATGAGCCCGCTTGGGCTCGCATGAGAATCAGAAAGACCAAGGGGCCGCAGAAATCTGCGGCCCTTTTGCTTGACCGCCCCGCTGACGGGGTGGGTGCACGAAAAAAAACCTCCGACGCCAGTGCGACGGAGGTTTCTTTCCACTCAGGTCCGGCCAGGCCGGCATCCTGATGATGGGTTCAGAACTCTTCCCAATCCTGGGCGTCGTCCTTGCCCCGGGCGCTGGCCGATGAGCTCGCCGATGCGCCGGCCGGCTTGGTTGGTTTGGCCGGGGGCAGCTTGGGCGCGGCAGCAGGAGCGGCCTTGGGCGCAACCGGCGCGCTGACCGACGCCATCGCAGGCGCAGCCTGGGGTGCCGGTGCTGCCTTGGGCATGGGGCGCGCCTTGACCGACGCACTGGCGACCTGGTGCGCATCGATCTTGAAGATGCTGACTGCAGCCACCAGGTTGGTGGCCTGCGCCTGCAAGGACTGGGCGGCGGCCGCGGCTTCTTCCACCAGCGCCGCGTTCTGCTGGGTCACCTCGTCCATCTGGGTGATGGCCCGGTTGACCTGCTCGATCCCGGTGCTCTGCTCGCGACTGGCTTCGGCGATCTCGCCCACGATGTCGGTGACGCGCTGCACGCTGGTGACCACCTCGCTCATGGTGGCCCCGGCCTGCTCGACCAGTTGGCTGCCAGCCTCGACCTTGTCCACCGAATCGTCGATGAGGGACTTGATTTCCTTGGCAGCAGCGGCCGAGCGCTGAGCCAGGGATCGCACTTCCGACGCCACCACGGCAAAGCCGCGTCCCTGTTCACCGGCACGGGCCGCTTCCACCGCTGCGTTGAGCGCCAGGATGTTGGTCTGGAAGGCAATGCCGTCGATCACGCTGATGATGTCCACGATCTTGCGCGAGGATTCGTTGATGGCCTGCATCGTATCCACCACCTGCGATACCACCTCGCCCCCCTTGCTGGCGGTGGAAGAAGCCGAATGCGCCAGCTGGTTGGCCTGCAGGGCATTCTCGGCGTTCTGCTTGACGGTGCCGGTCAATTCCTCCATCGAGGCGGCGGTCTCTTCCAGCGAGCTGGCCTGCTGCTCGGTGCGCGAGGACAGGTCCATGTTGCCGGCCGCGATTTCCTTGGCATTGGTGTCGATGCTGTCGGAACTGCTGCGCACGCTGGACACCGTCGTCAGCAGCGCCTGCTGCATGCTGCGGATGGCCGCGAACAGGCGACCGATCTCGTTCTTGCTCTCGACGTCGACCTTGGTGGTCAGGTCGCCATTGGCCACCAGGTCCAGCAGGTGCACGGCGCGATTGAGGGGCGTGAGCACGATGTTGCGCAGCATGAAGTGCACGCCGATGACCAGGAACATGGCACCGATGAGACCGGCCACGACCAGCCACACCACCAGGTTGTATTCACGCTGGCGTTCGGTGGTGGCCTTGTCGTTAAGCTCCATGGCACGCTTCTGGTAGACGTCCAGCGCGGTCGAGAAGCGCGCGCCACCCTTGCTGATGAAGTTGTTGTTCAGCTGCGAATAGGCAGCGGCATCACCACTCCTGAGCACCTCGGTGGCCTTCTTCAGGATCTCGTTCAAGGCCTTGGCCGATTCGATCAATTCGGTCTTGGTGGCAGGATCCTGGCCCTCCAGATCGGGGAGTTTGGCGTAGTCGTCCAGGTATTTGAGACTACGTTCGTAGGTGGTCTGGGCGCTCTTGAAGGCCGCGTCGATCACGGCCTGGTCGCCCTTTTCCATCAAGGTCGAATAGATGCGGGACTGCGCTGCGCGGGTGCGCGTGGTGTCCTTGTAGGCATCATTGATCAACAAGGCGCGCTCGGTGATCTCGTGCACATACTCGGTCGCATGATTGGCCCGGCCCAGGGCAAAGATACCGACCGCAGCACCGACCACGATCATGCAAGAAAACAGCGCAAGCGCGCTCATCAGGCTGAAGCGAACCGTAAGATTCCGCATTCCCTCTCTCCGCTTAATTTTTGGACAACATTAGAAATGAGACTAGCACTTGACGATACAGCAGCCGCCCCCTCTGCAATCGGACGGCAACCAGACCAAAACCACCCTATTTCCCGGTTAGAGCGGTCAGCAGGCTGTCAGGCGGCATTGTGCAATGGCAACGCGAGGCGCCGCCTGTCCTGGATCAAGCTGCGTGCAAAAGAGACAGAAATTGGCCTTGTCATATGAACATCATGACAAGGCCGGTCGCCCATCAGACGCTGGGCAGAGGTGGCCCGGGGCTGTAAGGGGAAGGATCAGGGCAGGTCGATGATCTCGACCCAGTTGGGGTTGCGGCCCAGGGTATAGCGCAAGACCGGCGTGAGGGCGCCAGTATCGCGGTCGATGGCGTAGCTGGTCAGGCCGGCCTTCTGCCCGACCGCCAGCAGGTAGCGGCCACGCGGGTCGATGTTGAAGCCGCGCGGCTGGGTTTCGGTGGGTATGTTGAGGATGCGGGTGAGCTTGCCGCTGGCGGGATCGACCTTGAAGCCGGTCAGGGTATTGGAGGTGCGCTCGGAAGCGTAAAGGAAACGGCCGTCCGGGGTCAGGTGCAGATCGGCCGCGGCCAGTTGCTCGCTGGTCTTGAAGCCCTCCGGCAGGAGCGAGTCGCTACCCAGCAGGCTGAGCGTGCCGTTCTGACGGTCATAGGCATAGGTACTGACGGTGGCATCAAGCTCATTGGTCGAGTAGACGAAACGCAGGTCCCGTGAAAACACGAAATGACGCGGCCCCGCCCCGGCCTGGGTACTGACTGCGGGCGGCGTGTTGGCAGTGAGCTTGCCGGTGGCGGCGTCGAAGCGGTATTGCAGGATCACATCGCTGCCCAGGTTGCTGGCGAAGACGTGCGTATTGTCGGGGTCCACCTGTACCGAGTGGGCGTTCTTGCCGGTGGGGATCACGGCCAGCGGCGGGGTCTGCACCACGCCATCGGCACCGATGGCATTGACCGAGATCTTGTTGCCGGAGTAAGACGCCGCCAGCAGGTAGCGCCCGGTGCGGTCGGTGGCGATGTTGGCCATGTTGTCGGCCAGCGGCGTCTTGGAAAGCACCTTGAGCATGCCGCTGGCGGGGTCGATGGCGTAGCTGAGCACCGAGTAAGGCTGGCCGCGCAGCGAGGCATACAGGTATTTGTGATCGGGGCTGATGGCCAGCGGCATGACGGTACTGCCGGTGTCGACCCGGTCGATCAGGTTCACGCTGCCGTCGCCATTGAGGCGCAGCACGTAGATGTCCTGGCTGTCGGCATTGGAGACATAGGCCACCGTGGCGGCGCCGGCCTGGACAGCGGCCAGGCTGAGGACGGAGGTGGCGATCAAGGTGGCAAGGCGGGACGGGGTGGCGGAAGGGTTGCGGGCGTTGTCGTGGCTCATGGTGTCTCCTGTCGATTCATATTGTTGTTCGAAAAACTGAAGCAAAAAAAAGGACCCGCAAGCGGGCCCCAAGGAAGGATCAGGTCACTGGCGCCGGATTGAACAGGGTCAGCGCGTTATGCAGTTTCCACTGCTCGGCCCAGGTGCGCTTCTTGCCGCTGGCCACGTCCAGCATCAGCTGGAACAGTTCCCAGCCCACGTCCTCGATGCTGGCCTCGCCGCTGGCGATGCGACCGGCATTGACGTCCATCAGGTCGTGCCAGCGCCGCGCCAGGTCGTTGCGGGTGGCGACCTTGATCACCGGCACCGCTGCCAGGCCATAGGGGGTGCCACGGCCGGTGGTGAAGATATGCAGGTTCATGCCGGCGGCCAGCTGCAGCGTGCCGCAGATGAAGTCGGAGGCCGGCGTGGCGGCGTAGATCAGGCCCTTCTGCTGCAGCTTGTCGCCCGGCGCAAGCACGCCCGAGATCGGGCTGGAGCCGGACTTGACGATGGAACCCATGGCCTTCTCGACGATATTGGCCAGACCGCCCTTCTTGTTGCCGGGGGTGGTATTGGCACTGCGGTCCACGCCGCCCTGCTTGAGGTAGTTGTCGTACCAGTCCATCTCGCGGATCATGGCCTGCGCCACGTCCTCGTTGACCGCGCGCGAGGTCAGCTGGTCGATGCCGTCACGGACCTCGGTCACCTCCGAGAACATCACCGCCGCCCCGGCCCGCACCAGCAGGTCGGTGGCGAAGCCCACGGCGGGGTTGGCGGTCACGCCGGAGAAGGCATCGCTGCCACCGCACTGCACGCCCACCACCAGGTCGGAGGCCGGGCAGGTTTCGCGACGGCGCTTGTCGAGCTCGGTCAGGCGCGCCTCGGCCATCTTCATGATGGAGTCGATCATGGAGTTGAAGCCCACGTGCTCCGCATCCTGCAGGCAGACCACATAGGGCTCGCCGGCCTTGTGGATGGGGATCATGTTTTCAGGCAGCAGGCGATTGGGCTGAAGCTTTTCGCAACCCAGGCTGACCACCATGGCCTGGCCGCCGAAGTTGGGATTCAGGCTGATGTTGCGCAGCGTGCGGATGGGGATGCCGGCATTGGGCGCATCGATGGCCACGCCGCAGCCATAGGTATGCTCTAGCGCCACCACATCTTCCACATTGGGATACTTGGGCAACAGTTCGGCGCGGATGCGCTTGACCGCGTGCTCCACCACGCCCGCCACGCATTGCACGGTGGTGGTGATGGCCAGCAGGTTGCGGGTACCGACCGAACCATCGGCATTGCGATAACCCTCGAAGGTATAGCCTTCCAGCGGCGGCTGCGGCGCCGGCTTCTTGGTGGCGATGGGCAGGTTGTCCAGTTCGCGGGCCGGCGGCATCTGCACCAGCGATTCCTCGATCCAGCTGCCCTTGGGAATATCGCGCACCGCATAGCCGATGGCCACGTCATAGCGCGTGATGGCCTCGCCCTGCTTGAGGTCGCGCAAGGCGATCTTGTGGCCCTGGGGAACACGGTCGACCAGGGTCAGGCCATCCGGGAAGACGGTGCCGGCCGGCAGGCCGCCGTCGTTGACGACGATGGCGACATTGTCGGTGTCGTTCATCATGATGTAGCGCGGGGTGGTTGCCTGGCTGGCGGCGATATCGTTGCTCATGCTAAGTCCCATACGACAGAATGCTGCGAATCAAATGAAACGGCGGCGCGTCAGGACGACGGCCGCCGGCAAGGTCCTCAGGCGTCCTTCAGTTCGACGCGCTTGATTTCCTTGACGATGACAAGATAGCTGATCACCGTGATCAGTGCATTGACACCCACGAACACCAGCGCGCCCGAGAAGGAACCAGTTTCCTTGACGATGTAGCCGATGACGATCGGAGTGGTAATGCCGGCCACGTTACCGAACATGTTGAACAATCCACCCGACAAGCCCACGATCTGCTTGGGTGCGGTATCGGCCACCACGGCCCAGCCCAGTGCGCCCACGCCCTTGCCGAAGAAGGCCAGCGCCATGATGCCCACCACCATCCACTGTGCCTCGACATAGTTGCACAGGATCATGGTCATGGACAGCAGCATGCCGCCCACGATGGGGATCTTGCGCGACCAGGTCACCGACATGCCGCTCTTGATCAGGCGATCCGAGATCAGCCCGCCGACCACGCCGCCGATGAAGCCGCACACCGCCGGGATCGAGGCCACGAAACCGGCCTTGAGGATGGACATGCCGCGCTCCTGCACCAGATACACCGGGAACCAGGTCAGGAAGAAATAGGTGATCACGTTGATGCAGTACTGGCCGATATACACGCCCAGCAGCATGCGGTTGGACAGCAGCTGGCGGATATAACCCTTGCCCTTGGTGGAGGGTGCAGCCACCTTGCGGTTGTCCATGTCCACCAGGCCACCGCCGGACTCGATGTGCTGCAGCTCGGCCTGGTTGATGCGCGGATGGTCCTTGGGGCTGTAGATGATCTTGCCCCAGATCAGCGCCAGCGCGATGCCGACCACGCCCATCACCGTGAACACATGGTGCCAGCTATAGGTATGGACGATCCAGGCCATCAGCGGCGTGAACAGCACGGCCGCGAAATACTGCGCCGAGTTGAAGATGGCCGACGCCGTGCCGCGTTCCTTGGTCGGGAACCAGGCCGCCACGATACGGCCGTTGGCCGGGAAGGACGGCGCCTCCGCCAGACCCACCATGAAGCGCAGCAGGAACAGCGACATCACGGCCGCCCCGGTGCTCATCCAGGTCACACCCGCTTGCAGGAAAGTGAAGACCGACCACAGACCGATACTCCACATGTAGATCTTCTTGGAACCGAAACGGTCCAGCAGCCAGCCGCCCGGCAATTGCGCCAGCACATAGGCCCAGCTGAAGGCCGAGAAGATGTAGCCCATCATCACCGGGTCCAGCGACAACTCGGTCTTCATCGCCGAGCCGGCGATGGACAGGGTGGCGCGGTCGGCATAATTGACCGTGGTCACCACGAACAGCAGGAACAGGATCAGGTAACGGATATGGGTGGGCTTGCCCGCCCCGCCGGCCAGGCCGGTGTCATTGCTTTGCGCCAATTGCTTTCTCCAGGTCTCGACTCGCCTTGCAGGGCCGGCCCGGTGGGCGCGGACATCCCTTGACGTATTGTTGTTGATGGGTATCGATTGAATTGTTATAAGACGTCATACAACAGCACGCGCAGTATAACAGGAAGAAAGCCAACCGCAAGCGATGAATGCTTTTCCTGGCCGGGCCGCCGACTACCCCCGGGCAGAGGCCTGAACCCCGCCATCGGCGCGGGCCAAGCGACCATTTACCGACACATCCACACGTCCCGGCAGCCGCTCGTGGGGACCATGCAAACGGGTTAGAAGCGCCTTCGCACCAGATGAAGTTGTACGACATGCTGGCCGCACCTGACGTAGCGCGCCGGCACGCGTATCATGCGCGCATTCGTCCATTCCCATGCTTCAACCATGAATACCTCTCCCTCCCTGCCACCATCGCGCCCGGCAGCCCCCTGGCTCAAACCCCTGCTGTTCGTGCTGGTGGCGGCCATCGGCTTGTATTACGTCAAGTGGTCGCCGTATTACCTGAAGTCTTTTGTGGCCGCCGACAAACACAGCATCGGCGCGTCCATCCTGTCCAACGCACCGACGGCGCCGTGGTCGGCGGCGCTGGAATATGCCGGTGTCTACTTCGCAGCGATCTGGAAGGCCGCCGTACTGGGCGTATTGCTGGGGTCGCTGGTACAGGTCCTGGTTCCGCGCGACTGGCTGTTGCGCGTGTTCGGCCGCGCCGGTCTGGGCTCCACGCTGCGTGGCGGCCTGTTTGCACTGCCCGGCATGATGTGCAGCTGCTGCGCCGCACCCGTGGTGGCCGGCATGCGCCGCCAGCAGGTATCGGTCGGGGCGGCGCTGGCCTTCTGGATGGCCAATCCGGTACTCAATCCGGCCACGCTGGTATTCATGGGCTTCGTGCTGGGCTGGCAGATGGCTGCGCTGCGGCTGGTGGCGGGTATCTTGCTGGTGGTGGGCGTGGCGCTGGTGGCGCAGCGCGTCTCGCAGGCCCAGGCGCAGCCAGCAGCTCTGCCGCAAGCCGCACTGGATGCCGTAGCCCAGGCAGATCAAGGCGAACAGGCAGACAGCGCCCGCCCCTTCCTGCTTCGCTGGGGTCGTCAACTCTGGCAATTGTTCTGGAGCACGATCCCGATCTACATCGTGGTGGTCCTGGCCCTGGGCGCGGCCCGTGTATGGCTGTTCCCGCAGGTGGATGCCAGCATGGGCAACAGCCTGCTGTGGATCGTGGCGCTGGCCGTGGTGGGCACGCTGTTCGTGATCCCGACGGCAGCCGAAATCCCCATCGTGCAATCCATGCTGTCCCTGGGCATGGGCGTCGGTCCGGCTGTGGCGCTGCTGATGACACTGCCCAGCATCAGCCTGCCCTCGCTGCTGATGCTGCGCAGCTCCTTCACGCCGCGCGTGCTGGTGACGGTGACCGTCATGACAATCCTGATCGGTGCGGCCAGCGGTCTGGCCGCCGTGGCCCTGTTCTAGGGCCTGCTCAGGCCTGGGCTTGCGCCATCGACATAGGCTGCGGCCGATGCTGGCGCAGGAAGTCGACCACCTCGGCCTGGTTGCCTGCGAACAGCAGGCGCGAGCGTTTGGCTTCGCGCTGGAAGGCATAGACCGGGTCGTAGTAGTCCGTCAGCAGGGACTCGATCCAGGCCCGGTGCAGGTCGACCACGCCATCTTTCTCCTGGCGCGCCAGGGCGGTTTCCATCAGCTGCAGCAACTGCCGGTAGCGCTGGTCGCCCAGGCGCTTGACCAGCTTGCCCAGCGCGGCCAGCAAATGGGCCCGATAGCGTTCGAAACCGTGGCGCGGGTCCAGCGCCAGATACTCCTCGCTCAAGCCACTGACATAATCGCGCAGGATGCGCTCCACGCGCCCTGCCCGGCTGTCTTCCAGCCACACCATGGGCAGACTCTGCATGCGCTGGTGCAGCGCCAGTGGCAAGGCGCAGGCACCGATCAGGCGGCTCTCGTCTTCCAGCGCGAACCAGTGATGGCCCTGCGCACGCAGCTTGATCATGGCAATCGCCAGCCGGTGCTCGAAATCGATGGGTGCCGGCTGCGCCGAAGCGCGCTTGCCGAAGCTGGAGCCACGGTGGTTGGCGTAGGCTTCCAGATCCAGCGCATTGTCCAGCTGCAGCAGCACATCGGTCTTGCCGCTGCCGGTCATGCCGCCCACTACCACGAACTGGCATTGCGCCAGCGCCTCTTCGATGGACTGCATCAGGAAATGCCGCAGCGCCTTGTAGCCGCCAGCCACGCGGGGATAGGCGATGCCGGCTTCACTTTTCAACCATTGCTGGGTGATCTGCGAGCGCAGACCGCCGCGAAAACAGTACAGGCAGCCGTCAGGATGCGCCTGCGCAAATCGCGCCCAGGCGGCAATGCGCGCTTCCTTGACCGGGCCGCTGACCAGTTGGTGACCCAGTTCGATGGCCGATTGCTGCCCCTCCTCCTTGTAGCGCAGGCCGACCTGATGGCGCTCGCTATCGTTCATCAGCGGCAGGTTCACTGCCGTCGGAAACGACCCCTTGCCGAATTCCACCGGCGCCCGCGCATCGAGCATGGGCGTATCGGCCAGAAACAGCGCCTGACTGGGCTGGATATCGGCCATCAGAGGACCTCGACGGCGTATCGCTGTCGTTCCACCAGTTCGCCGATGGGGGCCAGTTCCAGGCCCAGCGCAGCCGCCGTGGCGAGGAATTCGGGATTGGCCTCGGGACGCACCGCCACCAGCAAGCCGCCGCTGGTTTGCGGGTCGCACAGCAGGTGCTTCTGGCTATCGCTCAGCGGGCTGATCCTGGCGCCATAGCTCTCGAAATTGCGCAAGGTACCACCCGGCACGCAGCCTTCGGCGAGGTAATACGGCACGCCCGGCAGGCTGGGTACGCGCCCCGATTCGATGCGCGCCGTCAGGCCACTGCCGTCGCACATCTCGACCAGGTGACCCAGCAGGCCGAAGCCGGTCACATCGGTCATGGCGGTCACCCCGGCCAGCTTGCCAAAGCGGCTGCCGGGCTGGTTGAGCTTGCACATCCAGTCACGCGCGCTGCCCACGTCTTCGGCACGCAGCTTGCCCTTTTTCTCGGCGGTGGTGAGGATGCCGATGCCCAGCGGCTTGGTGAGATAGAGCAGGCAACCGGCGGTGGCGGTGTCATTGCGCTTCATATTGCGCTTGTCGACCACGCCCGTCACGGCCAGGCCGAAGATGGGCTCCGGCGCATCGATGGAATGGCCACCGGCCAGCGGGATGCCGGCCGCATCGCAGGCCGCGCGGCCGCCGCGCACCACTTCACGCGCCACCTCAGGCGGCAGCACATTGACCGGCCAGCCGAGGATGGCGATGGCCATCAGCGGGTCGCCGCCCATGGCGTAGATGTCGCTGATGGCATTGGTGGCGGCGATGCGTCCGAAGTCGAAGGGATCGTCGACGATGGGCATGAAGAAATCGGTGGTCGAGACCACGCCACGCTCTTCGTCGATGGCATAGACGGCAGCGTCGTCGCGGGAGGCGTTGCCCACCCACAGCTTGGGGTCCAGATGCTGGGCGCCACTACCGGCGAGGATCACTTCCAGCACCTGCGGTGAAATCTTGCAGCCACAACCGGCACCATGGCTGTACTGGGTCAGACGAATGGGTTCGCTCATGGGAATGTCCTGGCTGTTCGGAGGGGATGCCGATTCTAGCAGCGTTTGAGGGGCAGGATTGAAGCGCGGCAGCACCCTGCGGGTGGTCAGGACTACAGCAATCTGTCCAATACTTCGGCGCAACGGATGACCTGGAGCCCGAGGTCCTCCGTCACCTCGTCACTGCCCTCATATTCAAAGCCGTTGCGCACGTCGTGGGCCTGGGCCAGGAGCCGCCAGATCTCCGGTCCCACGCCCAGCGTATGCGGCAGGCACTGGAATACGACGTAGCGGTTCACCGGACGAAATCCCTGGCGAGGTAGCGCCGCCAGTGAAAAGGCGTAGGCCGCGCTGTAGCCCAGCAGAAACCGGCTTGACAGCGATAAGCCGGGCAACAGAGCATCGCGCAGGCGATCACGACCGCTTTGCAGATGGATCTCGATTTCTGCATTCGCAGGAGGCTCCGCCTTCAGTTGACCAAGCCGTAGAAGGTTTTCCAGCTCATTGATGCCCATCCTGCACTCCGATCAGGTCGATGACCGGCCCCGCCATCACCGCCATGAGAAAGTGATGCCGGGCAGCCAGCTTCTTCTGGAATTCGGCAGGACGATAGACCTTCAACGAAATCTTCCTGCCCAGGCGGGATTCCAGCGCGACCAGTTCCGGGTAGAGATCAGCACTACCCACGTCGTCCGCCACCATCAACAGGTCGATATCGCTGGCGGCGGTGTCCTGCCCCTTGGCGACCGACCCATAGATGAAAGCCCGGTCGATGCGCGCTGCGAAAGGCAGGAGCATAGCTCTGATGGCATCGGCCACGCCAAAGGTCTTGCGCACGATGGCGCTCAATTCCGAAAAAATCGGAGAGGCCGGATTGGGCTTGTACAACTGCACCCGGCCCATCTCTTCCTTGAGCAGCAATCCGGCGCCGGTCAGCTTGCCCAGTTCACGCTGGGCCGAGGCCGACCCCAGGCCGGTGCTGCTCATCAAGGCACGCAGATGCATCCCTTCCGGATGCAGGAAAAGCTGCCCCAGAATGGCTTGCGTGGATTTGGAGAAAAGAGCATCGGCGAGCGTCGTCATGCGCCATATTCTAGCTCAATTGAGCCAAAATCTGGCGCAGCACCCAAGACGGCTGCCATGACCGCAGGACAAAAACAAAAAAGCCCCGCAAGAAACTTGCGAGGCTTTCGTATTCTGGCTCCCCGACCTGGACTCGAACCAGGGACCTGCGGATTAACAGTCCGTCGCTCTACCGACTGAGCTATCAGGGATCAATTGAGGGCGCGATTATGAACGATTTTTTTCCGAATGACCAGAGAGGAAAACGAAAATTTTTTACACCGTTCTGCATCGTGGCGGCATAGCCCTGCCGCCCTTGCGCACGACCTGCATCACAGGCCACACACACATTGAAAAGGCCCCGCAATTGCTTGCGAGGCCTTCGCATTCTTTGGCTCCCCGACCTGGACTCGAACCAGGGACCTGCGGATTAACAGTCCGTCGCTCTACCGACTGAGCTATCAGGGAACAGCTGAGAAAAAGATTATGACCCGATTTTTACTTCATGTCAAAACTTTTTTCAGGGAAATTGCCATTTCTTCATAGGAGAAATGCCGCTCCCGCCCCATCCGCAGACAAGGCGGGAAAACGCATTACAGCACCTTGGCGATGGCGTTGACGACGGCGTCGATGTTCTTGCTGTTCAATGCGGCCACGCAGATGCGGCCGGTGTCGACGGCGTAGATCGAGAACTCGTTGCGCAGGCGATCCACCTGGGCCTTGGTCAGGCCCGAGTAGGAGAACATGCCGCGTTGGCGGGTAACGAAATCGAAGTCGTGGCTGGGCGCCTTTTCCTTCAGCTTGGCGACCAGCAGCTGACGCATTTCGCGGATGCGCACGCGCATCTCGGCCAGCTCGTCTTCCCACAGCTTGCGCAGTTCGGGCGATGCCAGGGCGGTAGCGACCACCTGGCCACCGTGGATCGGCGGGTTGGAGTAGTTGGTGCGGACCACGCGCTTCAGTTGCGACAGCACGCGGGCGGCTTCCTCGGCGCTGGCGGCGGCGATGGACAGTGCGCCGACGCGTTCGCCATACAGCGAGAAGGACTTGGAGAAGGAGTTCGACACGAACAGCGGGCCGCCGGCTTCGGCGAAGCGGCGCACCACCTGGCCGTCTTCGGCGATACCGTCGCCAAAGCCCTGGTAGGCCATGTCCAGGAACGGGACCAGGCCGCGCGAGGTCACCACTTCGATGACCTGGGTCCACTGGTCGTCGGTCAGATCGGCGCCGGTGGGGTTGTGGCAGCAGGCGTGCAGCAGCACGACCGAACCGGCCTTCATGGTCTTCAAGGCGTCCAGCATGCCGGCGAAGTTCACGCCGCGGGTGGAGGGGTCATAGTAGGGATAGGCGTTGACCTTGAAGCCGGCCATCTCGAACAGGGCGCGGTGGTTTTCCCAGCTTGGGTCGCTGATCCAGACTTCGGTGCCGGCCGGCGAGAAGTGCTTCAGGAAGTCGGCGCCCAGCTTCAGGGCACCGGTGCCGCCCAGGGCCTGCACGGTGATCGCACGCTTTTCGGTCACCACGGCGCTGCCGGCGCCGAAGACCAGCTCCTGCACGGCGCGGTCGTAGGTGGCCAGGCCGTCGATGGGCAGGTAGGTACGCGGGGCCAGCTTGGCCGCCAGTTCCGCCTCGGCTTTCTTCACGCATTCCAGCAGGGGGACCTTGCCGTTGTCGTCGTAGTAGACACCCACGCCCAGATTGGTCTTGGCCGGGTTCTGGTCGGCGTTATAGGCTTCGGTCACGCCCAGGATAGGGTCGCGCGGCGCCATTTCGATGGCGGAAAACAGGGAGGCGGAGACAGGTGCGTTCATCGTGATAACATGAAAAGTTAGCTGCAACAAAGCGCAGCAGAAGGAAATGGATGCAGGTCCAAGCGGCCGGACATGCACCTTTTTGCAACGCTGCATTCTAACAAAAGTGGATGCCCAATCACAGATACAGCCGGGGTGAATTGCCTGCCGAATCTGCATGAGCCCATGCAGAGCCGACATAACCCGCGCCGCGCAGTGTCGCGGTCTGGCACCGATGAGCTGCCGCCTGACGCCACTTTGCGTCCGGTCGCGCTGATCCCGGCATGCCGTTTGCGTCTTGAACTTCCACATCCCGGCAGCATTTGATGAATATTCACGCCACCACATTGCCTGCGCGCAATGCCCCGAATCCGGGCATTGCTCCGACCCTGCGCACTGCGGCGGCCCACCGAGCAAACGAGCGACAGAGGCGAGCGACACCATGGCAGAACTGACCCCCATTAGCACCGAGCTGGACGAGAGCAAGTTCATCACCTTTCCCGACTCGCCCTTCAAGCTCTACCAGGTCTTCCCGCCGGCCGGCGACCAGCCGGCGGCCATCGACAAGCTGGTCGAAGGCGTCCACGACGGTCTGTTCTACCAGACCCTGCTGGGGGTGACCGGCTCAGGCAAGACCTACACCATGGCCAATACCATCGCCCGCCTGGGGCGCCCGGCCATCGTGTTCGCGCCCAACAAGACGCTGGCGGCACAGCTCTACAGCGAGTTCCGCGAATTCTTTCCGCACAATGCGGTGGAATACTTCGTCAGCTACTACGACTACTACCAGCCCGAAGCCTACGTCCCCCAGCGCGACCTGTTCATCGAGAAGGATTCCTCGATCAACGAACACATCGAGCAGATGCGCCTGTCCTGCACCAAGTCGCTGATGGAGCGGCGCGACGTGGTGATCGTGGCCACCGTCTCGGCCATCTACGGTATCGGTAATCCCAATGAATATCACCAGATGATCCTGACCCTGCGCGCCAAGGACAAGGTTTCGCAGCGCGACGTCATCGCCCGCCTGATCCAGATGCAGTACACCCGCAACGAAGTGGACTTCGGCCGTGGCACCTTCCGCGTACGCGGCGACACCATCGACGTGTTCCCCGCCGAGCACGCTGAACTGGCGGTGCGCATCGAGACCTTCGATGACGAGATCGACAGCCTGCAATTGTTCGACCCGCTGACCGGCCGCGTGCGCCAGAAGATTCCACGCTTCACCATCTACCCCGGCTCGCACTACGTCACGCCGCGCTCCACGGTGCTGCGCGCCATCGAGACCATCAAGCAGGAACTGGCCGAGCGCCTGGAATTCTTCCGCAAGGAAAACAAGCTCATCGAAGAACAGCGGCTGGAACAGCGCACCCGCTTCGACATCGAGATGATGACCGAGATCGGTTTCACCAAGGGCATCGAGAACTACTCGCGCCATCTCTCCGGCGCCAAGCCGGGCGATCCGCCGCCCACCCTGGTGGACTACCTGCCGCCGGATGCGGTGATGTTCCTGGATGAATCGCACGTCCTGATCGGTCAGTTGAACGGCATGTACAACGGTGACCGTGCGCGCAAGGTGAACCTGGTGGACTACGGCTTCCGCCTGCCCTCGGCGCTGGACAACCGGCCGCTGAAGTTCGACGAGTTCGAGAAGAAGATGCGCCAGACCATCTTCGTCTCGGCCACCCCGGCCGACTACGAAAACACCCATTCCGACCAGGTGGTGGAACAGGTGGTACGTCCCACCGGCCTGGTGGACCCGATCATTTCCGTGCGTCCCGCCACCACCCAGGTGGATGACCTCATGCAGGAAATCAACGACCGCGTCGCCCGCGACGAACGGGTCCTGGTGACCACACTGACCAAGCGCATGGCCGAGCAGCTGACTGAATTCCTCTCCGACAACGGTATCAAGGTGCGCTACCTGCACAGCGACATTGACACCGTGGAGCGCGTGGAGATCATCCGCGACCTGCGCCTGGGCACCTTCGATGTGGTGGTCGGCATCAACCTGCTGCGCGAAGGCCTGGACATTCCCGAAGTCTCGCTGGTGGCGATCCTGGATGCGGACAAGGAAGGCTTCCTGCGTTCCGAACGCAGCCTGATCCAGACCATCGGCCGCGCGGCCCGTAACCTCAACGGCATGGCCATCCTCTATGGCGACGTGGTGACCGACTCCATGCACAAGGCCATCGGCGAGACCGAGCGCCGCCGCGCCAAGCAGATGGCTTTCAACGAAGCCAACGGCATTGTCCCCACCGGCATCAAGAAGGAAATCCGCGAACTGATCGACGGCGTCTTCAACCCGGCCCAGGCTCGCAGCGAGCTGATGGTGGCCGAAGAGAAGAAGAACTACGAGTCCATGAGCGAGAAGCAGATCAGCAAGGAGATCAAGCGCCTGGAAAAGCAGATGCAGGAACACGCCAAGAATCTGGAGTTCGAAAAGGCGGCCGCCGCCCGCGACCAGTTGCACGTGCTGAAGCAGCAACTCTTCGGCGCGCCCGGCAGCGATACGGCCGTCGCCTGACCGCAGGCGCCAGGGTAGGCGCCATGGGAAGGCCGGCCTGGCGATCAGGCGGTATACAATGCCGCCACTTTATCGCTACGGCCGTCTGCCTTTCCCGCCCATGTCTACCGCCACTCCCGCCGCCACGCCCTTTCCCGCCCTGCCCACCGCGCTGCTGGACCTGATCCGCAGCGCCCACTCTTCCTGGCACCCGGCCTTGCGCGCCGGGCTGGAGGCGATCCAGCAGGCCGATCCGGCCTACCTGGGGGCACTCGCCCAGGATGACTACCTGCCCACCGAAGGCCGGCTCTTCGCCGCCTTCCGCCAGCCTATGGACCAGGTGCGTTACGTGCTGGTGGGCGAAGGCCCCTACCCGCGCGCGGCCAGCGCCACCGGGGTGTGCTTCATGGATGGGGCGGTGGGGTCGCTGTGGTCGGACAAGGGCTTGTCCAAGCAGGTCAATCGCGCCACCTCGCTGCGCAATTTCATGAAGATGCTGCTGGTGGCCGATGGCCGCGTGCCAGCCGGCCAGACCAGTGGCGACGCCCTCGCCGGCATTGCGGCCCAGGCCCAGGCCGATACCGCCGGCACCATCCAGACCCTGGCCGACCTGCAGGACAACCTGACGGCGCACGGCTTCCTGCTGCTCAATGCCAGCCTGGTCTTCCGCGCCCACGTGGCGCCGGTCAAGGACGCCCGGGCCTGGAAGCCCTTCTTCGATACCGTGCTGCGCGCCCTGGCCGAGCACGGTGCACAACAGGCGACGCCCTTGCCCACCCTCGTCCTGTGGGGCAAGATCGCCGAACAGCTGGACAGCCTGCCGCTGGTGCAGTCCTTCCCGCGTGCCGTGGCCGAGCATCCCTATAACCTGAGCTTCATCGAACACAGCGGCATGCAGCAGCTGTTCGGTGCCATGCGGCTGCTGGAGAAGCGCCCGTAAAAGGCAGACGTCAATCCGGGTGCCGTAAACGACAAATCCCCGCTAATGGCGGGGACAGGTTCTGCGGCGCTGGGCTGCCTGCATCGCGGCTGCGATGCTGCTGGGGGTGCGATGCTACTGGGCTGCGGCTGGTGCCGCCTTCGGTTCCGACCATACGGAACCGGTCTCTTCTTTTTTCTTCAGGCGCATCGGGCCTGGTGCTGCAGGTACTGCTGACATCTACCGGTATTTCAACTTGCGCGTCGCGCCGGAATGCGGCCGACCTACCGTCGATAGTCGAAGTCGGTATCAGATCTGCGATTGCAGCTTCCACACGGCGTGCAGATGGCTGTGATCCAGTTGACGCAGACGGACTTCCATCTCGAAATGATCGGTCACGCCGTCGAAATAGGCGGCATCCTGCATCTCGGCAGCATCGTTGCGCACAGGCTTGAGGGCGTGGGCGGCGATGACTTGCTGGACGGCAAACTTCACCAGCTCGACCAGCGAGCGCAAATTGTTAGAAAAACCGGCATCTTTTGCCAATATACTCACGGAGTTCATTGCAACTTCCTTCTGTTTAACGTTTGGGTGATTGAAGAATAAGGTCGCCCCTGGCGTTTGCAAAGCAACATTTTCCGACACCACTATAAGTTTTTCTTACATCATGTCGTCTTCCCTGCCCCCGTTGAAAGCCCTCAAAGTGTTCGAAGCGGCAGTCCGGACGCGGAGTCTGACGCTGGCGGCGCATGAACTTTTCATCACCCATAGCGCGGTCAGCCAGCAGATCAAGTCACTGGAAGAGTATTTCGAACAGCCGTTGTTTTTACGCCAGTCGCGTGGCGTGGAACCCACAGAAGCGGCCCTGGCCTTCTATGCCGAGGTCAAGGCCAGTCTGGACCGCATCGCACTTGCAGCAGAGCAACTATCACTGGCCGGCAAGAGCCGCGTGGTGCGGCTGATCGCCGCGCCCTCGGTGGCCATGCGCTGGCTGATCCCGCGCCTGTCGCAGTTCCAGATCGACAACCCGCGCATCGAGGTAAGGGTGACCACGACCATGTCGGAGTATTTCGAGGATGTGAAGGACCCGTTCGATGTGATCCTCTGGCGCAGCCCGCTGGAACGCAGCGGCTATGAATGTGTGCGTTTCCTGGATGACGTATCGGTGCCGCTGGCCTCGCCGCACTTTCTGGAGACGCACAAGATCACGGTGCCACGGGACCTGGTGGAGGTGCCGCTGATCCACCTCTCCAGCCGCTCGGCGGCCTGGTCGCAGTGGCTGGGCAAGGCCGGAGTAGCGGTGCGGCGCAAGATGCCGGGCACCGTCTATGAACACTTCTTCCTGAGCTTGCAGGCCGCGGCCACCGACCTGGGCGTGGCCATGGGGACCTTGGCGCTGGTGGACGACGACCTCGCCCACGGCCGGCTGATCCAGCTGTTCCCGGAGGTGGTGCTGCATGGAGAGGGCTTCCACATGATGTATCGCAGCAGCGCCGAGACCAACCCGGCGCTCAAGACCTTCATCATGTGGTTGAAGCAGATGGGACAGGCGTCCGCCTTCGATGCCCAACGCACCTGGCCGGCGGACTTCCCCGGCGAGCACTGAGGCTGCACCGGAGCAGGATCGCTTCAGTCGGCCGACTTGAGCACGTGCACCTTGCGGTCGGCGATCAGGTCCTTGGACTTGTCGCGGTAATCCAGCATGTGCGGCAGGGTGAAGTGCAGGCGCAGGGCATCCTCGTCCTTCCACTTCTCGACGAAGGCGAAGGTATCCGGCCCCATCGGCGCCTGGTTCGGGCCAAAACCGTCGACATCCACCACCAGACCGTATTCGATGCAGCCGGCTTCGGCGCGCACGGCGGCCAGGTTGGCGCGGGCCAGGGCCAGCAGGTCTTCACGCTTGCCGGGCTTGGCAGTGATGATGGCGACGACGGTAACGGTGCTCATGCGGGGATTCTCCTGATGTTGTTGATGGACATGCCGCCAGCCTGGCGGCGCGGGCCATCAGCATACGCGATTTGGACGCCGCCTGCCCTTTCGGGAGGGAGACGGTGCCCGGCACCCGCTTCAGGCCTCAGTTCAGACGAATCTTTTCCAGCAACTGCGTGATGTTGTAGCGCATGAGCGTCAGATAATCCGGCGCCGGGCCGGCAGCCGGCGAGAGCGCATCGGCGTAGAGCTTGCCGCCCGGGGCGGTGCCGGATTCGCGGGCGATCTGCTGCAGCAGCTTGGGATTGCTCATGTTCTCGAAGAACAGGGCCTTGATCTTTTCGCTGCGGATCTGGCGGATCAGGGCGGCGACATCGCGGGCGCTGGGCTCGCTATCGGTGGAGACACCCTGGGCCGCCAGGAAGCGCACCTTGTAGCGGGCGCCGAAGTATTCGAAGGCATCGTGCGAGGTGATCACCTTGCGCTTGGCGTCGGGAATCTGGCCGAACTGGCGGGCCGCCCAGGCATCCAGGTCCTGCAGCTTGGCGACGTAGGCCTCGCCGTTCTTGCGATAGACCTCGGCGCCGGCCGGGTCCAGCTTGGCCAGCGCGGCGACGATGTTGCGGGTATAGACGATCACGTTCTGCGGGTCCTGCCAGGCGTGCGGATCGTCCTTGCCATGGTGCGCATGCGCGCCGTCGTGATCATGCTCGTCCTCGTCATCACCCACGCGTTCGCGGGCCTTGATCCCGGCCGAGGCCACCACGATGGGGCCGCGATAGTTGGCCGATTGCGCCAGGCGCTCCATCCAGCCTTCGAAACCCAGGCCGTTGACCACGATCAGTCGGGCACGCGCGACCGCCTTGATGTCGTCCGGCGCCGGCTGGAAGACGTGGGCGTCTTCATCCGGTCCCACCAGGGTGGAAACGCTGATGCGATCCCCGCCGACGTTGGCGACGATGTCGCCCAGGATGCTGAAGCTGGCCAGCACCGGAATGCGCTCGGCGGCAACGGCCGGCAGGGTTAGCGCCAGGGCCAGCACGGCCAGCAGCGCAGAGAGGGGGCGAAACAGTTTCATGGTAGCTCCGGGGAAGGAAAAACGAAGGTATTCAAGCCTGCAGGTGGGGCCGGCGCAGCAGGCGCGGCAGCCAGCCACGGGGCGCAAACAGCAGCGAGGCGGCGTACAGCACGCCGGCGCAGACGATGATGACCGGCCCGGACGGCACCGAGGCGTAGTAGGAAATGAGCAATCCGGCATACCCCGCCAGCGCCGCCTGCAGCACGCTGTTGCACAGCTGTGCCGGCAGCGTGTCGTGCCACAGCCGGGCCGACACCGCCGGCAGCATCATCAGCCCCACGGCCATCAGGGTCCCCAGGGTCTGGAACGACGCCACCAGGTTCATCACCACCAGCATCAGGAACACCTGCTGGTAGATCGCCCCGCCACTGCGGCTGCCCACGGCCATGTACGAGGGATCGAAACTCTCCAGCAGCAGACCGCGATACAGGGCTGCAATGCCCAGCACGCTGGCGCTGGCCACGCCGGCGATGAGGACCAGGCCTTCACTGTCCACGCCCAGCACATTGCCGAAGAGGATGTGCAGCAGATCGAGCTGGGTGCCGTGGCGCGAGATCAGGATCACGCCCAGCGCCAGTGCCACCACATAGATGGCGGCCAGGCTGGCATCTTCCTTGAGCTCGGTGTGCCGGCTGATCCAGCCGGCCACCGCCACCACCAGCACGCCGGCAGCAAACCCGCCGATCGACAGGGCCGGCAGCGACAGGCCGAAGAAGATGAAACCCACCGCCACCCCCGGCAGCACGGCATGGCTCAGGGCCTCGCCGAACAGGCTCATGCGGCGCAGGGTCAGCAGCACGCCCAGCGGGGCGCTGCCCAGGGCCAGCGCGAAAGCGGCCACCAGCGCACGGCGCATGAAGGAAAATTCCTGGAACGGCGCAATCGCCAGTTGCTGGACGGTCGTCAGCACGCTCATTGCAGGCCTCCCTTGGCGACGGCGGGATGCGGATGCTGCGCCTGCCCGTGCGGATGGGAATGGGCATGTTCATGCGCCGGCCGCAATGCGCCGGACAACGCCAGCACCTCGGCCTCGCTGACTGCACACACGCCGGCATGCTCGTCGACCGCTTCGGCCATGGCGCGGGCACGCTGCAGGTTGTCTTCGCACATCACCTCGGCCGTATCCCCCCAGGCCACCACATTGCGCGCCAGCAGCAGGGTCTGCGGGAAGGCACGACGCACCTGGTCGTGGTCGTGCAGCACCGCGATCACGGTACGACGTTCCGCATGCCAGGCCGAGATGATGCGCAACAGGTCGCCGGTGGTACGGGCATCGATGGCATTGAAGGGTTCGTCCAGCAGGATCACCTCGGCATCCTGCAGCAGGATGCGGGCAAACAGCACGCGCTGGAACTGCCCCACCGACAGGCTCGACACCGCCCGCCCGGCAAAACCGTCCAGCCCGACGGCGGCCAGTGCCTGGATGGCGCGGGCGCGCATGGCGGCATCGATACCGCCCCAGTTGCCCTTGGCCTGCCAGTAACCCAGCAGCACGCAATCCAGCACATTGATGGGGAAGCTGCGGTCGATCTCGGCCTGCTGCGGCAGGTAGGCGATGCGGCGCGCATCGACATGGGTATGGACCCGGCCGTCGTTGCAGGGCACCAGGCCCAGCATGCTCTTGAGCAAGGTGCTCTTGCCGGCGCCATTGGGACCGACGATGGCGGTCAGCGAACCACGTGCGAAACTGCCGTTGACGTGGTGCAAGGCCGGATGGCGGCGATAGCTGACGGTCAGGTTGTCCAGCGAGATGGCGGCATCCATGTCAGCCCTCCCCCAGCGCCCAGTGCACGCCCAGCCACAACAGCAGCAGCACCGGCAGGACTGCGAGCACGCGCTGCCACCACGGGCTGGCGAGCACGCCTTGCTTCAAGAGAAAACGAGAGAAAACCGACACGGCAGAGACCTGAGAAGAATGAAGGGTACCCGGGCAGACCGCAGCGGCGGCCAGCGGCCGCGCCTGCGGATGCCCCTTGCGCAACCGAGTTGCAGAAACAGGGAAAGGAAGCATTATAATGCAACCCTGTTGCAGAATGTAACAAGCCTGAATTTTCGGTCCCGGCCGGGTCACAATGCGGGCTAGCTGCTGTGCTCCAATGCTGTGCTCCGAGAGCCATAGACGGCCTACCGTCATCCCATCCACCCAAGATACGTACACGAAAGCCACCCATGTTCCGTTCCCGTCCCCTGCTGCCCTTGCTCCTCCTGTCCCTGGCCAGCCTGCCTGCGCTGGCGGCCGACGATGCGCACGACCATCATGGCAACCATCCGGCGCACGTGCATGGCGTGGGCAAGCTGGACCTGGCGCTGGAGGGCAACACCCTGACCCTGCACCTGGATACCCCGCTGATCAACGTGGTCGGCTTCGAACACGCTGCCAACAGCGCACGCGACAAGGACACCGTACGCGCCGCCGCCAAGACCCTGCGCGACGTCGGCCGCCTGTTCGTCACCGATGCCGCGGCCCAGTGCAAGCCGGCCGAAATCCAGCTGGAATCGGCCGTGCTGCCGCCAGCCCTGCTGGGAGAAAAGACCCCCGCCAGCGCGCCGACCGCCCCTGCTGACGGCCATGCCGACCTGGATGCCGATTTCACCCTGGTCTGCGCCACCCCCGGCGCGCTGACCACGGTGGACGCCAGCGGCCTGTTTGCCGCCTTCCCCGGTTTCCAGCGCATCGACGTGCAGCTGGCCACCCCCAAGAAGCAGGGGGCCGCGCAACTGGTGCCGGGCACTGCATTGATCCCGCTGAACTGAGTCCGCTGCACTGATCCCGGGCCGCCCGCCGCCGTCAGGCCCCTGACAGCCGCAGCGGCTATCCTTGGCGAACCGTCCCGCGCGGGTCGCCTTTCCTGTCCTTCCGGTTGGTCATGAATTTTTCCGCTCCCCCTTCCCCGGCCGCCGCCATCGCCATACGGGCGCTCCGCTTCACCTGGCCCGGCCAGGATCACCCGGCCCTGGCGCTGGAATCGCTGCAGGTGGCGGCGGGCGAGCATGTCTTCGTCAGCGGTCCCAGCGGCAGCGGCAAGAGCACCCTATTGGCCGCCATCGGCGGCATCATCGTGCCCCAGGCCGGGCAGATCGATGTGCTGGGACAGCCCCTGCACACACTCTCGGCGGCGCGTCGCGACCGTTTCCGGGTGGACCACATCGGTTTCATCTTCCAGCAGTTCAACCTGCTGCCGTATCTCTCCATCATCGACAACGTGCTGTTGCCCTGCCAGTTCTCGGCCTACCGCAAGGAGCGTGCTCGCCAGCAGGGGGCCGACCTGACCACGGTGGCGCAGGGGCTGCTGGCGGCCCTGGACCTGGCGCCGGCGCTCTGGAAGCGCCCGGTGACCCAGCTCTCCATCGGCCAGCAGCAGCGGGTGGCGGCAGCGCGCTCGCTGATCGGACGGCCCGAGATCATCGTCGCCGATGAACCCACCTCGGCCCTGGACAGCGACCGCCAGCAAGCCTTCCTCGACCTGCTGCAGCGCGAATGCGCGCAGAGCGGTGCGGCACTGGTGTTCGTCAGCCACGACCAGCGCCTGGCCGAGCGCTTCGACCGCCGCATCGCGCTGGAACAGATCAATCACGCCGCCCGTCCCGAGGAGGCCGCATGAAGCTGCTGCTGCGCCTGGCCGCCCACAGCGCCTGGAACCGTCGGTTCACGCTGGGCCTGATGCTCTTGGCCATCGCCCTGTCCACCACCATGCTG
The DNA here is from genome assembly GCF_022627865.1 of Herbaspirillum sp. C7C2. Taxonomy (NCBI): domain Bacteria; kingdom Pseudomonadati; phylum Pseudomonadota; class Betaproteobacteria; order Burkholderiales; family Oxalobacteraceae; genus Herbaspirillum; species Herbaspirillum sp. C7C2. The sequence goes on from NZ_JABXGI010000017.1 coordinate 94,246, forward strand.
CTGGGCATCGAACGGGTGCGCCACGAAGTGCGGGCCGGGTTCTCGCAATCGGTATCCGGCACCGACCTGGTGGTGGGTGCCCGCACCAGCCCCATCCAGTTGATGCTGTATGCCATCTTCCGCATCGGCGGAGCCACCAACAACATGGGCTGGGACAGCGCGCTCACGCTGGCGCGCAATCCGGCCGTGGCCTGGACCATTCCGATCTCGCTGGGGGACTCGCACCGTGGCTTCCCGGTGCTGGCCACCAATGGCGACTACTTCAGGCATTTCCGCTACGGCAGCGGCTTGCCCCTGAAGCTGGCCCAGGGCCAGCCTTTCAGCGGCGTCTTCGATGCCGTGCTGGGCGCGGAAGTCGCCGAGAAGCTTCACTACCAGCTGGGCGATGTGATCATCCTGTCGCACGGCATGGGCAGCGTCGGCGGCCGCAGCCTGACCCAGCATGCGGACAAGCCTTTCAAGGTGGTCGGCATCCTGGCGCGCACTGGCACGCCGGTGGACCGCACGGTGCATATCGGGCTGGACGGCATGCAGGCCATCCACCTCGACTGGGAAGGCGGCGCGCCCATGCCGGGGCTGCACATCCCGGCCGAATTCGTCAAGAAATTCGACCTCACCCCCACCAGCATCACCGCCGTGCTGGTGGGCCTGAAGAGCCGCGCCAGGGTGTTCGCCCTGCAGCGTGACATCGCCGATGGTGATGGCTTCAGGGAGCCCTTGATGGCAGTCCTCCCGGGCGTGGCACTGGACCAGTTGTGGGATGTCGTGGGCATTGGCGAAAACGCCTTGCTGGTGGTCTCCGGCATGGTGATGGTGGTGGGACTGGCCGGCCTGGTGGCGGCGATCCTGGCCAGCCTGGGCGAGCGGCGACGCGAGCTGGCGATCCTGCGCTCGGTCGGGGCGCGCCCGCTGGATGTGTTCCTGCTGCTGTGCGTGGAAGGCCTGGGCGTGATGCTGGCCGGCGTGCTGGCCGGGCTGGTGCTGCTGAGCGCGCTGGTATGGGCGCTGGGACCGCTGCTGGCGGACCACTTCGGCATCTTGCTGCAGCCCTCATGGCCGGGGCCGGGCGAATTACAATTGCTGCTCTGGACCGTGCTGGCCGGCCTCGTGGCCAGCCTGCTGCCGGGCTTGCGGGCGTATCGCCTGAGCCTGTCCGACGGCCTGACCCCGAAAATCTGATCTGGACGTATCAAGATGAAGACTCTTTACTGGATAGGTGGCATCGTCGCCGCCGGCCTCCTGGTCGGTACCGGCGTGCGCCTGCTGGGCCATGCCGACGCCCAGGCAGCTGCGCCGACAACGGCGCCTGCCGCCAACACCAACAACCACGGCAGCGCAGGCGGCCCGCTGGCCGGCGCGGTGCCGGCGGTCACGGCCCGTGCCGCCACCGGTAGCACCGTCAGCGGCGTGGCGGATGCCAGCAGTGGCCAATACCAGGTCGGCGAACAGCTCAAGCAGAGCCCCGCCGTCACCGACCAGCCCTACCAGGCCTCGGGCAAGCTGGTCAACGGTTACCAGGAAATCGCCTGGGAAGCCCTGATCCCCAAGGACTGGGACCCGATGGCGCCGTTCAAGGGCCTGAAGCTGGACCAATTGACCGACGACGATCCGCGCGCCGACGCGGCCTTGTGGAAGGCCAAGAAATACTGGAAGGACGCCCCGGTGGATGCCTCCATGGAAGGCAAGCCGGTGCGGCTGCCCGGCTTCGTGGTCTCGCTGGACCGTGAAGGCGAGGCCCTCAAGGAATTCCTGCTGGTGCCCTACTTCGGCGCCTGCATCCACGTCCCGCCGCCACCGGCCAACCAGATCATCCATGTACGCAGCGCCAAGGCCGTCAAGAACGTGCGCACCATGGATGCCGTCTGGATCAGCGGGGTGATCAAGGTGGAGCGCTCGGACTCCTCCATGGGCGCCTCCAGCTACAGCATGAAGGCGGTCAGCGTCGAACCCTATACGGCTCCGGACAAGGGCTGATCACTTTCTCTACCCCGAGGGGTTTATCCCCAGCTTCTCCTCTCCCCCGATGGGGCCTGCGCCAGGCAGGCCCTTATCCACACTTTCCGGGGGCAAGCTTGTGGACAAGGCTTTGACAAGCCTCCCAAGCCCTTGATTGCAAAGCCTTTTCTTTCCACGCCTTCGCACCGCGCAAGCAATGTGCAAACACCCTGCACGGATTTCCCAATGCATCGCTGCAGCCGCACCGTGACGGATATCCACATTTTTTGGGAGCAAGCCTGTGGAGAAACGCTGGGCAAGCCAGACAAGCCATTGATTCCAAAGCGCTTTTGCCCGGCGGCGCAGGTAGTGGCAAAAAATGAGCAGCTGCCTGTCGACCACTTGCCTGGCGCGCGACACGCGGCTGTCCACATTTTCTGGTGGCAAGCCTGTGGAGAAGGTCTTGACAAGCCATTCAAGCGATTGATTTCAAACAACTTTTCGTTGATGCAACAAAGCTCGGCAAAGGCCTGGAAACCGACCAGAATCCTCTCCCGGAGGCACATTCCCAGGATCGGGACGCTGCTTGTCACCGGTCTTTGGCGGATATCCACATTTTTTGGGAGCAAGCCTGTGGACAATGCCTTGGCAACACGATCAAGTCCCTGATTTACAAGGATTTTTCATGTTCGACGCAGTCCGTGGCAGCGAACAGGCATCGAGCGCCAGGCCAGATGGGGCCTGGGTTTTGGCGAGATATCCCCGCATTTTGGTGGCAAGCCTGTGGACAAGGGCTGGACAAGCGCCTTAACACATTGATTCAAAAGGATTTTCTTGTTTCGACCACAATAAAATCAGTATCGACCACCTGGCCGGCGCCGGACGGATATCCACATGTTTTGGTGGCAAGCCTGTGGACAAGCGCTTAGCAAGCGAGGCAAGTATCTGAAAGCAAAGGGAAAACAGCGGGAGTGCAAGCGGTGGGCAGCGGGAAGGATCAGGCAGGGAGGCCACGGGCCAGGGGCGCCAGCAAAACCGGCCAAAGAGGGGTCGACGCACCCCGCGCCGCGCACCGTCAGGCTAGCGCCCGGCGGGAAGGGAGGACCGCGGCTTCCAACACGTGTGCGTACTGCCGGGTTACGACGCCACTGTCCGGCATGGGCGTGAAGCTTGAAGCAAGGGAATCCGGCTGCCCGGCAGAAAAAAGCCTGCGATGCGCTCGCATCGCAGGCAAAACATCTGCACAGGTACAGAGGAGACAGGCGGCAGTCTAGCCAGCCCGTATGACCGTGCAATGACAGTGGAAGAAATGTGAAGGAAAAGGCGGAACGCGCGGAGTGGGAACGAGGTGGAGAGAAAGAAGCACTGTCATCAAGCCGTCACATCAGCGACCTAATATAGGAACCCTAGTGCGGTACATGCAACCGATATGCATGATCGTACGGTGTGTTGGACGCCTGTCCAGCACACCCTCCCCTCGGAGGCATTCGCCTCATTGCCGTCCCCGTAAAAAGCAACGATGCACCTTACCAGACGCCGTCGATACGCGTGGCTTGCAGCTTGATGCGCGAGACTTCGCCATCGGCGCCCTGCAGGGCCAGATCGTCCGGCATCGCCTTGGGCGGCTTGCGGAACCATTCCAGACAGAGTTGCGACAGATTGGTCAGGGCTTTCTTGGCCATGAACTGCTGCAGCAGTTCGCGCGTGAGTTCCAGATTGGGGGCCAGGTGGAAGTCACCGGCTTGCGCCAGCCCTTGCACGCTCTCGCGCATGCGCCCGAGGTCCTTCTGGAACATCTGGCGCGGCACCGGCAGCGGATGGCCGGCCGACGCCAGCAGTTCCTGGAACAGCGGCGCCATGAAGTCGATGGCATAGCCGTCGCACTGCACCCAGGCGTGGAACGCATCATGGGTGCTGGCCACGCTCTGGCCGTCGTCGGCCAGCGTGCCGAAGGACAAGGCGCCGCCACCGTCCTCGCGGATCAGATAGAAGGCGGCACCGGCGACCGGGAAGGCATTGCGCTTGTAGAACTTCTTGAGGATCTGCGCCGCAGTGACGCTGAAGAAGAAACTGGCGGCCGGGATATCGGCTTCCACGCTGTGCAGCACGGAATGGATGACGCGGAAGATGCGTTGGTAATCGGCCAGGGGAATCAAAGGGCGCAGGGACTGCGCAGAGGAGGATGAGCTTTGCATGGGCGCTATTTTCTCATGGAAAAGAACGGGCAAGCCGCTAGGCCGCTTCACGCAAACGCCGCACTGCACGTTTGCGTCGCGTGACGCGCGCTTTGGAACAAAAGCGGCTGCACGACTTGCCGTTCCACCCTCAAGAGATATTTGCTGCTACTGCTGTACTGCCGTACTGCCACTACTGCCACTGCTACAACAACTGCGACTGCGACGACACCGACCACTGCAACTGCTACGACAACTGCAACCGCGCTACAACCTTGGCTCATGCTCGCTGCTGCCTGCTGCTCACTGCTACTGCGGAAACTGCCGATACTGCCGTATTGCCGTATTACCTTGTCGCAGGCACTACCCCTAGAACCTGCAACGCGACTGCTTCACTGCTTTACTGCTCCACTACTCCCCCACCTGCAACATCCCCACCTGCTACTTCCCCTCTTTACCGCTCCCCTCCAGATTCCCCTCAGGTATTCAGTCAGACTTCTTCTGCTCCGGCATGAAGCAGGTGCAATCCACATCGTGATACTGGGCGCAATGCTGCAACGAAGGCCGGGTCAGACCATTGTTGAACATCGAGCGTTCATCCCGTTCCACGGCCGCGTAGCGCGTGGCGTTGGCCAGCGGCAGACGGTTCTCGGCCAGTTCATCGAGCGATACTTCCAGGCTGCCCCACTCGCGGTCGGTCCTCACGAAGAGGTACATCAACACGGTGCAGAACACCAGGTAACTGATGAACATCAGGGTGATTTCACCCGGTACGGATTCGGTGATGAAGTGCATGACTGGCTCCTGGCAAGATACTTCGGCGAGGTCTTGCGTGCCAATCGCGACCCCACTGTGATGCCGGGAATCAAAAGCACAGACCGCGTTTCATTGGTTCCCATGGTAGTCATCCGGCCGGGCGTCGAACATCGGGGAATTCCTGACCCCGCCACACTGCCTGATCCAGCTCAACAGTAGGCGGGCACTGGGCTGGCGGGTCGCGAGAGGGATCTCGCAGGGGCAGCGGCGATCACGTGGCAGTCACGACGGAGTTACGTTCCCGCGCAAATCCTCGTCGCGACAACGATAGGTGCACCGGGGAAACATGCAAAAAAAGAAACCCGCCAGGCTTGCGCGTGGCGGGTTCAGGCTCGAATTGTCCAAGTCCAGGACGTCTGAGGAGACGCACCCACTGTAATGGCGCGCGGTGGCGGCGGCAACGAAGCATTCGTCATGCGCTTATGCATTGCCGGAATATGCGCCGCAAGGCAGCGCCCGCCATCAACGTGCCATCAATGCGGCATCAGCCCGGCTTGACCGGCATCCAGCGCTCCACCAGCCGGGTCCAGTAGGCCGCGCCGACGGGGATGTTGTCGTCGTTGAAATCGTAGCCGGCATTGTGCAGCATGGGCTTGCCCTGGCCATTGCCCACGCGCAGGAAACAACCCGGTCGCTGCTGCAGGAAGTAGGCGAAGTCTTCGCTGCCGGCAATCGGTCCGAAGGGGGCGATCACCTTCTCCGGCCCCACCAGTTCCTCGGCCACGCTGCGGGCGAAGTCGGTCTCGGCCTCGCTGTTGACCAGCACCGGATAGCCGCGCAGATACTCGATGCTGGCCTGCGCGCCATAGCTTTCGGCGTGGGTGCTGACCAGGGCGCGGATGCGTTGCTCCAGCAGCTCGCGCACTTCCGGCTTGAAGGAGCGCACGCTCAGTTCCATGGTGGCGAATTCCGGAATCACGTTGGATGCCTTGCCCGCATGCAGGCTGCCCACCGTGACCACGGCAGTTTCCATCGGATCGACATTGCGCGAGACGATGGTCTGCAAGGCCATCACCAGGCTGGCCGCGGCCACCACCGGATCGACCGACAGATGCGGGCGGGCCGCGTGGCTGCCCCGGCCGGTGATGCGGATCTTGACCGTATCGCAGGCCGCCATGAAGGGGCCGCTGCGGAACATGAAGGTGCCAGTCTCCACACCCGGATGATTGTGGATGCCGAACACGGCATCGCAGGGGAAACGTTCGAACAGACCGTCGGCCAGCATCTTCTGCGCGCCGCTGTCGAAACCGGCTTCTTCCGCCGGCTGGAAGATCAGGTTCAGGGTGCCGTCGAAATGGCGGGTGCGCGCCAGGTGCTTGGCCGCGCCCAGCAGCATGGCGGTATGGCCGTCATGGCCGCAGGCATGCATGGCGCCGGGCTTGACGCTGGCCCAGTCCAGGCCGGTCTCTTCCTGGATCGGCAGGGCATCCATGTCGGCCCGCAGGCCGATGCTGCGCGTGCTGCTGCCTGCGCGCAGGGTCGCCACCAGGCCGTTGCCACCGATATGGCGGGTCACGGCATAGCCCCATTCCTGCAGGCGATCGGCCACCAGTGCGGCGGTATCGACTTCCTGGAAAGACAGCTCGGGATGCTGGTGGATATGGCGGCGCAGGCCGGTGATTTCGTCGTGGAGGTCGTGCAGGTCGGCGACCTCGCACAGCTTGTGCGGGTGGGGGTGATTCATGTCTTCTCCGGTGATGGGGCGCGTCGCGCCAGCACTTGCCGGCCCTGCTCGGCCAGGTCCCAGAACAGACCCGCCATCAGTTGCAGCGACTCGCGCGACACGCTGGCCAGTATATGCTCGTTGGGCGCGTGCTGTGAGCAGGCCGGATAGGAGTGCGGCACCCACAGGGTCGGCAGGCCCAGGGTTTCGGAGAACACGTCATTGGGCAGCGAGCCGCCCAGGTTGGGCAGGAGCGTGGGCTGCTTGCCGCTGGTCTCCTGCATCGAGGCCAGGCCCCAGCGCACCCATTCGTCGTCCGGGTCGAGCCGGGTGGCGGCGAACTGCACGCCCGAGAGCGTGACCTCGATGTCGTCATAGCCATGCTCGTCCAGATGGGCGCGGATGTGCTCGATGAAGTGCGCATCGTCGCTGCCGACCACGAAGCGGATCTGGCAATGCGCGCTGGCCTGACCGGGGATGGCATTGACCGGTGCCTCGGGATTGCCGGTCTTGAAGGCCAGCACTTCCAGCGTATTCCAGCCGAACACTCGCTCGGCCGGGGTCAGGTCGGGCTCGCCCCAGTCCTCGTCGATCTCGGGGTCGGTCGGTCCACCACCCAGCTTCACATCGGCCAGGGCCTTGCGCACGCTGGGCGGCAGCGAGTCCGGCAACAGCGCCGGCACGCGGATGCAGCCGTGCTCGTCCACCAGGCAGGCAATCGCATTGGCCAGGCGCACGCCGGGGTTGCGCAACAAGCCGCCCCAGTTGCCGGAGTGGTGGCCACCGTCGCGCAGGTGGCACTTCAGGTCGAAGTTGCAGCCGCCGCGCGAACCCAGGAACATGGTCGGCGTCGGTGCATTCACGCGCGGCCCGTCGGAGGCGATGAAGAGGTCAGCCTTCAGGCGCTCGGCATATTGCTGGCAGACCGCGTTCAGTCCGGGGGAGCCGGTTTCCTCGCCCATTTCCAGGATCAGCTTGACGTTGTAGCCCAGCTTGCCGCCACGCACCTTCATGACCTCTTCCAGCGCGGCGAAGTTGATGGTGTGCTGGGCCTTGTTGTCGGCGATGCCGCGCCCATACCAGCGCTCACCCTCGACCACGATCTCCCACGGCGACAGGCCGCTGCGCCACTGCTTGTCGTAACCGCGCACCACGTCGCCATGACCGTAGGTCAGCAGGGTGAAGGCGGCGCCCTCCTCCGTGCGCTCGGCGATCAGGAAGGGGCTGCCGCCGGGCAGCGGATTGTCGATGATCTCGCAGCCAAAGCCCAGCGACTGCAGATAGGGCGTGATCTCCTGCTGCAGGTAGTCGTACAGGATGGGACGGCTGGCCGCTTCCTGGCTCTCGGTGCGGATGGCCACGCGGCGCTTGAGCGTGTCCATGAAACGGCCGTCGTCGAAGTAGGCTTCCACGCCGGCGATGGCTTGTGCTCTGCTCATGCTGCTGCTCCTCTGTAGGTGTGGTTGTGATCGCTGTGATCGCTGTGATGGTTGTGATGGTTGTGATGGTTGTGATTCGGGGAATACGTCCTCACGCCGCCGCAGCCAGTGCCGGGATGCCGAGTCCCGGTTCGGGCGTAAGCGCCGAGGCCAGCAGCATGCGGGTGTAGGGATGTTGCGGATCGCTGAAGATCTGCTCGCGGCTCTGCAGTTCGACGATGCAGCCCTGGTTCATCACCGCCACCCGGTCCACCAGATGCTCCACCACGCCCAGGTCATGGCTGATGAAGAGATAGGTGAGACCGAACTCGGCCTTCAGGTCCAGCAACAGGTTCAGGATCTGCGCCTGCACCGACACATCCAGGGCCGAGGTCGGCTCGTCGCAGATGAGGATGTCCGGCCGCAGGATCAGGGCGCGGGCGATCGCCACGCGCTGGCGCTGACCACCGGAAAGCTGGTTCGGATACTGGGCATGGGTGCGCTCGGGCATGCCGACCAGGTCGAGGATGTCCTTGACCTGGCGGGCGCGTTCGGCGGCCGTACCGATGCCGTGCAGCTTGAGCGGCAGGCCGACGATCTCGCCCACGGTCTTGCGCGGGTTGAGCGAGGAGTACGGGTCCTGGAAGATCGGCTGGATATGCCGCGCATGTTCCTTGCGCTGGGTCGGATCGACTTCCTGGCCGTTGATGAGCACATTGCCCGAGGTCGGTGCCAGCAGGCCCAGCAGCATCTTGGCCAGGGTGCTCTTGCCGCAGCCGGATTCACCGACCAGGCCCAGGGTCTCGCCGCGATACAGCCGTAGCGACACATCGTTGACCGCTTTCAGTTGGCCTGGCGGCTGGAACAGACCGCGTTTCATAGGATAGACCTTGGACAGCGCGCACAGCTCCAGAGCGATGTCGCCCAACGGGGCCGACGGCAGGGGACGATGGTCATTCATGCTGCCACCTCCATGGCGGACGCGAGTGAAACGGGAACATCGAGCTTGTGACAGCGCGCCGCGTGCGGTGCGGCCGCACTGCCCTGCTGCACCATGGGCGGATCGGTCTCGCAGACGCTGTCGGCCAGCGCGCAGCGATTGCGGAAGGCACAGCCACTGACCTGGCCGACCAGGCTGGGCACCACGCCGGGAATGGCCTGCAGGCGGCTGCCCGGCGGCGTCTTGCCGCGTACCGGAATGCAATTGAGCAGACCGCGCGTGTAGGGATGACGCGGCTGCGCAAACAGCGAGCCGACATCGGTGGTCTCCACCACCTGACCGGCGTACATCACGGCTACCCGGTCAGCGATGCGCGAGACCACGCCCAGGTCGTGAGTGATGAAGATGACGGCCGTGCCGAACTCCTGCTGCAGCTCGCGGATCATGCGCAGGATCTGCGCCTGGATGGTCACATCCAGTGCCGTGGTCGGCTCGTCGGCGATGATCAGATCGGGATTGCACATCAGCGACATGGCGATCATCACCCGTTGCCGCAGGCCGCCTGAGAGCTGGTGCGGATACTGGCGCAACCGGTCCTCGGCATTGGTGATGCCGGTGCGATGCAACAGGTACAGGGCGCGCTCGCGGGCCTCGGCGCGGGTGACGCCGGGCTGCTGCAGCATGGCCTCGCAGAGCTGGTTACCCAGCGTGTAGGCGGGGTTCAGCGAGGTCATCGGCTCCTGGAAGATCATGGACATGCGCTTGCCGCGCAACTGCCGCAACTGCTTCTCGCTCATGCCGTTGAGGTCCATGCCATCGAAGCGGATGTGGTCGGCGCTGCACTGCGCCTTGCGCGGCAGCAGCCCCATCAGGGCCAGCGAGGTCATGGACTTGCCACAGCCCGATTCGCCGACCAGGCACAGCATCTCGCCCCGGCGCACCTGGAAATCGATGCCGCGCACAGCGTGCAGCGTGCCGCGCTCGGTGGGCAGGTCCACCTTCAGATTCTTCACGTCCAGCAATACGCTCATGGTGTGCTCCCGGTGGGGTTCAGTTACGGCCGTCGGGCGCGTTGACATCGCGCATGCCATCGCCGACCAGGTTGATGGCCAGCACCAGCAGTGCCAGCGCCACGCCCGGGATGACGATCACCCACGGCTTGAAGAACATGTAGGTCTTGCCCTCGGCCACCATCAGGCCCCAGGACGGCGTCGGTGGTTGCACACCCAGGCCGAGGAAGGACAGCGTGGCCTCCAGCAGGATGGCGTGGGCCATTTCCAGGGTGACCACCACGATCAGCGCGCCCATGATGTTGGGCAGGATTTCGCGCAGCAGGATGTAGGGCGTGGAGGCGCCGATGGCCTTGGCGGCGGCGATGAATTCGGCGTCCCGCAGTTGCTGCGTGGCCGAGCGCGTGACCACGGCGAAACGGTCCCACAGCAGCAGCCCCAGCAGCAGGATCACCACCTTCAGCGAACCGCCCACCAGCGAGGCCATCGCCAGCGCCACCAACACCACCGGCATGGCCAGACGGGTGGTGATGAGGTAGCTGATGAAGGCATCGGTACGACCGCCGAAGTAACCGGCCAGCACCCCCAGGGTGGTACCGATCAGACCCGAGATGAGGGCGGCGGCGATGCCGATGGTCAGCGACACGCGGGCGCCGTAGATCAGGCGCGAGAGATAGTCGCGGCCCAGCTTGTCGGTACCGAGGATGTGTTCCCAGCTACCGTGGGCCTGCCATACCGGCGGGATCAGGCGCGCCGTCACATCCTGGTCGAAGGGATCGTGCGGCGCCAGCAGGGGCGCGAAGATCGCCGCCAGCACGATCACGGCCAGGATGGCGGTACCCAGCATCAGGCCACGATGACCGAGCAGGCGACGCAGCTTGCGGCGCCAGGCCGGCAGCGGCGGCAATGCCGCCTGCAGCAGGGGCGTGGACGAGGTGGATGGCGTGGAAGGCATGGTGACGGTGGTACTGGAAGTGGCGGTCATGTCGGCTCCCATGGGCTCAACGGGTACGGATGCGCGGATCGAGCAGCGCATTGATGACATCAGCCAGGAAGGTCAGGCCGATGTAGAACATGGCGATGATCAGCACCACGGCCTGCACCACCGGATAGTCATTGCGGGAGATGGCGTCCCAGGCCAGCTGGCCCAGGCCCTGCATGGAATAGACCGACTCGATCACCACCGAGCCGCCCAGCATGAAGCCCAGCTCCACCGCCGCCAGCGCCACCACCGGGATGACCGCATTGCGTAGCGCATGCTTGAACACCACCCGCGACTTGGACAGGCCCTTGGCGCGGGCGGTGCGGATGTAGTCCGAACCCAGCACCTCCAGCATGCCCGAGCGCGTCAGGCGCATCATTGCCGGCATGGCGTAGTAGCCCAGCGCCACCGCCGGCAGGACGAAGTGCTGCCAGCTCTCGTTGCCGGCCACCGGCAGCCAGTGCAGCGTAACGGCGAAGATCAGGATCAGCGTGAGGCCGAACCAGAAGCTGGGCATGGCCTGCCCGACCACGGCAATCATCAGCGCCACGCGGTCCAGCCAGGTATCGCGATAGATGGCCGCCAGCACGCCCAGCGGGATGGCGGTGAGAATGGCCAGCAGCAAGGCACTGCCACCCAGCTTGAAGGTGATTGGCAGGCGTTCGGCGATCATCTCCATGACCTGCCCCTGGAAGTAGAAGGACTTGCCGAAGTCCAGCTGCACCGCACGACCGAGCCAGTCCGCATATTGCGTGGTGAGCGGACGGTCCAGACCGAACTGGGTGCGTACCGATTCGACCTGGGCGGCGGTGGCCTCCGGCCCGGCAATGGAGACCGCCAGGTCACCCGACATGTGCAGCAGGGAAAAACTGACGACGGATACCGTCAGCGCCACGCACAGGGCGATGGCCAGGCGGCGCAGGATGTAGATCAACATGGCGACCCTTCATTGAAGATTATTGCGTGATTCATCCAACACCCATCACCTACCGTTCGGACTGAACAGGCCCCAGGGGCCGTATAAGGCGCTCAGGACGAACGGTAACCTGGACGACTGCCAGACTTACTTCCAGGAAGCCTCGTAGAAGCGCGGCAGCTCATCCGGGTAACCCTGGAAATTGAGCTGGGCGTTGTAGGCGTAGAAGGTCGAATAGGAGAACATCGGCGCCACGTAGGCCTGCTTGGAAATCAGTTCCTGGGCCTTGGTGTAGTTGGCCTTGCGCACCGCCGGATCGATCGAGGTATCGGCCGTCTGCAGGTACTGCTGCAGTTGCGGGTCCTTGGTGATGTCATCGGCGCCGCCCTTGAAGTAGACACCGGCGAAGGCCGAGGTATCGTTCATCGAGAACGAGCCCCAGGAGTAGAAGCTCATTGGCGTCTTGCCGCTGCGGTATTCGGTCTGCAGGGCGGCAAACTTCATGTAGTGCAGGCGGGCGCGGATGCCGACCTTGCGCAGGTCACCGATGATGGCCTCGGCCACTTCGCGTTCGCGATAGGCATAGATGTCGGTATCGAAGCCGTTCGGGTAGCCGGCCGCGGCCAGCAGTTCCTTGGCCTTGGTGGGGTTGTAGTCAAACTTGATGGCGGCATTGCTGTCGCAACCGAACTGGGTGCGGAAGCAGGCGGTATAGACCGGCTGGCTGCCGCCGCGCATCAGGTTCTCGGCATAGCCCTTGCGATTGATCGCATGGTTGACCGCCTGGCGCACGCGCACATCCTTGAACGGCGAATTGGGGGCCGAGGTACCGGTGGTGTCGAGGGTGATGAAACCGACCCGCATGGTCTCACCGCTCTGCACCGCCAGCTTGGGATTGGTCTTGAGCGAATCGGCCTGGTCCGGCGGCACGCGCCAGATCCAGTCGATGGCGCCGGTCATCAGTTGGGCGGCGCGGGTTTCCGGATCGGGGATCACCACGAACTTGATGTTGCCGATCGAAGGCTGGCCCTGCGGACTGTCCTTGAAATAATTGGTGTTCTTGACCAGGGTCACGCCCTGCCCCGGAGTGACACTGGTGACCTTGTAGGGGCCGGTGCCGATGGGCGCCTTGGAAAAGCCTTCCAGGCCGACCTTCTTGAAATAGGCGGCGGGATAGATCGGCAGCGGGCCGGCCAGGTATTCCAGCGCCGCCGGGAAGGGTCCCTTCAGGTTGATGCGCACCTTGTAGTCGCCCAGCTTGTCGACGCTCTTGATCCAGTCGGTGTTCTGGCGCGTGACGGCCTTGGATTCGGGCGAGACCGCATAGTTGAAGGTGAACACCACATCATCGGCGCCGAACTTGTCACCGTTCTGGAATTGCACGCCCTGGCGCAGGTCCAGCACCAGGGCCGTGGGCGATTCCCACTTCCAGGCGGTGGCCAGTTGCGGCTTGTATTCGTTGGTCTTGGGATCGCGATAGACCAGCGTGTCCCAGATCAGGTGGGCCAGGATCACGCCTTCACGCAGGTTGTTGTGATACTGGCTGATGTTTTCGACTTCGCTGTCGGAGGCATAGACCAGGGTGTCGTTGGCCTTGTTGGCATGGGCCGCAAAGGCCGTCATGGCGCCCGCCACCAACACTGCACATCGTGACCAGCCCAGCATGGATTTCTGTAGTGCGTTCATTCCAGCCCCTTCATTCGAATAAGAGAATTGTGAAAAAACAGCGACGTCGAAGGGCATACTAGGCTAGGATTTATCGATGCCACAATCATCAAATTTCTATGCCTGCGTTCGCAAACCAGCAACGCATAATTTGTGCACCACAATGTACACACCCCTGCCAAAGCCGCATCGCTACTGGGCCGGGGCCCTTGGCGCAGGTGCAGCATCGGCGTGCGGACGAAGGACGAAGGCCTTGCACCAAAGGCGTGAGGCGCGCACCAAATAAAGCAGTCTCCCTTGCTGCAAGCCGGCGCGAAAAGAAGGTCAGCATTGGTCAGGAATCGGGATTGATCCGAGCTGACCGCATCCAACGAGGTCAATGATGAAATCGCAGCATCTGCAAGACACCGCCCTGCGTTACTTCCTGGAAGTCGTTCGCTGCGGCTCCATCAGCGAGGCGTCGCAACGGCTCAACGTGGCCAGCTCGGCCATCAGCCGCCAGATCAGCAGCCTGGAGGAAATCCTGGACACGGTGCTGTTCGAACGGCGGCCACGCGGCATGGTGCTCTCGGCCGGCGGTGAGATGCTGGCCGCGCATGCGCGCAAGATGGCGCTGGAGGCCGACCGCGTGGTGGCCGACCTGCAAGCCCTGAAGGGCTTGCGCAGCGGGCGGGTCCGGCTGTCGGCCTCGGAGGGGTTCGCCATCGACTTCCTGCCGCGCGTGATCAACGCCTTCCAGAAGAAGTATCCGGGCTTCGTGTTCCAGTTGTTCGTGGGCGCGCCGGCCGTGGTCTCGCGCCAGGTGCGCGAGGGCAATGCGGACATCGGGCTGACCTTTGCGCGCCTGCCCGAACCGGAAATCAAGGTGGTGCACCGGCAGCCGGGACCGATCGGCCTGGTGATGCGCAACGACCATCCACTGGCGCGTTTCCGTCATCTCTCGCTGGGGCAGCTGAAGCCTTACCCGATGGCCCTGCCCGACCCCACCACGACGCTGCGCCAGCTCTTCGACATCGCCTGCAGCCGGCAACAGGTGGCCATCGAACCGGTGATGACCAGCAACTACATCCAGGCCCTGCACAACTACGTGCTGGACAACGATGCGCTCTCCATCACCGGCGACGTCACCGTGCGCTACCGCATCGCGCGCGGGGAACTGACCATGCGCCCCATCCGCGACTGTCCTGCCGATGGGCGCTTCGTCGAGGTGCAGACGCTCGCCGGCCGGACCCTGCCGCGCAGTGTGGAAATCTTCCTGGACTACCTGGTGGCCGAGCTGAGCAAGGATCTGTGAGCGCCTGCCACCTGTAGCCCGGCCAACGAACATCCTCTCCCCGGCGCCGCTCAACGACCCGTAAACGCCATGCGGCCGCTACGAGAGCGGCCGCATGGGGACTTCAGGGTTTCAGCGTGTCAGCGCATCCACGGACGGATCAGAAGCGCCAGCGCGCCTTGACCGACGCCGACTGGTTGATAAAGCCGCTGCGGCCTTCGGCATCGTAGCGCAAAGCGATGTCCGTCATCTTCGGCAGCTTGAAGCCATAGCTCACACCCGCCTTCAACAGCCACGGCGAGTGCGACGGTCCTGGCGTGGTGAAGGCCTGGCCCGGTGCACCCGCATAGGTGGCCACCAGTTCGTCACGGCCGTTGATGACATCGTAACTGACCCCCATGTGGCCGCTGATCTGCGACGACGGCGTCAGCACGTAGTTCAGCCGCGCACCGGTGCCGAGCAACAGCGCTTCGCTGCTCTTGCCCTGTACCGACAGGTTCAGGTCCCCGGCTCCCCTCTCGGTGTAGGACGGGCTCTGCAGACGGGTGTAGTCGATCTGCAGGGAAGGCACCAGACTCATCACTTCAGTCAAGGGCAGAGTGAATGAAGCGCTGGTCCCCAGATGCGCATCCCAGCTGTGGAAGCGGCTGGTGGCAGTGCGGTGCAGGCTACCGAACCGCATCTCGCGCGACAGCCGGTTGCCGTTGCGACCCAGATCCGCCTGCCAGGTCAGCGATAGCTCGCCCAGCGGGGCAGTACCGTAGAGGGCCACCACGTTGGACTCGAGACGGCTGCGGCTGCCGGTACCGGTGAGGGCGGTATTGCCGTTGGCCTTGGTGCTGGCATAGGCGTAAGAAAGGCCGATGCGTCCGTTGCCCAGGCCCATCTCGGCACCGGTCGCCATGCCCCAGGTACTGGCGCTGAAGCCGGATTCACCGTTGCGGTCACCCTGGTTGGTGCGCGACTCGAAGGGCATGAGCCAGACCTGACGATCACCGCCAGTCTCGCCCGATGACACCCCGCTGCCCACACCTGCGCCGCCGACGCTGCCGACCTCGGCGCGGGCTGCGATGACGCGATTCACCGACGCCATGGAGCCACGAATGGCACCGGAGCCGACATTGCTGGGCAAGGTCTGGCTGGCGGCGCGTTGCACGCTGGCAGCATCCGGCAACCGGGCGATCGTAGCGGCAACCTCAGCCATATCCTTGGTGGACGGCGCCTGGATCTGTTGGCCCAGCACCGGTGCAACTGGTGCTGCAGCAGTGGCGGCGATCGTGATGGGTGAGGGACGGACGACCGGAGCGGGCGCTGCGGGTACGGGTGCTGCTGCCGCAGGAGTCGCTACTGCAGGGGCTGCAGGGGCCGCAGGTGCCGTAGGCGATGTAGCTGCAGACTTTGCGGCTCCTGCCGTTGTTCCAGCTGCTCCGTTGCTACCCGTTGTGCCGGTATTGCCGGTGCTGCCCGTGGTTCCAGTTTTGGCGGTGGTGCCGGTGCTGCCCGCTGTGCCCGCCGTGCTCGCTGTACCCGTTGTGCCGGAGCCGCCGTTGGTGGTAGTTCCGGTACCGCTGCTGGTAGTCGTGCCAGTGCCGCCGGTGGTAGTGGTGCCGGTACCGCTGGTGGTGGTGGTTCCTGTGCCGCCAGTGGTGGTGGTGCCGGTACCGCCAGTAGTGGTGGTGCCGGTGCCGCCGGTGGTGGTGGTGCTCGTGCCGCCGGTAGTGGTGGTGCCGCTACTGCCGGTGGTGGTCGTGCCCGTACCGCCGGTAGTGGTGGTTCCTGTGCCGCCAGTAGTGGTGGTGCTGGTGCCGCCAGTAGTGGTGCTGCCCGTGCCGCCAGTGGTGGTGGTGCCCGTACCGCCAGTAGTGGTGGTTCCTGTACCGCCGGTGGTGGTGCCCGTACCGCCGGTGGTGGTGCCTGTGCCGCCGGTGCTGGTGCCTGTGCCGCCGGTGCTGGTGCCTGTGCCGCCGGTGCTGGTGCCTGTGCCGCCGGTGGTGCTGGTGCCTGTGCCGCCGGTGGTGCTGGTGCCTGTGCCGCCGGTGGTGCTGGTGCCGGTACCGCCAGTAGTGGTGGTGCCCGTGCCGCCGGTGGTGGTGGTTCCTGTGCCGCCGGTAGTGGTGGTGCCGGTACCGCCAGTAGCGGTGGTGCCGGTGCCGCCGGTGGTGCCTGTGCCGCCGGTGGTGGTCGTGCCTGTGCCGCCGGTGGTGCTGG
>NZ_JABXGI010000018.1:0-108691 GCF_022627865.1 Herbaspirillum sp. C7C2
CTGCTGGCCCAGCCAGCGCGTGACGTTGGAAAGCGAAATCACGTAGTTGCCATGGTTCTGGAAGCAGGTGGGGAGCAGCCAGTTCGGCGTCTTGTAGGCCTTGTCGGCCGAGAGGAAGAGGAAGCGGTCTTCGCTCACCGGCGTGTCCAGTGGCGCGCCTTGTTCCTTCCAGTCAGGGATCAGCTCGCTCAGCGCACGCGGGTCCATCACGGCGCCTGAGAGGATATGGGCGCCGACTTCGCTGCCTTTTTCCAGCACGCAGACCGAGACCTCGCGATGTTGCTGTGTAGCCAGTTGCTTGAGGCGGATTGCTGCCGACAGCCCGGCCGGGCCGCCGCCAACGATGACCACGTCGTATTCCATGGATTCGCGAGGGCCGTATTGTGCGAGCACGTTCTGCATCGTCATCGCCTTATCCCAGTTGCGCAACCAGTTCAGGCAATACCTCGAAGAGATCTCCCACCAGGCCATAATCGGCAACCGAGAAGATCGGTGCGTCGGCATCCTTGTTGATCGCCACAATGACCTTCGAATCCTTCATCCCCGCCAGATGCTGAATCGCGCCCGAGATCCCGACGGCGATGTACAGCTCCGGCGCCACCACCTTGCCAGTCTGGCCGATCTGGTAATCGTTGGGCACATAGCCGGCATCCACTGCCGCACGCGACGCGCCCAGCGCCGCGTTGAGCTTGTCGGCCAGCGGCTCGAGCAGCGCCGCGTAATGCGCGCCGGAACCGAGACCACGTCCGCCGGATACCACGATCCTTGCCGACGCCAGCTCCGGCCGGTCTGACGCAATGGTCTGTCGCGAGATCAGCCGCGAGAGACCTGTATCGTCCACGGCGGCGATTGTCTCGATGACGGCCTGGCCTCCTTCGAGGGGCGCTGCCTCAAAGGCAGTAGCACGCACCGAAATTACCTTGATGGGATCGGAAGACCTGACGGTGGCAATCACGTTGCCCGCGTAGATCGGCCGCTCGAAGGTGTGCGCATCCACCACCCTGGTGATTTCCGAGACCTGCGCCACGTCCAGCAATGCCGCCACCCGTGGCAGGACATTCTTGCCGGTCGCTGTCGCCGTGGCCATGACGTGGGAAAATGCCCCGGCCAACGTGACCACCTGCGCCGCCACGTTCTCTGCCAGGCCATCGGCGAAACAAGGCGCGTCTACGACCAGCACCCGCGCCACCCCGGCCACCTTCGCGGCCGCCTGGGCCACTGGTTCGCACTGCCAGCCGCAGACCAGCAAGGTAATGTTGCCACCGCATTCCCTGGCCGCCGTCACGGCATGCAGGGTCGCGCTCTTGAGTGATTGGTTATCGTGTTCGACAATGATCAGCACTGACATGGATAGTCCTCAGATGACGTTGGCTTCATTTTTCAGCTTGGCGACCAGAGCGGCGACGTCCGCCAGCCTGACCCCTGCGCTGCGAGCAGGCGGTTCTGCCACCTTCAGGGTGGTCAGCCCGACCGCAACGTCGATCTCCAGCGCCTGGGGAGTGAGCACCTCCAGCGGCTTCTTCTTGGCCTTCATGATGTTGGGCAGGGTGACGTAGCGCGGCTCATTCAACCGCAGGTCGGTCGTGATTACCGCGGGCAGCTTCAGGGCGATGGTTTCCTGGCCGCCATCCACTTCGCGTGTAGCAATGACTTCATCTCCGGCCACTTGCAACTGGGAGGCAAAGGTAGCCTGCGGCATGCCCGCCAATGCTGCCAGCATCTGGCCAGTCTGGTTGCTGTCATCATCGATGGCCTGCTTGCCGACCACCACCAGGCGCGGCTGTTCCCGCATGAACACTGCCTGCAACAGCTTGGCTACGGCCAGGGGCTGCAGCTCTTGCGCGCACTCCACCAGAATGCCGCGGTCAGCGCCGATGGCCATGGCCGTACGCAAGGTCTCCTGACAGGCAGCCGGGCCACAGGAAACGGCCACCACCTCCGTGGCCACTCCAGCTTCCTTCAGACGCACGGCAGCTTCCACCGCGATTTCATCGAAGGGATTCATACTCATCTTGACGGCACCGATATCGACTCCCGAGCCGTCCGACTTGACCCTTACCTTGACATTGAAATCGACCACCCGTTTGACTGCGACTAGTATTTTCATGGCTTCGTATCTGCCTCATAAGAAATGTAACCAGGCGATGCGCGGAGCATGGACGGTCCGGCATCCGATCTGATCAGATGGAATGAACCAGCGCCAGTACCGCGCTGGCATCGGCTTGCAGTGGCTGCATCAGGCATCCGCCGTTCCCCTCGTCCCAGGCCAGCTGCCCAGCACCAACGATGACGTCGCTCGACAACTGCCAGCGCCCTGCTAGCGGCAGCAAGGCCCAGGCGGTCCCCGCATGGACCTGTCGCTGGCATTCGATCACCTGCAGTTCACCGCGCAAGACGGAACGACGCACCATCAGATTCAGGAAGCGCAGTTCCAGGCTGCCGGAATCGCGGCGCGCATGCCAACGTGGTTCACCTGGAAAACTGACGGGCTGCAAGGGTCGCACCCACACTGGCTCGGCGCCATTGCTGGCCAGACTGACCGCCCCGCTACCCAGCAGGACGGCATGGCGCTGCATGCCGGGAAAGACCGAGAACTCGGCATCGGCGGAGATATCGGCCAGACTCAGGCGCCAGTCGGCACTAGCAGACCCTGTGGATGCCGAGCCCGCCTCACGCGCACTGACCAGCGGGCGCGTCACGCCACCGCCGTTGCGCCAGGGCTCGGGCCTGACTTCGTCGAGCAGGAGCAAATGCATGACAGCGTGAGCTCCTCAGGAGACCGCACCCGAACCGTATTTCCCCACCAGCAGTTTTCCGGTCGAGAATCGCTCGATCGAATACGGCGCCAGCGAGACCTCCGTGGGCAGCCCCAGGGCGCACTGCGCCAGCACTTGTCCGACTGCCGGCGAAAGCTTGAAGCCGTGACCGGAGAAGCCGAACCCGGCGACCAGGCCTTCCACGCCAGGCAGGTGACCCAATACCGGATTCCAGTCCGGAGTGACGTCATAGACGCCGGTCCAGGAGGTCGCCAGGCCGGCCGTCTCGTAGCTGGGGAAGCGCTGCGCCACCTGTTCGCCAATTTCGACGATGGCGTCCAGGGATACGTCGCCCTGTTCCGTATCAGGCGTAGCCAATGTTTCCCCTGCCACCCCCTCGGAGACCAGCATCTGGGTCCCGCCATAGCTGCGTCCGTAGAGCATGCCCTTGGATGCCAGGTCCTTGAAGACCGGCATCTGGAAGGTGTAAGCCTGCGGTCCCTCCAGTGCCAGCACCGTATGGCGTTCCGGCCGTACCGGCAGCGTGAGCCCGGTCCATGCAGCCAATTCAGGCGTCCAGATGTTCTGCGTGCTGATGACGATGTCGCTGAGGAAGCGCCCGGCAGTGGTCTGCACACCGCTCACACGGCCGTTCTCGATAAGCAGCCGTTCTACGCTCACGCCCTCTTTTACCGTTACGCCCCGGCGCCGTGCGGCACGCGCAAACGAGGTAGCCACCAGGTAGGCGTCGGCGAAGCCGGCCTCCGGTTCGAAGCTGATCAGCGCAGCGTCGTCGAAGCGGGCAATGGGCAGCAGTTCGGCAGCCTGCCTGGCATCCAGATACTGCAACGCAATGCCCTGCGCCTGCTGCCCCTGCAGCGAGGCACGCAGGGGTGCAAGCTTGTCATCATCCGCGGCCCAGATCATGTAGCCACATTTGACCAGACCGCAGGAAGCCTCCTCATCCTCGACATAGGCCGGGAAATTGTTGAACGTATCCCATGACAACTGCGCCAGCGTGACATTTTGCTGGACCGAATAGTGGGTCCGCAGAATGCCTGAAGACTGCGATGTCGTGCCTTCACCGACGGTCTTGCGATCCAGCACAAGGACCTTGCGTGCACCCAGCCGGGCCAGATGGAAAGCGGTGGAAGTACCAATCACGCCGGCACCGATCACGATGGCGTCATAAGCGTTCATTGCAGGGGTCATAGCATCCTCTTCGATCAGAATGGCATGCAGTGTCACCCGAAAAAATCGACAATCGCGGCAGCATTAGACAAACTAATGTTTTGAAGAAGTGGGCATTATCATCACGCACCATGTGGCGCTTTCGCTCCATGATCTCCCTGCACAACTGCCAGAGCAGTAACCGGCGACTGCCTGTTTTCTCCGAAAGGACCGCTTCATGCCTGACATGCCATTCGACCTGCACGCCCTCCAGGCTTTCGTCGCCGTTTGCGAAGGCGGTTCCATGATCGAAGCCGCCCGCAAGCTGGGCGTGACGCAAAGTGCCATCAGCCAGTTGATCAAGTCACTGGAAACCCAAAGCGGCATGGTGTTGCTGGACAGGGAGTTTCGCCCTTCGCGCCCGACGGCGGCCGGTCGCCTGCTCATGGAACTGGCGCAGGACCTGCTGGAGCACGCGCAGCGCGTCAATGAGCGCCTGATCGACGCTTCCCGCTCGGAGGTGGCGCAAATCCGCCTGGGCGGCGTGGATTCATTCTCCGCCACCGTGGGCCCGATACTGGTCCAGGCCATCGCCAAAGGCGCGCGACAGATATCACTCTGGTCGGGACTGACGCCCATTCTTTCGGAACAGCTGCAACGACGTGAGCTCGATCTGGCCGTGTGCACCGAATCGACAGTCAACGACCTGCGCATCGAACAACGCCTGCTGTTCTCCGAATGCTTCGTGGCCGTGATTCCCAGAAGCGTGGCCGAGCGGCATGCCGATGCCGGTCACGATTACCAGGCAGCCCTGCAAAGCCTTCCCCTGCTGCGCTATACGCGCCGCTCGGTCATCGGCCAGCAGATCGAACGCTACCTGCGGCACATCAAGCTCGATGCCCCGCGTCGCCTGGAGTTCGATGCCACCGACCCGATGCTCAACCTGGTCGCCTGGGGCATGGGTTATGCGGTCACCACGCCATTGTGCCTGTGGCAATCACGTCATTGCCTGCCGGACGTGGTGCTGGTGCCGCTGCCGCCCAGCCAGCTGGGTCGCCGCAACTTCTTCCTGCTCTCGCGCGAGGGCGAATGGAACAGCCTGGCCGAGGAAATCTCGGCACTCACCCGCCAGACACTGCAAGACAAGATCTCCCCTGCCATCCGCAAATCCTTGCCGGGCTTGCCCAAGGACGCGTTTTCCTGGAAATAGGCCGCCAATGGCCGCCTCAAGAACGGCCTGACTGGCACAGTCACGCACCACAGATGCAAATGTGCCAGTCGCTCTACACGGATGAGCAGGCAGCCGTTAGCTACCCGTAAGACAGATGATCGAAGCCGCCATCCAGCGCCTGCAGACGCTGGACGTGCACGCCCGGTGGCCATGAGCGCTTTTTGTGCAGCGCCTGTCCACCATGCACGGCGGCGAGGCGCGGGCGCACCGCTGCGGCGCAGCTAGATTAGTGCTGAAGATAGTTTGTATTAGTTTTTCTTAAGCGGACCGGACTGCCGTCACGAATCAGTAATATCGACGCTGCCACATCACCTGCGGGGGCCCGCCGTCGCTGCTATTGACCAGCACAGCGGGAAGGACCAGGGCATGGCGGCGACGCAAGCAGGTCAGATGACTGCTCGAGCCGCGTCTGAAGTGGTCCATCAAGAGATTTCACATCCAATCTGAAGGAGCAAGCAATGAACCAGAATCGACGCAGGGTCATGAAGCAGGTCATCACGCTGGCCGCCGCCGGCGCTGCCGGCCTCCCCCTCGTGGCAAGCGCCGCTGCCCCAACCGTGATCAACTACGGCGGCTCGGCATGGCTGGGCCACTACTCGGCCTACATCGCCATGAAGACCGGCCTGATGACCAAGCATGGCATCGATCTGCGCTGGCAAGCTTTCTCCACCTCCTCCGCCCGCATGGCTGCGGTGATGGCCGGCAACGTCGACATCGCCGGTACCGGCGTGGTCTCGGCGCTAGCTCTCATGGCCAGCGGCGCCCGTCAGTTCCAGCTGATTGCCACGCCCAACAACTTCGGCCGCGCCGAAGGCCTGCTGGTGCGTGAGGGGATCAAGGAACTGGCTGACCTCAAGGGCAAGAAGATCGGGGTGACCTATGCCTCCAGCGCCCACGTGCTGCTGCTGGACGTGCTTTCGCAGGCCGGCATCAATCCCGACAAGGATGTCGCGATCATCAACCTGCCCGCCACCGAGCTGCTCACGGCCTACAAGGCCAACCAGATCGATGCCGCCGCCGCCTGGACCCCGACCTTCGACCGCATCCGCGCCCTGCCCGGTACCAGGCTGCTGTTCGACGACAGCGCCTTCTCGCTCTACAAGAGCTACAAGATGTCACCCGGCCCCGATGTGCTGCTGACCCGGAGCAGCTTCGGCAAGGACAATCCGGCAGCCGTGAAGGCCTTCATGCAAGCCATCTTCGAGGCCAACGCCATGCTCACGCAAAAGCCGGAGGAGTCCGCCCGCATCCTGCTTGAACTGACCTCGCTGTCGATGGAAGAGCAGCTTGGCGTCATCAAGCAGACCGAGTGGTTCACGCTGGCCGACCAGAAGGCATTGATGAGTGACCCGGGCAACTTCATCGTGGGTCTGCAAAAGCTGGCCGAGATGCTGGTCAAGCTCAAGCAGGTCGATTCCATGCCGCAGGTACGCCAGTGGGTCAACACCACCTACCTCTGAGGCCGGCGCATGCTTATGAAGAAAGAATGGTTCAGCGGCGGGGCGTTGATCACCCTGTCGGCGGTTTCGCTGGTGGCCTTCCTGCTGGTGTGGGAAGGCATATGCCGGGCCGGCATCGTGGATGCGGTATTCCTGCCGGCGCCCTCGCAGATCCTCGCCCGCGCCATGCGCATGTGGGAACAGGACACCTTGATCATCAACATCCTGGCCTCGGCACGGCGCGTGATGGTCGGCTTCCTGGCCGCAGTGGTGGTCTCCATTCCGTTAGGGATCATGCTGGGAACTTCGAAGATCGCACGCGCTGTCTTCGATCCTATCCTGTCGTTCCTCAGGCCGTTGCCATCGATGAGCTGGATTCCGCTCACCTTGCTGTGGTTCGGCATCACGGAGACGCAGAAGTACAGCATCGTCTTCATGGGCGCAGTGACACCCGCCCTGCTGTACGTGATCGAAGCCACGCAGGGCATCGATCCACTGCTCATCCGCGCAGCCCGCAACCTGGGCGCCAATCGCTGGCAGGTGATGCGCGAAGTCATCCTGCCCGGCTGCATGCCCCAGATCCTGTCCGGCATGAAGGTGATCCTTGGCCTGTCGTGGACCTGCGTGATCTCAGCGGAACTGGTGGCGGCCAAGGAGGGGCTGGGCTTCATGATCATGAATGGCAAGGAATTCTTCCAGACCGATACCGTGGTACTCGGTATGGTGCTCATCAGCTTTACCGTATTGATTACGGACATCGTCTTCCGACTGATCCAAAGGAGCGTGCTGTCATGGCAGAAATGAAGAACCCGACCAGGACAGGTCCGATGATCGAATTTCGCGGCACGGGGAAGTCGTTCGGAGACCTGAAGGTGCTCCATCAGGTGGACCTGCAGGTGGCCCAGGGTGAATTTCTGGTGCTGTTGGGAGCTTCCGGCTGCGGCAAATCGACGATGCTCAACCTGGTTTCCGGCTTTGAACGCGCCAGCACCGGTAGCGTCTGGGTCAACGGGAGGGAGGTCAAGGATGTCGACCCGGCCTGCGGCATGGTATTCCAGCAGTACGCGCTGTTCCCCTGGAAGACCGTTCGCGAAAACGTCGAGTTCGGCCTGAAGATGAGAGGTGTATCGCGGGCCGAGCGTGCCAGGGTTGCACAGCATTACATCGAGATGGTCGGACTCAAGGGCTTCGAGGACAGCTTTCCCAACAAGCTTTCCGGAGGCATGAAGCAGCGGGTCTCGATTGCACGGGTACTGGCCAACGATCCGGATGTGATGCTTTTCGACGAACCATTTGCGGCGCTGGACGCCATGACACGCCAGGTGCTGCAAGAGCAGTTGCTGCAGATCTACGAAAAAAGCGGCAAGACCATCATTTTCATCACGCACTCCATCGACGAAGCGCTGATGCTGTCTACACGCATGGTGGTCATGGGTGCCAAGCCGGGGCGCGTCGTGCAGGACATCGACAATGACCTGCCGCATCCACGTACGGCCGAAGTCCAGCTGTCATCCCGCTATATCGAACTGAAACGCTCGATCTGGGAGACGGTCCAGGTGGAAGTGATGAAAGGCCTGGAAGGCGTCAAGTAGATCCGTTCTTGCCGGTAGCGTTCGTCGGACTGGAGAGAACCCAGCCCGACGGACAATCTCTACAGGGCAGAGCAAGGGCTATAGCACCTTGCGCAGGAAGTCCCGCGTACGCTCATGATGGGGGTCACCCAGCACCTGCTGCGGTGGCCCCTCTTCCATGATCACGCCCTGGTCGATGAAGAAGACGCGGTCTGCCACCTCACGGGCAAACCCCATCTCGTGCGTGACCACCACCATGGTCATGCCCTCTTCAGCCAGTTGCTTCATCACGCTCAGCACCTCACCCACCAGTTCCGGATCCAGTGCCGAGGTCGGCTCGTCGAACAGCATCACCTTGGGTTCCATCGCCAGCGCACGGGCAATCGCCACGCGCTGTTGCTGGCCACCCGAGAGCTGGTTGGGGAAGGCATCGATCTTGTCCAGCAGCCCCACCTTCTGCAACAGCTTCTCGGCCACCAGCACCGCCTCGCGGCGCGACAGGCTCTTGACCTGCATCGGCGCCATGATCAGGTTTTCCAGCACCGTCATGTGCGGGAACAGGTTGAAGCGCTGGAACACCATGCCCAGGCGGGCGCGCAATGCATTGAGATCGACCCGGGGGTCGTTGAGCTTGATGCCTTCGATGAAGATATCGCCGTCGCTGACCTCCTCCAGACCATTGAGGCAGCGCAGGAAGGTACTCTTGCCCGAGCCCGAAGGCCCGATCACGCAGACCACTTCGCCAGCCCTGATCTCGCAGTCGATACCGCGCAGGATATGCGCCTGGCCGAAGCGCTTCTGGAGTTGATTGACCTTGATCATCGTCGTGCTCATCGTGCATCCCCCTTGCCGTAACGGGCTTCCAGGTGGCGCACCAGCGCCGACAGGGCCAGCGTGATGACCCAGTAGATCACCGAGATGGTGAGGTAAGGCTCCCAGTAGCGGGCATAGGCACCGGACACGGTGCGTGCCGCATAGGCCAGTTCAGCCAGGCCGATGGCCGAGGCCAGCGAGGAATCCTTGACGATGGCAATCGCATTGTTGCCCAGCGGCGGCAGCATGCGGCGGAAGGCCTGGGGCAGCACGACCTTGCGCAGCGTGGCCATGTAGGTCATGCCCAGCGAACGCGAAGCCTCGCTCTGGCCACGGTCAATGGACTGGATGCCGGCGCGGAAGATCTCCGACACATACGCCCCCGAGTTGAGCGTGATGGCCAGCACCGCCGAGGCGAAGGCGCCGTAGTGCGAGCGGATCTCGCGGGCCAGGTCACCGGAGAGGATCAGCCCGCCGCTGGGGTTGATCAGCACCGGCATGAGCGCGAAATGGATCAGCAGGATCTGCACGAACAGCGGCGTGCCGCGCAGGAAGCTGACGTAGAAGCGGATCGGCCACTGCACGCAGTAGCACAGGAAATATTTCCAGAAACCATGGCGAGCCTCGGCCAGGCGGCCGACGCCCAGCACCAGGCCCCAGCAGGTACCGGCGATGACGCAGATGATCGCGGCCTTGAGGGTCATCCAGGTGCCTTCGACGAACAGGGGCAGGTATTCGCCGATGATTTCCCATTGGAAGAAGGAATTCATGATGAGGTCCGTTCAAACGGAGGAGTTGAGCAGAGGAAGCGGACCGCCGACATTGCGTGGGCGCAGCGTGGCGGCCGTGATCGGGCAGATCAGACAGGCGGTGCGCATGCAGGATCGTGCAGGCGCACCGGGAGTGCTTACTTCAGCGGCAGGGTCGGTACTTCGCCATCGAACCAGGTCTTGTAGATCTTGGCGTAGGTGCCATCGGCCACGATCTTGGTCAGGCCGGCGTTGATCTTGTCCAGCAGTTCCTTGTTGCCCTTCTTGACGGCGATACCGAAGTACTGGCGCACGAACTTGGTGTCGCCCACCACCTTGAACTTCTTCTCGGGATGGCTCTTGATGTAGAACTTGATGACACCGACGTCGCCCACGGCGGCGTCCACGCCACCGCGATACAGTTCTTCCAGCATCAGCACGGTGTTGTCGAAGCGGTGGATGGCGGTGCTGGACTTGCCCAGTTCCTCGGAGACCACGATGTCACCGGCGGTGGAATTGACCACGGCGACCTGGGTCTTCTTCAGGTCGGCCAGCGAAGCGATCTTGGCATCGGCATTGGTGATGATGACCTGCTCGGCGGGGAAATACGGCAGCGAGAAGTCCACCATCTGGGCGCGCTTGTCGGTGATGGTGATGCCGGAGATGATGATGTCGCGGTCACCCTGGCCGAGGGTGGCGAAGATGCCTTCCCAGGGCGTGCTCACCAGCTGGATCTTGAAGTTGGAGGCTTGCGAGATGGCCTTGATCAGGTCGATGTCGAAGCCGACCAGTTCCTTCTTCGGGGTTTCGAATTCGAAGGGACGATAGGTACCGCCGGCACCGACCACGTAGGTCTGGTCGGCAGCCAGGGTGCTGCCGGCAGCACAGGACAGGGCCAGCGCGCTGGCGGCGACGGTGAAGAATTTCTTGAACGACATGGGGACCTTCTTTCTGACGGAAAAATGGGCCGCGCCACCCGCAGGCAGAGGCAAGTTGGATCAGGCGCGGCAGACTGGCGTTTCCTGGCGGGCGGGAATGCGTGGGTAAAACCCGCACGGGCCCGCCGGAAGCGGAAAAACCCTGAATAATCCGGCATTCGCCGCAATCCTTCAACCTCAAATTGCAAGCCTGTCGCAAAGCCTCTGCAAATATCGCCGCCCGTCACCGCCCCCTCGACGGCCATGTCAGCAGGCGTCAGTAGGGCCCTTCCGGCCGACGGATCAGGGTGGACTTGCCGAACAGGCTTTCCACCAGGTCCACCACCAGCTCCGCGGTCTGGTTGCGTACGTCGCAGGCCGGGTTCAGTTCCATCACGTCCAGCGAGGCCAGGCGGCCGGTGTCGGCGATCATTTCCATGCACAGTTGCGCTTCCCGGTAGGTGGGACCGCCGGGCACCGCAGTCCCCACCCCGGGCGCCAGGGCGCTATCCAGGAAATCCACATCGAAACTCACGTGCAGATGGGTATCGGGGCCGATACCGGCGAGAGCCTGCTCCATGGTCACGCGCATGCCGTGCTCGTCGATATGGCGCATGTCGTAGACGCGCACGCCCAGTTCCCGCAGATGGCGCTTTTCTTCGCGATCCACGCTGCGGATGCCGACCTGGCAGATCTGTTGCGGCTGCAAGGCCGGCACCTGGCCGCCGATGCCGGTCAACTCTGCCGGCCCCACGCCCAGCAGGCAGGCCACGGGCATGCCGTGGATATTGCCGGTCGGGGTGGAATGGCTGGTATTGGCATCGGCATGGGCATCCAGCCACAGCACGCGCAGGTCCTTGCCCTGCTCGCGGCAATGGCGCGCCACGGCGGCAATGGAGCCCACCGCCAGCGCATGGTCGCCGCCCATCAGCAGCGGCACTTCACCCGCGCGCAGGCTATGCTCCACCGCCGCGTAGACGGTCTGGTTCCATTGCACCACCTGGTCCAGGTGACGCAGGCCCTGCACCGGTGGCTGTTGCGGATTGGCCGGACCGGCCAGGTCACCGCCATCGACCACCTCCAGCCCATGCTGCTGCAAGCCGCGCTGCAACTCTGCCACGCGCAAGGCCGCCGGCCCCATCGAGGCACCGCGCCGGCTTGCGCCCACATCGGTGGGGGCGCCCATCATCCTGATCTTGTTCATGGCTGTACCGCTCCTTACAGTGAAAACAGTGAATGACCGCTGCCTCGGGCGGCAGGGATCCTTGCGATTGTCCTACGATGGCCCTTCGACGTGTACAGGCCGCATGAATTCCGCCCGCCTGCCTGAGCACAAAGAAAAATGCCGTTCAGCGGTCAGCTGAACGGCATCCTTGCAACATCGTCGCGGACGATCAGATCTCGACCTTGGTTCCCAGCTCCACCACCCGGTTGGCGGGGATGTGGAAGAAGTCCGAAGGCTTGGCGCCGTTCTGGTACATCCACGCGAACAGGCGCTCGCGCCACAGCGACATGCCCAGCAGCTTGCTCGGCACTACCGTGTCGCGCGCCAGGAAGAAGGAGGTATCCATCAGGTCGAAGTGATGACCGAACTGCTGCTCGGTCAGAGTCATGACCTTCTGCACTTCCGGTGCTTCCTTGAAGCCGAACGCTGCGCGCAGCAGGTAGACGTCGCCGCCCAGTTCCTTCATGGTCAGGCGCTCGCTGTCGGCCACGTAGGGGACGTCCCAGATGCTGATCTTCAGGAAGAACACCCGCTCATGCAGGATGCGGTTGTGCTTCAGGTTGTGCAGCAGCGCGACCGGCACGGTGGCAATATTGCCCGTCATGAACACGGCCGTGCCACCGACCCGGTGCGGCGGATGGGCCAGCAGGCCCTCGATGAAGGGCTCGATGGGAATGCCGTCATCCTTGATGCGCATGCGCAGCAGCATGCGACCCGAATACCAGGTCATCAGCAGGAAGAAGGCCGCGCCGCCGATGACCAGCGGGAACCAGCCGCCCTCGGTCAGCTTCAAGAGGTTGGCGGCAAAGAAGGCCACATCGACGATCAGCAGGCAGGCAATGGTCAGCACCACGGCCGACGTGCGCCACTTCCAGATATGACGCATCACCACGCCCAGCAGCATGGTGGTGATGACCATGGTGGTGGTCACGGCCACGCCATAGGCGGCCGCCAGGTTGTCGGATTTCTTGAAGGCCAGCACCACGGCCACCACCACCACCAGCAACATCCAGTTGATCAGGGGGATGTAGATCTGGCCCTGTTCATCCTCGGAGGTATGCAGGATGCGCATGCGCGGCACGAAGCCCAGCAGGATGGCCTGGCTGGTCAGCGAGAACGCACCCGAGATCACCGCCTGCGAGGCGATCACGGTGGCGCAGGTCGCCAGCAGCACCATGGGCAGCACCAACGGATCGGGGATCATCAGGTAGAAGGGATTCTTGATTGCCTCCGGATTGGCGATCAGGTTGGCACCCTGACCGAAATAATTGATCAGCAGCGAGGGCATGACAGTGAAGATCCACGCATAGCGGATCGGCTTGATGCCGAAGTGCCCCATGTCGGCATACAGCGCCTCGGCGCCGGTCAGCACCAGCACCACCGAGCCCAGCACGATGAAGGCCTGCAGCGAGTGCTCGGCCATGAAATGCACGGCATAGTAGGGATTGATCGCCACCAGCACCTCCGGTGCCTTGACGATGTTGTAGATGCCCAGCAGCGCCAGCGACAGGAACCACAGGAACATCACCGGACCGAAGAAGCGCCCCACCACGCTGGTGCCATGGCGCTGGATCAGGAACAGGATCACCACGATCACCAGTGTGAGCGGGATCACCACATGCGTGGTGCTGGGCGCAGCGATTTCCAGCCCCTCCACCGCCGACAGCACCGAAATGGCTGGCGTGATGACCACGTCGCCATAGAACATGCAGGCGCCGAACACGCCGAGCATCATCAGCAGCTTGGCCCGCGGCGAGCCCGAGACGGCCGAGCGCAAGGACAGCGCCATCAGCGCCAGCACGCCGCCTTCGCCGTTGTTGTCGGCGCGCAGCACGAACATCACGTACTTGATGGTCACCACGATGGTGATGGCCCAGAACAGCATGGAGATGATGCCCAGCACCGCACCCGGGGAAAAGGCGATGCCGTGGTCGGGGCTGAAACATTCCTTGAGTGCGTACAGCGGGCTGGTACCGATGTCGCCAAACACCACGCCCAGCGCCGCCAGGGTAATCAAGTGGAATTTGGACGATCGGAGGGAAAGACTCGGATTGGTGTGAGATGAACTCATCTTGCTCCCTTGCTTCTTCAAATGAGTGCCGGCGGACAGGGTTCTGGCTTCAACAGGGCTTGCCAGGGAGGCAAGCGACGGTCTGTCCGGGCAGGACGCGTACTTTATCGCACTCTACCCGTGGCCGGCTCAAAATGCCGCCGGCGCCCACCCTGACGTTGCGCCCCAGCCTCTTCAGAAGCTTGTCGAACTTGACAGACGGGCCATGTCGCAGTTCCTGAATCACCTGCCGGGAAACTCCGCATTTCCTGCGCAAACCCTTGCTGGACAAGCGATTGCGGCCTATACGGGCGACGCATATGGATATGCGGTAATCGAGTTTTTCTTTCTCCCCTGCCCTTTATATACTCCGAACGAATAAAGAACCGCGCTTTTCCATCGTGACGGTTCTAAGCCATGACTTGTCAGCCCCTGCCGGATTCTCCGGCCCGCCATCCACGATACAGGACACCATGACCACTACCCTCTCCCCCCGAGGACGCCTGCGGCGTCTCTTGACCACCACCCTGGCCGGCGGCCTGGCGCTGACCCTGGCGGCCGCGCCCTTGTTGGCCCGCGCCGAAGGCCAGCTGCGCATCGCCGAGCAGTTCGGCATCGTCTATCTGTTGCTCAACGTGGCGCAGGACCAGCAACTGATCGAAAAGCACGGCAAGGCAGCCGGGGTGGATATCAAGGTGGAATGGCTCAAGCTCTCCGGCGGCTCGGCCGTCAATGATGCCCTGCTGTCGGGTTCGGTGGACATCGCCGGCGCTGGCGTGGGACCGCTGCTGACCATCTGGGACCGCACCCATGGCCGCCAGAACGTACGTGGCGTCGCCTCGCTGGGCAACTTCCCCTACTACCTGGTGAGCAACAACCCCAAGGTCAAGACCATTTCCGACTTCGGCGACAAGGATCGCATCGCCGTGCCGGCCGTCGGTGTCTCGGTGCAGTCACGCGTGCTGCAGCTGGCCTCGGCCAAGCTGTGGGGTGACGCCCAGTACAACCGGCTGGACAAGCTCAGTATCGCCGTGCCGCATCCCGATGCCACCGCCGCCATCATCAGCGGCGGCACCGAGATCACCGGCCACTTCGGCAATCCGCCCTTCCAGGAACAGGAACTGGCGGGCAATCCGAATGCCCACATCGTGCTGAAGTCCTACGACGTGCTGGGTGGCCCATCCTCGGCCACGGTGCTGTACGCCACCGAGAAATTCCGCAAGGACAATCCCAAGACCTATGGCGCCTTCCTCGGCGCGCTGGAGGAGGCCGCCAGGTTCATCACCGCCAACCCCGAGAAGGCGGCCGATATCTACCTCAAGGTCAACAAGGGCAATACTGATCGCAAGCTGCTGCTGCAGATCATCACCAACCCCGAAGTGCAATTCAAGATCGCGCCGCAGAATACCTACGGCCTGGCCGAGTTCATGCACCGCGTGGGTGCCATCAAGAACAAGCCGGCCTCGGTGAAGGATTACTTCTTCGACGACGCCCACATCCAGGGAGGTAGCTGAGATGCGCCGCCCCTCCTTATCCTCCATCTCGCCCAGATGGCTGGCGGTCCTCACCGCTGGCGTACTGGCCGCCGGTGTATCGACCCAGGCCATGGCCGAAGGCAGCATCCGCATCGCCCAGCAATTCGGCATCGGCTACCTGATCCTGGACGTGGTACAGGACCAGAAACTCATCGAGAAATACGGCAAGCAGGCCGGTCTGGACATCAAGGTCGAATGGACCAGCCTGTCCGGCGCCACCGGCATGAACGAGGCGCTGCTGGCCGGCGCCCTGGACGTGGTCTCGGCCGGCGCGCCACCGGCCCTGGTGCTGTGGGACCGCACACGCGGCCGCCAGAACGTCAAGGCCATCGCTTCCCTGGGCTCCATGCCCAACTACCTGCTGTCGAACAATCCCAACGTCAAGAGCATCAAGGACTTCAGCGACAAGGACCGTATCGCCGTGCCGGCCGCCGGGGTCGGCTTCCAGTCGCGCACGCTGCAGATCGAAACCGCCAAGGTCTTCGGCAAGGAAGACTTCAAGCGCTTCGACAACATCAGCGTGAGCCTGTCGCACCCGGACGCCACGGCCGCCCTCATCGCCAGCGGCTCGGAGATCAACGCCCACTTCTCCAGCCCGCCCTTCCAGTACCAGGCCCTGGAGAACAAGAACGTGCACAAGGTGATCAGCTCCTACGACATCATGGGCGGCCCGGCGACCTTCAACGTGCTCTACACCACCCAGAAATTCCACGACGATAATCCCAAGACCTATCGCGCCTTCTACCAGGCACTGGTGGAGGCGGCAGAGTTCGTGCGCAACAACAAGGCCAAGGCGGCCGATACCTTCATCCGCGTGCAGAAGTCCAAGCTGGCACCGGAGTTCGTGCGCAAGATCGTCGAAGACCCGGAAATCCGTTTCACCGTCTCTCCCGAGCGCACCTTCGTCTATGCCGAAAAGCTGCATGAACTGGGCGTCCTGAAGAACCGCGCCAGCTCCTGGAAAGACTACTTCTTCGAGGAAGCGTATGCACAACCCGGCAGCTGAGACCGCCAGCGTGAGTGCCACGGCAAGCCTGCAACCCCTGCTGCAGGTGGACCGCGTGAGCCTGCAATATCGCAGCGCCACGGCAGTGGTGCAGGCGACGCACGAAGTCAGCTTCGACGTACATCCGGCTGACCGCTTCGTGCTGCTGGGGCCGTCTGGCTGCGGCAAGTCCAGCCTGCTGAAATCGGTGGCGGGCTTCCTGCCGCCGGCCGCCGGCGAGATCCGCCTGGAGGGCCGCACCGTGCGCCAGCCGGGACCTGACCGCATCGTGGTGTTCCAGGAATTCGACCAGTTGCCACCCTGGAAGACGGTGCTGCACAACGTGATGTTTCCGTTGCTGGCCTCGCGCACCCTGGGCAAGCGGGAAGCCGCCGAACGCGCCCGCCACTACCTCGACAAGGTCGGTCTGACACGCTTTGCGGATGCCTATCCGCATACGTTGTCCGGCGGCATGAAGGCGCGCGTGGCCATCGCCCGCGCCCTGGCGATGCAGCCCAAGATGCTGCTGATGGATGAACCCTTCGCCGCCCTCGACGCCCTGACCCGCCGCAAGATGCAGGAAGAACTGCTGGCGCTGTGGGACGAAGTGCGTTTCACGCTGCTGTTCGTGACCCACTCCATCGAGGAAGCGCTGGTGGTCGGCAACCGTATCCTGTTGCTCTCGCCCCACCCGGGCCGCGTACGCGCCGAGATCAACAGCCACCAGTACGATCTCTCCAGTTTGGGTGGGGTCGGTTTCCAGCAGACCGCGCAGCGCATCCACCGCCTGCTGTTCGACGAAGGTGGCGCCGCTGCCGCGCCCGAGCGCAGCATCAACTTCAGCGATGTCCGTTTCTCCTACTGAATAGCGCCATGCCCCAGACTCCCCCCATTCGCGACGAATACGAAGTTCCGCTGACGCCCCTGCCCGGCCTGGTACTGGAGCGCCATTTCACGCTGCCGCAACGCATCTGGCAACAAGGCTGGGTGCGCAAGGGCGCCATCCTGCTGCTGTTGGCGCTGGTCTGGGAAGCCATCGCCCGCTGGCAGAACAACGACCTGCTGCTGCCGACCTTCCTGCAGACGGCGCAAGCCTTTGCCGAGGGCATCCGCAGCGGTGAGCTGTTCGGCAAGACCTGGCTGTCGCTGCAGGTCTTGCTCAAGGCCTATGTGCTGGGGATCGTCGCCGCCTTCGTGCTGACCACGCTGGCCGTGTCCACCCAGTTCGGACGCGATCTGCTGGGCACCCTGACCTCGATGTTCAATCCGCTCCCGGCCATCGCCCTGCTCCCCATTGCCCTGCTATGGTTCGGCCTGGGCGAAGGCAGCCTGATCTTCGTGCTGGTGCATTCGGTGCTGTGGGCGCTGGCGGTGAATACCTATGCAGGCTTCCTGGGGGTATCGGACACCCTGCGCATGGCCGGCCGCAACTACGGCCTGCGTGGACTGGGCTTCGTGCTGCAGGTACTGGTCCCGGCGGCCCTGCCCTCCATCCTGGCAGGCCTGCGCATCGGCTGGGCCTTCGCCTGGCGCACGCTGATCGCGGCCGAACTGGTATTCGGCGCCACCAGCGGCAAGGGCGGCCTGGGCTGGTACATCTTCCAGAACCGCAACGAGCTCTACACCGACAAGGTCTTCGCCGGGCTGGCCATGGTGATCCTGATCGGCCTGCTGGTGGAAAACCTGGTCTTCAATACCCTGGAGCGGGCGACCGTGAAGAAATGGGGCATGCAGCGCTGACGCGCCACACTCCCCGTAATTATTTATATCGTTTACAGCAGGGAAAGCTGGTTGGGGTCTTCGCGACGACGTGACTGCGCCTTGCGACGCGGATCGATCACCTGGCCGGCATCCTGCCCTTCGGTGGCGATGCCTTCGATGGCCAGCAGCAGCTTCTTGACATGCAGGCCACCGGCAAAGCCGGTCAGCGCACCGCCCACACCGATGACGCGATGGCAGGGCGCGATGATGGAAATGGGATTGCGGCCATTGGCCGCCCCCACGGCGCGCACCGCCTTTTCATTGCCGAGCTGGCGCGCGATGTCCAGGTAGGTACGGGTCTGGCCGTAGGGGATGTCCAGCAGTGCCGACCAGACCTGGCGCTGGAATTCGGTCCCCTCGAAGTGCAAGGGCAGCTCGAAGCTGTCACGCTCGCCGGCGAAATATTCGCGCAGCTGCTGTTCGGTCTCCAGCAAGACCGGGCGATCCTCGTCCTCCACCATCTCGCCCAGACGCACGCGCAGGGCGTCATCGTCCTCCCACAGGATGGCCGCCAGGTGATCGCCCCTGGCCACCAGCTTGAGCAATCCGGCCGGAGAGGCCATCAGCTTGTAGGCATATTCCATTCGCATCTCTTCTGTTGCATCGAGGGAGTGATTCTACTGTGTCCAAAGACAAGATTGCCAGACGCTTTAGATAAACTTCGAGTATCCCGTTGCCATGGTTGATATATGATATGTATATCATTCATCACTACGGAGCCCACGATGAGCCGCATTCTTGTCGACATCCCCGATTCGCAATTGGCGGAACTGACCCAGATCGTCGATAGCCAGCAGCGTCCGCGCGCCGTCGTCATCCGGGAGGCCATCGCCGCCTACATCGCCCACCACAGGCTGGAACACGATGCCGAGGTCTTCGGCCTCTGGAAAAAGAAGAAGGTGGATGGGCTGGCCTATCAGAAGGAGCTGCGCTCGGAATGGTAAAGGCGCTCTTCGACACCAATATCCTGGTGGACTATCTCAACGGCATTGTCGCGGCCAAAAAGGAGATGGCACGCTATGAATACCGTGCCATCAGCATCATTACCTGGATGGAGGTGATGGTAGGCGCCTCGGAAGACAATGAAGAGGCCCTGCGTTCGTGGCTATCCTCGTTCCACCTGATCAATCTGGACAGCACCGTGGCCCAGCGCGCCGTGATGATCCGCCAGCAACGGAGAATCCGACTGCCGGACGCCATCGTGTGGGCATCCGCACAGGAACATTCCCTGCTGCTGGTCTCGCGCAACACCAAGGACTTTCCCGCCAAAGAGCCCGGAGTACGGGTTCCCTACAAGCTCTAGGCGTCCCGATATGCAGGTGAGTCACACCGTCAGCACCGAATACCCGCTTTCATTGAGGGCATCATAGACCCGGGTGCAGCTCCTGCAGAACAGGTGGCTGCGCTTGACATGCCGGTGCCGCAGCACCAGTTGCAGGGCCACTCCATCGCAGTGCGGGCAGGCCTCGCGCATGGGTCCCACCGGGACCACGTCGGCGGTGACGAAGCCGGCCGGCGTCATCACGCCCTCGACGACCTCGCGCGGGTCCAGTTCGACCAGTTTCAACAATAGTGGGGAGGTGCGCTGTACGTGGCGCGGGCGGTCGGGCAGGGCAGTGCCGAAAGGCGGCAACGAGGGGGGCCGGACATCCGGATGCCGGGTGGCGATGCTCATGGTGTCTCCTTGGTGAGAACGGCTGAGTCTGATCGGACCTGCGAGAGGAGGAAGGCCGGACGGCACTTCCAGGTGTCGCTTCCACTGGGGCAAGAGATCCAGGCGGTGGCGCGACGAGTCTTTACTCTAGTCGCCCGAACCAGCGACTTCAATGGTGACGGTGAAAGAAATTTGGTGTTGGCGAAGCGACAATCCGCATCGCCCGAGCCAGACGAAAAATCGACATCGCTACGCCAGGATTTTTCCAATTGCCAAGTTGGCCTGGCCACGGCTTCGATTTATCGCCATCCTCGGTGGCGTGCTGCACGAGGTGCTACAAACCGGTGCATTGGCTCTACAATCGCAGGATGACAACGCTCAACGATATCGAAGCAGCCGCCCGCCGACTGCAAGGCCAGATCCTGGAGACCCCCTGCGTGGAATCGCGCACGCTGTCCCAGATCGTCGGCGCCCAGGTCTTCCTCAAGTTCGAGAACCTGCAATTCACTGCATCCTTCAAGGAGCGCGGTGCCTGCAACAAGATGGTCGACGTTGCCGCCAGCCAGGACGGCGCACGCGGCGTGGTGGCGATGTCGGCCGGCAACCATGCGCAGGGCGTGGCCTATCACGCGCAGCGGCTGGGCCTGCCGGCCACCATCGTCATGCCGCGCTTTACGCCTGGCGTGAAGATCGAGCGTACCCGTGGCTTCGGCGCCAACGTGGTACTGCATGGCGACACCCTGGAAGCGGCACGCGCCCATGCCTACGAGCTGGCCGAGAAGGAAGGCCTGACCTTCGTCCACCCTTATGACGACGAAGCCATCATCGCCGGCCAGGGTACGGTCGCGCTGGAAATGATGAAAGCGGTGCCGGACCTGGATTGCCTGGTGGTGGCCATCGGCGGTGGCGGCCTGCTGGCCGGCATGGCCGTCGCAGCACGGGCCATCAAGCCGGAGATCGAGATCGTGGGTGTACAGACACGGCGTTTTCCGACCATGGTCAATGCGGTCAAGGGGACCGAGCATCCGGTCGGCTCCAGCACCATCGCCGAAGGGATCGCCGTCGGCACGCCCGGCACCCTGACCCGCGCCATCATCGCCCGCGAAGCCAACGATCTGTTGCTGGTCGATGAGGGCGATATCGAACAGGCCGTGCTGATGCTGCTGGAAATCGAAAAGACCCTGGTCGAAGGCGCGGGTGCGGCCGGACTGGCGGCACTGGTGCGCTATCCGGACCGTTTCCGCGGCAAGCGCGTGGGACTGGTGCTGTCGGGCGGCAACATCGATCCGCTGCTGCTGACGGCCATCATCGAGCGCGGCATGGTCCGCGCCGGCCGCCTGGCACGGGTGAAGGTCAGTTCGCGGGACGTTCCCGGCACCCTGGCGCGCATCACCGGCATCGTCGCCGAAGCCGGCGCCAACATCGACGAAGTGCACCACCAGCGCGCCTTTACGCTGCTGGCCGCGCAGAACGTGGATATCGAACTGGTATTGCAGACCCGCGGCCGGCCGCATCTGGCCCAGGTGCTGCAGGCGCTGCGCGCAGCCGGCTTCGAGGCCGAGGAACTGCACTGACCGCAGCCCGCCGCGGGAGCCGGTCCTTATCTGCGGCGGTGAAAGCTGATCTTCTGTTCCAGTGGCGGCAGGGCGTCGCCACTGTCGCCACAACCATCACAGGCGCCGCCACCGCAACCACCAGCCCTGGCCGGTGGCAGGATGCGCCGGCCCAGCGCCTGCCAGGGTGCGCCACGACGCCGCACCAGCCAGCTCCCCAGCCGCGCCTGCCAGCGCCAGCTCATCGCAGGCGCCAGCTTGCGTGCCATGTAGAGCAGGCTGGCCGCGACCAGCAGGCCGATGATCAGGTATTGCCACCACAAGCTGCTCATGCCAGCCACCCCGCGATCCGATAGGTAAGGAAAGACGCTGCGTAGGCCAGCACGAACATGTAGCCGAAGGACAGCGCCACCATGCGCCAGGACTGTGTCTCGCGCCGGATGATGGCCAGCGTGGACATGCACTGCGGCGCGAAGGCGAACCACACCATCAGCGACAGCGCGCTGGCCAGCGAGATATGCGCAGCCAGCGCCGTCTGCAAGGCGGGCCCCTCGTCGCCACCGACGGCGTAGACGGTGGCCAGCGTCGCCACCGCCGTTTCGCGGGCGGCGAAGGCCGGAATCAGCGACAGGCTGATCTGCCAGTTGAATCCCAGCGGTGCAAACAGGTACTGCAGGCTATGGCCGATATGGCCGGCGATGGAATAGTCGATGGCCGCTTCGGTGGCGCCGGCCGGCGGGGCAGGGAAGGTACAGATGGCCCACATCAAGACCGTCAGCGCCAGCATCACGCCGGTCAGACGCTTGAGGAAGATGGCGCCGCGCTCCCACAAACCCAGCGCGATATCGCGCCAGTGCGGCAGGCGATAGGAGGGCAGTTCCATCAACAGCGCACGCTCCTGGCGCGCACGGCCGATGCGCTTGGCCACCCAGGCCACCAGCATGGCGGCGGCGATGCCCGCCACATACAGGCAGAACAGCGCCAGTCCTTGCAGATTGAAGAAACCCAGCACCGCACGATGCGGAATGAAGGCGCCGATCAGCAAGGCATACACCGGCAGGCGCGCCGAGCAGGTCATCAGTGGTGCCACCAGGATGGTGGCCAGCCGGTCACGGGGATCGGTGATGCTGCGTGCCCCCATGATGCCGGGGATGGCGCAGGCGAAACTGGACAAGAGCGGAATGAACGAGCGCCCGGACAGGCCCACCGACACCATCACCCGGTCCAGCACGAAAGCCGCGCGCGGCAGGTAGCCGGATTCCTCCAGCAGCAGGATGAAGAAGAACAGCACCAGGATCTGCGGCAGGAACCCCAGTACCGTCCCCAGCCCGGCCACCAGGCCATCGGTCACCAGGCCGCGCAGCGGCCCCTCGGGCAACCATTCACCGACCACGCCACCGAGCGTGCCGAAGCCATCGGCAATGGCGTCCGTCATCGGCTTGCCGATGGCATATACGGCCTGGAACACCAGGAACATGGTCAGCGCCAGCAGCAGCACGCCCAGCACCGGATGCAGGGCGATGCGGTCGATTGCGTCATCACGCCGGTCGGTCGGTGCCGGCATCACGACGGTGTCCGCCAGCAGGGCGCGCACCTCCACGTGCAGGTCGGCCACTGCCGGCGCCGTGGGTGCCGCCAGCGATTGGGCGTCGTCGATGGCCGCCTGCAAGGCATCGGCACCACCACGCCTGACGGCGATGGTTTCGATGACCGGCATGCCCAGCCGCTGCGACAGTGCCGCCACGTCGACCCGGATACCGCGCCTGGCCGCGGCGTCCATCATGTTCAGGGCCAATACCATGGGCCGCCCCAGGCGCCGCACTTCCAGCACGAAGCGCAGGTGCAGGCGCAGGTTGGTGGCATCGGCCACGCAGACGATCAGATCCGGCACCGCCTCGCCCGGGTAGCGTCCCTGCAGCACCGCCTGCGTCACCCGTTCGTCGGGGCTGACCGACTGCAGGCTGTAGGCACCGGGCAGGTCCACCACCCGCACCTGACGGCCGGAAGGGGAAGTAAAGCTGCCCGACTTGCGTTCCACGGTCACGCCGGCATAGTTGGCCACCTTCTGGCGCGCCCCGGTCATCTGGTTGAACAGTGCGGTCTTGCCGCAGTTTGGGTTGCCGACCAGAGCAATGTTGAGTGCGCCCGCGCTCATGCTGCCATTTCCGAACCGGCCTGCAGCGACACCCGCTGCGCTTCGGCCCGCCGCAAGGCAAAACGGGTGGAGCCGATCTGGACCACGATGGGATCGCCACCAAAGGGCGCCGTCGCCACCACCCGTACCGGTTCACCGGTGACGAAACCGAGGTCGCGCAGACGGGCGGCGACGGCATCGGCGGCGTGCAGGTCGGCAACATGATCGACAATGGCGGCAATGCCCTTGGGAAGTTCGGTGAGACGCATGATGGTGTGCTTCAGTCGAAGAAATCAGGAACGATTCTCATTATATTCCTTCACTTTGACACTTGCCTGACGGAAGCCCAACAGCAGCGGAGGAGGGTACTGACAGTCAGCAAGAGACGCTCAAGCCCGCCAGCTGGCGGAATTCGAGGCGATCACGGGGATTTCCGACGGGCATCGCGGGCCGGGCCAGGGCTGTTTGCGCATATCAGCTGCGACGATATGTCGCAATCCCGGGGTGCAATCCACACGAAAGTGTTGGATTACAGACAACTAAAAAACGCAACTCTGTGATTTTCTTTTATTATTCGAACAACAAAGTCGCTGAAAGTGTCGCTTCTGCGTCCAAGTGACGGATTTTTTCATGCGTAAA
Organism: Herbaspirillum sp. C7C2; assembly: GCF_022627865.1. Taxonomy (NCBI): domain Bacteria; kingdom Pseudomonadati; phylum Pseudomonadota; class Betaproteobacteria; order Burkholderiales; family Oxalobacteraceae; genus Herbaspirillum; species Herbaspirillum sp. C7C2. The sequence goes on from NZ_JABXGI010000018.1 coordinate 24,183, forward strand.
TTTTTGCAGCGCACTATACTTAATTTAGTTTCCTTGGGGAAATTTGTACTGGGCCTCGTCGGTTCAGTACACAGGCACCGGCGATACAACCGCATGGGGGCGGCATCGCCGGAACGATCGATTCAAGCAGCTTGCCCGGTCTCTGCCCTGGCAGGCTGAGCAACAACAACAATATGAATCCACATCCAGCAGGTCCAGCCGAATCCGACATGCCGCAGCAAATGCCGCTGCGCTCGTTGCTCGCTGAAATCAGTGCCTTGACGCTGCATGTGCAGCAACTGAGTCGCATGGCGGGGGAGGCCAGCGCACTCATCGAGAACAGCCAGATGCCGGCGCCGGTCGATCCCGAGCCGCTAGGACGGGACGATCGCCTGCAACGCAGCGAGCGGGTACAGCTGGAAGAAGCCATCATGCGCATCTTCGATGAGGTCTTCGGCCCGCGTATCGACACCCTTGAACGCCAGATGAGCATGAGCCTGATCGCCGAGATCGGACCCGCGGCCTTCGTGCAAAAGGTCCTGTGGGGCGAGGAAATCAGCGATATCGCCCTGACCATTGCCCTCGAACGCATGCTGCCGGCGCTCGAACAACTGGTGGAGGCCTATCCTCAGGCCTTCCTGCAACAGGCCAACAAGCTGCTGGGACGCTTCAAAAGCAACTGAGGCAGACTTCGCCCGCTGCCCGTCGCCCATACAGCTTCACGGCGCTTCACGACACATGTTCGCCCCCGACGCGCCTGAGCGAACGCTGCAGGTGCGCAGCAAAGCGTGCCGCGGCAATCGATTGCCGGTGGTAGGCCAGCGACAGCTGCGCCCGCGGCGCCGGTTCGCGGATCTCGATGTAGCGCACCTGTGCCAGTTGTACCTGTTCGATGGCTTCCGGGACGATGGAAATCCCCAGCCCGGCGGCCACCAGATTGATGGCCGAGGTCAGCTGCGGCGCCAGCTGGATCACCTGCGGATCGAAGCCGGCCGCCTGGCACGCGCTGAAGATGTTGTCGTACAGCGCCGATCCCTTGCCACGCGGCACCATGATGAAGTTTTCCCCGGCCAGGTCCTGCAGGCGCAACGATTTGCGTCGTGCCAGTGGATGCGAACGCGGCAAGGCCACCTTCAGCTTCTCGGCCGGCAGTTCCACCACCCCCAGCTCGGCCGACGGCGTCGTCACGATGCGCACGAAGGCCGCATCCAGTTGCGACGCGGCGATATCGGCCAGCAACTGCTCGGTGATCCCTTCACTGAGGGAGATTTCCAGCTTGCGATGACGCTCGCGGAATTGCTGGAGCGCATGCGACACCAGCGGATGGAATACCGCCGACGAGGTAAAACCCATGCGCAGCAATCCCACCTCGCCGCTGGCGGCCTGTTGCGCAGCGCGCAGTGCCTGCTCGGCATTGTCCACCGCCGTCTGGGCGTGTGGCAGCAACACCCGTCCCACCTCCGACAATTCCACGCCATGCGAGGTGCGGATGAACAGCGCGCCGCCTACCTCCTGCTCCAGGTCCTTGATCTGCATCGACAGCGGGGGCTGGCCGATGCCGACCTTCTCCGCGGCCCGGGTAAAGCTGCGCTGTTCGGCCACGGCCAGGAAATAGCGGAGATGTCGCAGTTCCATTGTGCTCACCTGATATCTGCTTCATAGATGGCCAGGCCACCTTCCATATATTGGACAATATAGCGCATTTATCCCAGACTACCCCTCTCCACAACACATGGCGGTACGCCTTCCTCCGGCGCGTCTGCCGTCCCCTTGCCATGCAGTCGCTCTCCGATTCACCGTCTTCCAACGTCCCGTGCCCGGAAGCGGCACCCGCCGCGCACCATGCCACCTCTGCCAACTCTGCCACCCCGGCCAGCCATGCCACCGGTGGCGCGGTCCGCGGCTCCGCCGCCTACCGCCACATCGTGCTGGCGTTGTTCTGCTCGGGCTTCGCCACGTTCTCGCTGCTGTACTGCGTGCAGCCGTTGCTGCCGGCCTTTGCGCAGGAATTCCACATCGGCGCGGCCAGCGCCTCGCTGGCCCTGTCGCTGTCGACGGGCTTCCTGGCGGTCTCCATCCTGTTGGCGGGCATGGTGTCGGAGCGCTTCGGCCGCAAGGAACTGATGTTCGCCTCCCTGGCCACCGCCGCCTGCTGCAACCTGCTGGCCGGCATCGCACCCAGCTGGCACCTGATCCTGGTCGCCCGTGCGCTGGAAGGCATCGCCCTGGGCGGCGTGCCGGCCGTGGCCATGGCCTATCTGGCCGAGGAAATCGACGCCGGTGGCCTGGGCTACGCCATGGGGCTGTATGTGGGCGGCAACGCCTTCGGCGGCATGGTCGGCCGGGTCGCCATGAGCACCCTGGCCGAATCCTTCGGCTGGCGCCACGCCATGCTTGCCATCGGCGCGCTGGACCTGGTGCTGGCAGTGGCCTTCGTGATGATGTTGCCGGCCTCACGCAACTTCGTGCGCAACGGCACGCTGCGCCTGCGCGACCACTTCGGCCTGTGGCGCCGCCACCTCGGCCACGCCCGCCTGCCGCTGACCTTCGGCATCGCGGCGCTGAACATGGGCATCTTCGCTACCTCGTACAACTACGCCGGCTTTCGCCTGATGAGCCCGCCGTTCTCGTTGTCAGCCACGCTGACCGGGCTCATCTTCAGCGCCTACATCTTCGGCATCGTGTCCTCTTCGTGGGCCGGTGCCCTGGCTGACCGCTATGGCCGCGCCCCGCTGGTGACAGCGGGCATCGGCACTTCCTGCGTGGGCCTGTTCCTGACCTGCACGCCCTGGCTGGCAGTGGTCATCGCCGGCATCGTGCTGTTGACCATCGGCTTTTTCACCACCCATTCGGCCGCCAGCAGCTGGGTCGGTCGGCTGGCGGGGCGGGGCAAGGGGCATGCCGCTTCGCTGTACCTGCTGGCGTATTACCTGGGCGGCAGCGTGCTGGGCTCGGCCGGCGGCTGGTTCTGGGAACACGCAGGCTGGAACGCCGTAGCTGCCTTCATGCTGCTGCAGGTCGTGACGGCCGCATGGCTGGCCCGCTGCCTATGGCGGCAGGGTCGCAACTGACACCTCTTTGAGAGCAGAAACGACAAGGCCGGCACAATGCCGGCCTTGTCGTTTTGGGCCGCCCAGTTCACTGCGCCGGCCGGCTCGGATTCCACAGGCGCTGCGCGGTATGGCCCTCATAGGCCTTGCCCTTGGGATAGCTGACCAGTTCCATCTCGGCGCCCCACGGCGCGCGGAAGTGGACCCAGGTCTCGCCACCGGTGTCGCCAGCCGTCATGGTGATCGGCTCACCCAGCACGGTGATGCCGTGCGACTTCAGGTAGGCCACGCCAGCGACGATGTCCTCCGTGTAGAAGGCGATGTGCGAGGCACCGGCCTCGGCCAGTTGCGGCATTGCCTTGCTGCCACGCGGATTGACGTACTCGAACAACTCGATGTTGGCACCGGTCCCGCAGCGGATCATGGCCAGGGTCACGCTGTCGGCGCGCGGCGCGAAGGCCTCTGATTTCTCGGCGGCGGCGACATCCAGGGGGAAGGGGCCGATCTGCGTCACCGGTACGCAACCGAAGGTATCGATGAAGAAAGCCTCTGCCTGCTTCAGGTCAGGCACATTGATGCCGACGTGATCGACCCCGGCAATCGGAACGCCGGCGGCATGACCCGGTACAGCCATCAGCAGGGCGACTGCGGCCAGAAGGGAAACAACGAATTTCATGGAAGACTCCGTGCAACGCTAAAGGTGAAAAGTGAAAGGTGATCAGTGGGAAGGGGCTACGTCGAGGAAGACGAAGACACTGGCCAGCTTGCCCTCGCGAATGGTGAAGATGTCCTCGCCGTGGATCAGGGCCGGCTGGTCCGGCGGACCGTAATTCCAGGTGACGCGACCCAGACCGTGGTTCCAGCTCACCGGATCGGGCTTAAAGGAAAAACCGGGATGCTGGTCCTGGACCCGTTGCAGCAACTGGCCCACGGCGGCGTGTCCGACCGCCTTGGCCTGGTAGTCGGCGACAAAGAAATCATCGGTATAGACCTGGCCGACACGCAGGTTGCGGCGCTGCGCATCGGGCTCGTTCCAGATCGTGAAATGCAGGTCGATCAAGGCCTGCGCCTGTGCCACGTCAACGGTGGCGTCACTTGTGAGATGCATGGAAGACTCCTGGGTGAAGGCTGCCGGCGCTGCAAGCAGGGCCAGCGCGCCAATGAGGGAAAGGGTGGCGACGAGATTTTTCATGGTCGGTCTGGCGATGTAAGACGGCGCTGGCGGACATGCCGTGCCAGCGCCCCCGACATCACACCTGTGCCATGCCACCATCAACAAACAGTTCGATGCCATTGACGAAGCTGGAGGCATCCGACGCCAGGAAAGCTACTACCTTGCCGATTTCCTGTGGTTCGCCCAGGCGGCCCAGCGGCACTTGTGCGGCGAGGAAGTCGAACAGCCCCTGACGCGCTTCATCGGGCACCAGGCCGCCCAGGCCAGGCGTACGGACCGGGCCGGGGCTCACCACGTTGACGCGAATGCCGCGGTCCTTCAGGTCCAGTGCCCAGGAGCGGGCAAAGTTGCGCACCGCGGCCTTGCTGGCACTGTAGACGCTGAAGTTGGCCGTGCCCTGGATGGAGACGGTGGAGGCGGTAAGCACCACCGAGGCGCCATCGACCAGCAGCGGCAGGGCCTTTTGCACGGTGAAGAGCACGCCACGCACATTGGTGCCGAAGATGCGGTCGAAGTGTTCTTCGGTGATCGCGCCCAGCGGCATCATGTCGCCACCACCGGCGTTGGCGAAGAGGATGTCCAGCTTGCCGGCGCTCTTGGCGATCTGGGCATAGACCTGGTCCAGATCGGAGAGGACCGAGGCATCGGCCCGGATACCGGTGGCGGCCACGCCGATGCTGGCCACTGCGGCATCCAGTTCAACCTGGCGGCGACCGGTGATGAAGACACGGGCACCCTGTGCTGCCAGTTCCTGGGCGGTGGCCAGGCCGATGCCGCTGGTGCCGCCGGTGACGAGTGCGATCTTGCCGTCGAGTTGCTTGTTCATGGTGTTGCTCCTTATGTCGGGTGCTGCAATTTGGATGAAATGGACGTCTGCCATGTCGTGGCGCCCCGCCTTGCGTTGCGCTGTGTATCGATCAGGCATGGCTGCACTTTAGCGGCGGTCGATTCCCAGATAAACCGTGTAAAATCAAAATTACTATTCACACACGTGGATAATCTGGACGATCCCGCAAACTTTTCCGGCAGGCGTCGATCAACCAAGGACACTCGACATGGATCAATTGATGGCCATCCGCGGCTTTGCGCGGGTGGTGGAAGCCGGCAGTTTCACGCGAGCTGCCGATTCGCTGGACATGCCCAACGCCACGCTGAGCAAGCAGATACAGGAACTGGAGTCGCACCTGGGCGTGCGACTGCTGCAGCGGACCACGCGCCGCGTCACCGTCACGGCCGAAGGGCGCGACTACTACGAGAAGACCACCCGCATCCTGCGCGACCTGGAGGATATCGATACCTCCTTCGACGCGGCCCGCGTCAAGCCCAAGGGCCAGCTGCGGGTGGATGTCGGTGGTTCGACCGCGCGTGACGTGCTGGTCCCGGCGCTGCCGGAGTTCATGGCGCGCTATCCCGACATCCGCATCGACCTCGGCGTCTCCGACCGTTCGGCCGACCTGATCAGCGACAACATCGATTGCGTCCTCCGCGGCGGCCCGCTGGACAGTTCATCGCTGGTCGCGCGGCACATCGGCAATGCGACGCTGATCACCTGCGCGGCGCCGGCCTACCTGAAGCAGTTCGGCACACCGGCCTATCCGGAAGAACTGAAGAACGGACACCGGCTGGTGAGTTACCTGTCGCCGCAGAATGGCCGGGCCTTTCCCTTCCGTTTCGAACGCAAGGGAGAAAAGCAGGACATCAAGATCGACCATCGCATCGGCGTCAACGAGAGCAACGCCCATCTGGCGGCGGCAATGGCGGGCCTGGGCATCGTGCAGACCTTCAGCTATGCCGCGCGCGACGCACTGGAGCGCGGGGCGCTGGTGGAAATATTGCAGCCCTGGCGACCGGCGGCCTATCCCTTCCACGTGGTCTATCCGCAGAACCGCCATGTCAGCCAGCGCCTGCGGGTCTTCATCGACTGGCTGCTGGAGTGCCTGCCGGCGCGCATCGCCGCCGAGCATATGGCGACTCAAAGAGCCGTAACCAAGACCCGCAAGCGCTGAGCAGACGCAGGCAAAAAAAATCCCCGGCCGCAGCCGGGGATCTTCATCACGACATGAGCGCCGCAGATTACGGAGTCTTGTCGGACTTGTCAGGAGTGGCCGCCAGGGCTGCATTACGCTCGGCAGTGGACTCCTTCTTCTCTTGCTTCAGCTGCGCCTTGGCAGCCTTCTTGTCGGACTTGTATTCCTGCTTGGCGGCCTTCTTCTGCGCCTTGTACTCGGCCTTGGCATCGGCATCAGCCTGACGCTTCTGGACGAACGGGTCATTCGAAGGCACGGCCGAAGGCGATGCGGTCGAAGCCGACGACATCGGCGCGGTCGGTGCAGCGCCCACGGCGTTGCCATTGGTCGGTGCATTCTGCGCCATGGCGCTACCGGCCAGGGCCATGAACAGGGACGAGATCAGAATATGACGAGTCTTCATGTGTACCTCCTTGCATTATGTTTTTCGGAAAAGCCCGAGGCTTGGATACTCAAGAAAATTACAGGATGCGGGATCGCAGATCCGTGTCATCACTATAGGCAAGCTTGCGGTCGCGCTATGTCGGACAAGGACTGATTCTCCGCTTCCCCGATTACGCAAAATGTGGGGCCTGTTGGCCTGCCTGTTCTGCGTAACGCGTGAATCTCTGAAGCCTTTTCCGACAGGAAGGTTCGAGGAGAAGTGCAAGCGTTGGTGAGGCTTGCAAGCAATCGTAACAAGGGGGAACCGTCACTCATTGCCGTCAGCAGATGGCGATGCAAGGAGATGCTATGCAACGAAACAACAACGCTGCAAGCAATGAATGTTCGCCACCACACGGCTTCTGCAAATCGAGCTATATGGGGAATGCGCAAATGTCAGGCGGAGAAAGACGCTTGCTCAAAGGCGCCAATTCGCTATGTTTGTCGAAATATAACGAAGGCCTGAAAAACTCTGTCAAATCCATTGAACAAGTTATTGCGATTTTGTATTGGATCGATAGGAATTTTTTTATCGCACCGCAAAATGGATCAACCAGCGATTATTGCCAGCAGATGATCAATTCAATTTTTTTCCAAATAAATCAACGATTTAATTAACTTCAACTACTTCATAAGTAGAAATTTATGCAACATTCTCCATGTGCAGATGCGGTGCAAAAAGAGCAGTACAGGCTCGAAAAAACTGATTGTTCGCGTTTCTGGAATGATGTATTCCGGTTTGTCTGCTTTTTCTGCCGCGCTTGGATCTCTAAACTTGGTTCTACGATGACAGCACACAACGACTGAACCACAAGTGTCGGCCCAGGTTGCAGTGCTCATCCCCTCACTCACAAAGGAATGATCATGAACACCAAGAATATTGCCAAGAACCTGTTTGCCGGCCTGCTGTTGACTACCGCTGTCGGTGCCGCCATGGCTGAAGCCCCGTATCCCGCCGAGACCCAGATCGTCTCGACCAAGAGCCGCGCCGAAGTGGTCGCCGAGTTGAAGCAAGCCCGCGCCAATGGCGACCTGCTGGTGACCGACCAATATCCGGTCGACAAGCCTTTCGTCTCCACCAAGACCCGCGCTGACGTACGCGCCGAACTGATCCAGGCCCGCGCCAACGGCGACCTGCTGGTGACCGAACAATATCCGGTGGAAAAGCCCTTCCACTCGACCCTGACCCGTCAGCAAGTGCAAGAAGAACTGCAGCAAGCCCGCAACCAGGGCACTGCTGTAAGCAACAGCAACGCTCCGCTGTAATCCGCATGCCCTGATGCCAGGCCGGCGCCATCCGCGCCCCTGGCTGCGCATCACCCGCACCGGCGATCCCGGTGCGTCAGTCTCTCCCCAGGCGGGCCTCATGAAAGCGACGTTCTCTCCCCTCGGTCGCCGGTAGTGAGGTCCGCCTGCCTGCTTTCTGCGCCCATCTCGCCATCTCGATTCCGGACAATTCCCGCTGCCGCCCTGACGCTGCCACGCCGCCAGCCGCATTAGAAAAATTTCGACATTTTTCTAAGTTTTTCCAGCGGTCCCTATCCGGAATTTTTCCCCTCCCAATGCACGATTTTCACTCTGCAGCATGCTCATTTTTTACCCAATTCGGCGGAGCATTTCTTTTTTCATTTTCTAAGTTTTCCTGTTTTCGACTTCTAAGTTTTCATCATCTGTGTTTCTAAGTTTTCGACAAGCGGCCGGATCACCCGATCACGGGATTCCACGGTACCTGCGCCTGGCAACAATGGATGTGCTTGTTCTGAAATCCGGAACGATGAATTCCGATTTCGCGTCTTTATCCGTCGTCCGTTGATCTCTAAACTTGGTTTCACGATGACAGCACACAACGACTGAACCAAGACCTTGGGCCGGGTTGAAGTGCACATCCCTTCTCTCACACAAAGGAACGATCATGAACACCAAGAACATTGCCAAGAACCTGTTTGCCGGCCTGCTGTTGACCTCCGCCATCGGTACCGCCATGGCTGAAGCACCGTATCCTGCCGAAACCCGCTTCGTCTCCACCAAGAGCCGTGCCGAAGTGGTCGCCGAACTGCAACAAGCCCGTGCCAACGGCGAACTGCTGGTGAGCGATCGCAACCGCGACGACAAGCAGATCGCCTCTGCCAAGACCCGTGACGAGGTGCGCGCCGAGCTGGCCCAGGCCCGCGCCAATGGCGAAATGCACGTCACCGATCAATAAGCCTTGGCGACCAACAAGCCGGGTTGTCCGGCACACCAGTCTCTCCCCTGCAGGCGGATCCATGACAGCGACACTCTCTCCCCTCGGTCGCCAGTCGTGAGATCCGCCTGATCTTTTTTGCGTGTGGCTTCATCAGGCGCCGACGGCACGCATCAGAAAATCACAGTGACAGTTTTTCTAAGTTTTAGCCCCTGTGATTACTTAGTTTCAACAATCCAACTTTCTAAGTTTTTCATGCCACGCCAGTGTTGTAAAAATGCGACCTCCGGCGAGTTCATTGTTGCCCTTTCAGCGGCTCTCCGGGCGCGCCGTCGATGAGGGTATCCAAAGCATCCGGCTGATTGCGCGAGCTCAGTTCTGCACGCATGCGGGGCAGGGCGTCCGGGTAATGGCTGGCGATGAAGTTGATCATGTGCTCGCGAATCTGGCAGCGCAGGTCGAAAGCACTGCCCGAATCCCTGGCCGACACCAGCAGGCGAATCTGCATGGTGCGTTCGCTGGCGTCGGTGACGTGCATGACGCAGACCCGCTTGTCCCAGAGCGGCAGGGTCTGGCAGATGCGCTCGAATTCGGCACGCACGGCCTGCGTGGGAACCGAAAAATCCAGCCACAGGAATACCGTGCCGAGAATGGTGGAGGAGGTGTGGGTCCAGTTCTCGAAGGGGTTTTCGATGAACCACTGCAGCGGCACGATCATGCGTCGTTCATCCCAGATCCTGACCACGACGAAGGTCCCGGTGATTTCCTCCACGCGCCCCCATTCACCCTTGACGATGAGCACATCGTCGATGCGGATCGGTTGCGAGAAGGCAATCTGCAGGCCGGCAAAGAAATTCCCCAGCACCGGCTTGGCGGCGATACCGGCGACGATACCGGCCACCCCGGCCGAGGCCAGCAGGCTGGCACCGAACTGGCGCGCACCGGGCAGGGTCAGCAGCACGAAGGCCAGGCCCAGCAGGGCGATGAGGAAGTAGGCACTGCGCGAGAGCACCCGGGTCTGGGTCAGGATGCGACGGGCCTTGAGGTTGTCGGCCACGTCATAGGGATTCAAATTGACGACCGTCAGGCTCACCGATTTCACGCAGCGCATCAGGAACCAGGTCAGCGCCAGGATGAAGGCGATCGAGGTGAGATAGGAAATACGAGTCAGGCCCGGTGTATTGTCGGGCGCACCGGCCAGCACGATACGCAGCATGAACAGGATCACACAGGCACGGCTGGCGTTGAAGGTGACCTGCGTGGCGGTGGTGGTAAAGGGCCGGCCGCGTGCCAGGCGCCTGACCAGCGCCACCCCCAGCCGATGCAGGAAGATCGCCAGCAGCACCGCCACCAGGGCGACGCCGAGCACGATCAGGCCCGAACGCAGCGGGCCTTCGTTCATGTTGTAAAGAAAATCGAGGTCCAGGCTCATCCGTTCCCTTCCATCTGTTGTGTTGTCGAATCGGTACGCCCAGAGGCGTTTTTCCAGTTCGAACAGGGAAGGGGGATTTTGTTTCCGCTAATTTCCTGGCGCCGGCCCGGTGGCCTCCAGGGTGGCCACCAGCAGGCGGGCAGTCTCGACGGCAGCGGCCTGGGCCAGCTGCACCGGGGCAGGGCGCTGGCGGGTAAGGGCCTGCAGGGCCGGCGCATCGCGCGCCTGCAGGGCCTGGGCCAGCGCGTGCAGCCACTCCAGCAGTTCCGGTGCGACAGGCTGGGGATGCGCCCACAGGTGGCTGGCGGCAGCCGCCAGGCGGCGCGACAGGGCGACTGCCGTGCGGCCACGCCCATGGTCACGCTCGCGCCAGCCGCGTTCGCGCGCCACCCGTTGCAGCAGCAGGCCGGCTTCGACATTGGCCACGCAGGCGTCGCGGCGGTGGGCGTGCAACTGCGCGATAACGGCCTTGTCCGCTCCACCGGCGCCAGCCGGCATGGCCGGTACCAATGCCGCGGCCAGGTAGTCCAGGTTGAGCTGGGCCATGCGGCGCAGTTGCGCCTGCGGGTCTTCCTGCTGGCGACGCGGCCAGAACAGATAGCTGGCCAGGACCGCCACCACCGCGCCAATGACGTTGTTGCCGGCACGCAGCGCGGCATTGGCCAGTTCATGGGCCGGATCGCCGCCGACATCGGCCACCAGCACGAATACCGGTGTCAGGAAGGTGGCATACAGGCCATAGCTGACCGGCCGCAGGGCCATGGTCAGCAGGGTCAGCGGGAACACCAGCAAGGCCAGCCCCAGCGGCGAATGCACCACCAGACAGACCGCCACCGCCAGCACGCCACCGACCACGCTGCCGACGGCGCGCTCCATGCTGCGCGACCAGCTGTCGGAGATGCTGGGTTGCATCACCAGCATGGTGGCCATGGTGGCCCAGTAGCCGAAGGGCAGTTCCAGCAGGTGCACGATCAGATAGGTGGCCCCGGCGGCGGCGGCGCAGCGCCAGGCGTGATGCCATTCGGCCGAACCGGCGCGCACGTGCAGGGCGGCCTTGCGGGCGGCCGCGCTCAGCAGATGAAACCAGGCCGATACTCCCACCCGCTGCGCGCGCTCGGCGCGGGCGGCCTGCTTCAGGCGGGCGGGATCATCGCCGCCATTGGCCAGTGGCGTGTCCACCCGCTGCAACAGACGGCCGGTGCCGCTGGGTAGTCGTGCCACCAGTTGCCGCAGGCGCAACATGATGCGGGCATCGTCATCGGCGGCAATGGCATCACCACGCTGCATGTCGCGTTGCATGGCCTGCAACTGGCGGGCGATGGCGGCCAGCACGCGGCCGGTGCGCTGGCGGGCGCGGGGCGCCTGATAATGCGTCAGCTGCAGGTCGGCCAGCACGGTGATGCCATCGAGCAGCACCTCGGCACGGGCCAGGCGGACCAGCAGGTTTTCATACAGACGGCGGGATTCGGTACGCTCCACGGCCACCGCCTCCAGGGCGCGATGCGCACTGGCCAGGTCGAAGCGGGCGTGACGGCGGGTGTGGGCGGCCAGTTCGGCGGCATGCACCGCATAGGCCGGGTCGTCCAGGTCATTGGCGGCCGCAATGGCGGCCAGTTCGGCCAGGGTGCCATAGGCGCGCGCGACTGCCTGGCGTGCCGGGGCGAAGGGGTGGATGCGCCAGACCGTCAGGCCCAGCAGCAACGCCCACAGGCAGCCGGCGAAATAGATCAGGACATGGCTTTGCGAGAGCGGCCACAACACCACCGGCGCATCGGCCATGATGGCCGAGACCCCGGCCGCCAGCATCAGCACCAGGCCGACGGCCGCACCATAGATACGCGAAAAACCAGCCGCACCGGCGCAGGCCATGATGGCCAGCAAACCCGCTTCCACGCTCAGGCCGGCGGCGCTGGCGGCGACCATGCCGCCCAGGGTGGAGGCCAGGGCGAAGCCGCCCATGGACGCCAGCCTGGCCCGGTTGGAGCCGGCACTGTCGGCCAGCGAGGTGAGAAAGGCACCGATGGCGGCCCAGGAGAAGAGCGGATTGCCCAGCCATTCGCCCAGCAACAGCATGGCCGCCGCACCGCAGGCGGCACGCAGGCCTTCGGAGAGATTGGCGTGACGCAGCGGGAACTGCATGCGCCAGCGTTCGACCCGGGTGCGACAACGACGGCAATGGGTCAGCAGCAGAAATCGGTAGAGCGAAAACCGCGATGACAGCAGCGACAGGGATTGCAAAAGCGGGAGCGACGACAAAGGCGGCGGCATGATCACGTGCTGACGTAGAGGGCTGGGGTGCAGGCGGCCTGGAAACCGGCCATGAGGATTGCCGACACCTGCGCACTCACGGTCGCAACGACGTCATTCCGGTTCCGCCGTCACGGGTGAGGAGGGGCGGCAGGCATCGGCAGTGCTCAGTATAGGAAGCTGCGCTCATGCACGGCATGACTTAAATTCCGGCTTTGCATTCCATTTGAGAATATTCAGAAATGCATGGGGAGACGCCACCCAGCCGGTGAGAGATGGGGTAGTCGCAGTCCTGCGGCCAGAGGGCGTTCCTTGTCAGTCAACCCTACTTGCGGCCCTTGCCACCGGCGAACAGCTCGCCGCTCAGGTCCATCCATGCCCTGGCCGCATGCGAGAGATAGCCGCCCCGGGTGACGTAGGCCACCTGCCACTGCACCTCCGGCTCGACCAGGCGCACCGCCTGCAACTGGTCGGTGGCCAGGCGGTGGATGAACGGTTCCGGCAGCAGCGCGGCACCCATGCCCGCCAGGGCCATGGCCACCAGCCAGTCCCATTGCGCGCTCTGGGCCACGATCTCGGGCGCGATGCCCTGTTCGCGGAACATGCCGCGCAGGCTGCGGGTGAGACCGAATTCATTGTTGAGCAGCACCAACGGCATGCCGTCGAGCTGGGCGCAGCGCAGGGTAGAGCGGTTCTTCTGGAAACTGCCGGCCTGGGCCACCGCCCACATCGGATAGCGCGCCACCGGCATGGTCTGCAACTCCAGCGCGGGGTCGGCCGGCAAGACCGTCATGCCGATCTCCAGCTCACCGCTGGCGACGCGCTGCTCGATCTGCGGGCCGGTATCTTCCTGGAGCACGATGGCGATCTCGGGATGTCGCTCGCGGAAGGCCTTCAGCACCGGGGTGCAGAGGATGTTGATCATGGGCGGTATGCCGATCTCCAGCCGGCCACTGCGCAAGGCCTTGGTATCGCGTACCTCGGCATCCAGGCGCTGCATCGAGGCCAGGATCTGCTGCCCCTGCTCATAGACCACGCGGCCGGTGTCGGTCAGCTGCAGGCGGCGGCCATCGCGAATGAGCAGGGGGGCATCCATCTCGTCCTCCAGCTGCCGCACCATCTTGCTGACGGTGGACTGGGTCACGTGCAAGGCGTCGGCGGCGCGGCTGAAGCTGTTCAGACGCACCGTTTCGGTGAAATAGCGCAGGGCGCGGATGTCCATGGCGAGGGCTTTCTGCAGCGGGAAGGCGGGCCGGCCCACCTATGCGTTTTACGACTGGAATGCGGGAATTTTAATCATACAGTGCATAGCGACCCGCTCCTACACTTGATACAAACAAGAATGCAAGAAGTCCGTCGAGGATGCACTGCACGCCCCCTAAAGAACCCGAGCAGGAGCACACCATCCATGGATAGCCAGCGCATCCGCCAGCCCGCATTGGCCGGCAAAGTGATGTCGGCCGCAGAGGCGGCGACATTTTTCCACAACGGCATGACCATCGGCCTGAGCGGGTTCACCCGTGCCGGCGACGCCAAGGCCATGCCCCGTGCGCTGGCCGATCGGGCCGCGCATGAAGAACTGCATTTCACCGTCATCACCGGCGCCTCGCTGGGCAATGGCAGCGACGGCCTCATGGCCGAAGCGGGCCTGCTGGCGCGGCGCCTGCCGTTCCAGGTCGATCCCACGCTGCGCAAGAAGATCAATGCCGGCGAGGTGATGTTTATCGACCAGCACCTCTCCGAAACGGCCGAGCAGCTGCGCAGCGGCACGCCTTCGCGCATCGACATCGCGGTCATCGAAGCCGCAGCCATCACCGAGGAGGGCATCGTTCCGACCATGTCGGTGGGCAATTCGGCCAGCTTCGTGGAGCAGGCCGCGCAGATCGTCATCGAACTCAACACCAGCATGCCGCTGGCACTGGAAGGTCTGCACGACATCTACCTCCCGGCCGCGCGCCCGGAGCGCAAACCCATTGCGCTGACCGCCGCCGGCGACCGCATCGGCCATCCCACCATTCCCTTCGATCCGGCCAAGGTGGTGGCCATCGTGCTCACCGAGACGCCCGACAGTCCGTCTTCGGTGCTGCCGCCGGATGACGAGACCCGGGCCATCGCCGGCCATGTGATCCACTTCCTGGAATGCGAAGTCGAGGCCGGTCGCCTGCCGCATACGCTGGCGCCGCTGCAGGCCGGCATCGGCACGATTGCCAATGCGGTGCTGCACGGCCTGGTCGATTCGCCATTCCGCGATCTGGTGATGTATTCGGAGGTCTTGCAGGACAGCGCCATCGACCTGCTCGATTCGGGCCAGCTGGCCTTTGCCTCGGCTTCCTCGATCACGTTGTCGCAGGCCAAGTATGCGCACTTCCTGGCCAATATCGAGCGTTACCGCGACAAGCTGGTGCTGCGCCCGCAGGAGATCAGCAATCATCCGGAGCTGGTCCGCCGATTGGGCATCATCGGGCTGAACACGGCGCTGGAGTTCGACATCTACGGCAACGTCAATTCCACCCACGTAGGCGGCACGCACATGATGAACGGCATCGGCGGCTCGGGCGATTTTGCGCGCAACGGGCAGATTTCGATCTTCGTCTCCAAATCGGTGGCCAAGGACGGTGCGATTTCCAGCGTGGTACCGATGGTCTCGCATGTGGACCACAGCGAGCATGACGTCGATGTGCTGGTCACCGAATGGGGCCTGGCCGACCTGCGTGGCCTGGCGCCGCGCGAACGCGCCGTGAAGGTGATCGAGCAGTGCTGCCATCCGGATTACCGCCCGCAGCTGCGCGACTACTTCGAGCGCGCCTGCCGCGCCGGAGGGCATACACCGCATCTGCTGGGCGAGGCATTCTCCTGGCACCAGCACTTTGCCACGCACCAGACCATGCGTCTGGACTGACATCGGCCGACCGCCGGGCGGCTACCGGTCAAGTCCGGCCGACGGCCTTGTGGACCACACCGGGCATGGCTTCCTTCATGGTATCGATGAAGTGGCGCAGGCGCGCCGGGTAGAAGCGGGCGTAGGGGTACAACAGCGAGACCGGCAGGGGTGCCGGCTCCCATTCCGGCAGCAATTGCACCAGCCGACCAGCGGCCACATCCTCGGACAGTACCCAGGATGAACCTACGGCCGCACCCATGCCGGCGATGGCCGCATTGCGCAGGGCGTAGAGGCTATCGGTGACCAGCTGGGGCCGGAACGCCACCTGGCTGCGCTCACCACTGTGGGCGTGGGTCAGCGTCACTTCGCGGCGGTAGAAGGCGGGAATGGCGATCCACGGCAGGTCCGCCAGCTCGGCCGGCGACTGCGGCAGCGCCCGTCCCTGCAGAAGGGTGGGGGCGACCACCGTCATGCGCGGCACCTCGGCCAGATGGATCGCCACCACCGAGGGATCGGCCACCTCTCCCACCTGGATCGCGCAGTCTATCCCCTGGCTGATGAAATCGGCGGCACGGTCGTGCAGCAGCCATTCCACCGTGATGCGCGGATGGTTGCGCATGAACTGCGCCAGCGGGCCGATCAGCTGCTCCTGGCCGAAGGCGTGCGGCACGGCCACCCGCAGGGTCCCTTCGGCGTGCTGGCGGGCACCGCGCAACTCGTTCTCGAACTCATCCCAACCGGCCAGCAATTCCTTGGCCCGTTCATAACAGCGCTCGCCATCCTCGGTCATCTTCATCGCATGGGTGGAACGCTGCAGCAGGCGCACGCCCAGCGAGCGCTCCAGGGTCTGCAGGCGACGACTGATGGTGGGTTGGGTGGTGGCCAGCTGCGCCGCCGCCGCCGACAGGCTGCCGGCATCGACGATGCGCACGAAGGTCTGGATCAGCTCGATGCGGTCGGTCAGCCCGGCCGCGGAAAAGCTGGCCATATTGGGCTGATCGGACGCGCCAGGGGAGGGGGAGATAGGCTTGCTCATACGGCTAACGTATAACAATTCTGCCGCGTGCGCTACTACCGGATGCGAGCCAGGAGGCGGAGAATCCGTTCCAACGCTGGCAAAGAGGGGGTTTCCCGGGCCGGCCGCAAGACAAACCCTACGGAGTTCCATCATGAACAGCATTCAAAAGACGCATACCGCTGCCCCGGTTTCCGGCCAGCCAGCCGCGCATGCCAATGGCCTGTCGCCGGCCCTGATCGGCCTGCTGGCCACCGGCGCCGGCCTGGCCGTGGCGTCCCTCTACTATTCGCAGCCCATGCTGGGCGTGCTGGCCGATGACATCGGCGCTTCCGAGCGCGCGGTGGGCATGGTGCCGATGTCGACCCAGCTCGGCTATGCCCTGGGCATCCTGCTGCTGGCACCGCTGGGCGACCGCTACGACCGCCGCCGCATCATCCTGATCAAGGCCGCCATCCTGACGGTGGCGCTGCTGCTGGCCGGCGCCGCCTCCGGCGTAGCCACGCTGCTGGCGGCCAGTCTGGCCATCGGCCTGACCGCCACCATGGCCCAGGACATCGTCCCGGCTGCCGCCACCCTGGCACCGGAACAGCATCGCGGCCGCATCGTCGGCACCGTCATGACCGGCTTGCTGCTGGGCATCCTGCTCTCGCGGGTGGTCAGCGGCTTCGTGGCTGAACACTTCGGCTGGCGCGCCATGTTCGTGGGCGCCTCGGCCAGCATCGCCCTGGTCGGCCTGGCCGCGTGGCGTGGCCTGCCGCGCTTCCACCCGACTTCGCGTCTGTCTTATGGCGCGCTGCTGGGCTCGCTGGGTACGCTGGTCAGCAAGCATGGCGCCCTGCGTCGTGCCGCCCTGGCCCAGGGCCTGCTGTCGGTTGGTTTCTCGGCCTTCTGGTCGACCCTGGCGGTGATGCTGCATGGCGCCCCCTTCCATCTGGGTAGCGCCGCTGCCGGTGCCTTCGGCCTGGCCGGTGCCGCCGGTGCGCTGGCCGCACCCCTGGCTGGCCGCATTTCCGACAAGAAAGGTCCGGAACTGGTGACCCGTCTGGGTGTGACACTGGCGGCCCTGGCCTTTGCCTCGATGGCGCTGGCACCGTGGTTCTCGACCCAGGGTCAACTGGTCTTGCTGGCGCTGGCCGCCATCGGCTTCGACCTCGGCGTGCAGGCGACCCTGGTGGCGCACCAGACCATCGTCTACAGCATCGAACCGGGCGCCCGCAGCCGTCTGAATGCCGTGCTGTTCGTGGGCATGTTCATCGGTATGGCCGTCGGTGCCGCCCTGGGCAGTCTGGCGCTGGCCCAGTGGGGCTGGATCGCCGTGGTCGCCCTGGCAACCCTGTCGGCCCTGCTGGCCCTGGTGGTGCGGATGTGGCCGGGGGCGGCCAAGGCACACTGAGCCTTAAGCGCGATCTGTTTCCCCTGAGATTGACTGAAACAACGACGGTCCCGGCTTTGCCGGGGCCGTTTTTTATTTTTCCGGTCCGTCATGCCGTCTCCCCATCTGTCATTAACAAACCCGCAATCAGGTTGACGGCCACGGCAGTCCCATCTACAATTTCTGTAATGACAGAAATAACGGAAGAGGAATGACAATGGATCTTGGCCCAACCGCCCAGAAATACGTTCTCCACTGGGGAGAAATGGGGACACGCTGGGGCGTCAATCGCACCGTCGCGCAAATCCAGGCCTTGTTGTTCCTGGCCGACCAGCCCATGCACGCGGAAGAAATCACTGAAACGCTCAATGTTGCAAGGTCCAACGTCAGTAACAGTCTCAAGGAGCTGCAAAGCTGGGGCCTGGTACGCATTGTTCATCTCGCTGGCGACCGGCGTGATCATTTCGTGGCGCTGCAAGACGTCTGGGAAATCTTTCGGGCCATTGTGGAGGAGCGCAAGCGGCGCGAGATCGACCCAACCTTGACGGTATTGCGCGACTGCGCTTCCGAAGCCAGGCATGACAAAAGTTTGAGCAAAGCCGCGCAGGGGCGCATGGATGAGGCGCTGGACTTCCTGCAGATGCTGACGGCTTCCTACGACGACTACAAGCATCTTCCGCCTGCCACGCTCAAGCGCTTCCTGAAAATGGGCGGCAAGGTGGCGCGACTGCTGAGCACCGACGACAAGACCTGAATGATCAAGCGAGATCTTCTTACCGGAAGATCTCGCATTTTTTTAAATAATTATTTCTGTATTTACAGAAATAAGTGACAAAACTTTCGGAGAAACGGCGATGAGGATTCTGGTTCTGGGCGCCACGGGCGCCATCGGCGCGTGCACGCTACAGGCATTGCTGGCAGAGGGTCATGAGGTCATCGGCGCCAGTCGTCGACAGCCGGAACAGGAGGTCGCCGCAGGCACCGCGCCATGGATCAGCATGGACGTCACCCAATTGCCGACCACCGCCCAGTGGGAAGCCATGCTGGAGGGGGTCGAGCTCGTCGTCAACTGCGTCGGCATCATCGCCGAAAAGCGAAGCGGGGACTTCGAGATACTCCATTGCACCATGTTGCAAGCCCTCAGCGTGGCATGCACGAAGCGGCATTGCGCACTGATCCATCTCTCCGCGCTGGGCAGTGCCAGCACCGCACCTACTGCATATTGGGCCAGCAAAGGAAGGGGAGAAGAGTGGCTGGCCGCGCAAGATATCGCCTATACCATCCTGCGCCCCTCGCTGGTCTTCAGTCCCCAGGGCGCCAGCAGCAAGCTGTTCCTGGGACTGGCCACACTGCCCCTCGTGCTGCTCCCTGGCGCGAACGTGCCGGTGCAACCCGTCTCCGTGGACGACCTGGCGGCGCTGGTCGTGGCCCTCGTGCGCATGCGGCTGGACGGAGAGACCTGGCCACGCCGCATCGACGTCGCCGGCCCGCGCAAGATGACCCTGGCGCAGTACATCAGCCTTCTGCGTCAGGCCATGGGAGCGCCGCCCGCCTGGCTGGGTCACTTGCCGTTTGCCCTGGCGCAACCGATCGCGCGCGTCAGCGCCTGGCTGCGACTGCCGATGCTCGGCCCGGAGCCGCTGACCATGCTGGCGGCCAGCCAGGGCGGTCGCCTCTGTCCGGATAACAGCATGATGTGCCAGATTCTGGGCCGTTCGCCACGTGATCCGGCCGGTTTCGCCACCCCCTCCCTCCGGCCAGCGGCCATCGCCGGCTGGGCCTATCCGGCCTTGACTGTGATCATCGCCTGGCTATGGCTATATACCGCGTATGTCTCATGGTTCGCCTGGCCACACGAACAAAGCCATGCCTGGCTATCAGCATGCGCCATGCCGCCCAGGCTGCATGAGTTCGTGCTGGCCACCGCCAGCCTCACCGATGCCGCGCTCGGTACGGCCCTGTTGACAGGACTGCTCCGTGCCCGTCGCTGGCATGGCGTGCTGTGGCCGGTGCAGATAGGCCTGGTCGCGGGTTACACGCTGCTGATGACGGTCTTTCTGCCGCAATTCTGGGCTCACCCATTCGGGCCCCTCTCGAAGAACCTGCCTTTGCTGCTTCTCTTTTGCGTCATGTGGCGCCTACGTTGAAAGGAATTTCCATGACCTACCTCACCATCAAGTGGGTACACATCATCTCGGCCACGTTCATGTTTGGGACCGGCTTCGGCACCGCCTTCTACATGTTCTTCGTCAATCGCAGCCACAACGTGCAGGCCATTGCCGTGGTCACGCGCTGGGTCGCACGCGCCGACTGGTGGTTCACGACGCCGTCGGTGATCGTGCAGCCCCTGTCGGGCTTCTGGATGATCCACCTGGCGGGTTATCCCTTGCATTCGCCCTGGATCATCTGGTCACTTGCGCTCTACGCCCTGGCTGGCGCCTGCTGGCTACCGGTCGTCTGGCTGCAATTGCGGATGCGCGACATGGCGCAGATCGCCGCTAGGCAGGGCACTGAGTTGCCGGCGCGCTTTTGGCGCTTCGAAAAAATCTGGACTGTGCTCGGCTTTCCCGCTTTCGGCGGACTGCTCGTGGTGTATTGGTTGATGGTCAACAAGCCGATGTAAGCAGGTTTTCTTGCGGGGAACATCTGCCGCCGCATGCCCCCTGATCCTTCACATCTTCTATAATCGCGGGCAGGAGACAACCCATCGCCAGCATGATCCCGGCCAGTGATAGCGCCCATCCGGCGCGGCGGCCACGCGGCGAACAACACGGCACGGTGAACGGCATGGCCCTGTATTTCAAGAACAAGCGACAGAAGACCTTCCTTGGTGCGCCCGTGGGCTGGCCACTGATGTTGCTGATGGCCGTCGACCTCTGCATTGCGGCCCTGATGTTTCTGTCCGATCACGACTGGAGCGGTCTGATCCTCCTGTATCCGCCACTGGCGCTGGCACTGGCGATGCTGGCCGATGCCCGCAAGGAGAAACGCGCCGCCCAGGAAGCAGAACGACAAGCCGCCCGTCGCCAACGCCGTTGAAACGGCCTCACCCAATCCATCCGATGACCCAAGCTGCTGATCGTGCTGCCCTGCTGCTGGCTTCCCGCCTCAATTTTTCCTATCCCGGTCTGGATCTGTTCCAGGACTTCTCGGCCCGCATCACCGCCGGCGTGACGCTGGTGCGCGGCGGCGATGGGCGCGGCAAGACCACGCTGCTGAACCTGCTGGGCGGCTTCATGCCGGCACGCGACGGGGTTCTGGAACTGGACGGCATGCGCCTGGACAGCGATGGCGAAGCCTATCGACGTCAGGTCTTCTTCATCGACCCGCGTACCGAGGCCTACGACCAGATGTTGCCGGCGGAGGTATTCGCGGCGATGGCCGAGCGGTTTCCGCACTTCGACCACAGCCTGTTGCCGGCCCTGACCGAGGGCCTGTCGCTGACGCCCCATCTGGAAAAGAAGCTCTTCATGCTCTCCACCGGCAGCAAGCGCAAGGTCTACCTGGCTGCCGCCTTTGCCGCCCACGCCAGGCTCACGCTGCTGGACGACCCCTACGCCAGCCTCGACCGGGCCTCGATCAACTTCGTCGCCGCCACGCTCGATGCGCATGCCGATGATGCCCAGCAGGCGTGGGTGGTGGCGATGTACGAAACCCCGACGGCCATCCGCCTGGCCGGGACCATCGACCTGGGCGACTGAGCGATCCCACGCCCGGTCCCCGTTCCATCTTCACATTCTCTCCCCGCTGAGTTACGTCGGGACGCCTGAGTCTTCGGCCTGTCGGCGCTCGCCCGCAACAAGGCCGTGCTTGGTTTCAACTGCATCGTCTTCTATGCTGGAAGAGGCTGGGCACAACCGGACTGCTGCCCGCGCCTTGCTTTTCCGGTTACGTCGCCCGACCTGCTTGCCTGCCGACAATGAAACGATAACAGGGGGAATTCCATGCAACTTTCCAACGTCACCATCCGTGTGCGTCTGTGGTTGGGCTTCGGCCTGCTGATGGTACTGATGCTGGCCATGGCCGCCAGCGGCATCGCGCGTCTGGCTCAGCTGAATGGCCAGATGAAGGATGTGATCCACGACAAGTATCCCAAGACCGTAGTAGCCGGCGACATTGTCGACCAGCTCAATCTGGTGGCACGCTCGGTGCGCAACATCGTGCTGCTCAAGAAGGAAGCGCAGATCAAGAGCGAGTACGAGCGCATCAGCGGTGCCGACAAGGCCGTACGCGAGAACCTGGCGCAACTGGACCGCCTGCTTACCGACGCCGACAGCCGTGCCGCCCTGGGCAAGCTGCTCAGCGCCCAGACGGCCTACATGGAAAAACGCGACAAGGTCCTGACCATGGTGCAGCAGGGTGGCAAGGAGGGCGCCATCGATGTGCTCATCGACGAAGTGCGCCCGGTACAGAGCGCCACCATGAGCGCCGCCGACGCCCTCATCAAGCTGCAGCACGACATGATGAAAAGCGCGGGCGACGAAGTCGAGGACAACTACCAGCAAGCGCGCGCGCTGCTGCTGACGCTGGCCGTCGTCGGTCTGGCGGCCGCCACCGCCATCGCCTGGATGATCACGCGCAGCATCACACGGCCCCTGGACCGCGCCGTACGCGTGGCCGAGACGGTGGCGGCCGGCGACCTGACCTCGGCCATCGACGCCCATGGGCGCGATGAGACCAGCATGCTCCTGCGTGCCTTGAAGAAGATGAATGACCGGCTGCTGGAGATCGTGAGCCAGGTGCGCGTCTCCACCGATACCATCGCCACGGCCAGCAGCGAGATTGCGCGTGGCAACCTGGACTTGTCTTCCCGCACCGAGGAGCAGGCGGCTTCGCTGGAGGAGACCGCCTCCTCGATGGAGCAGCTCACCGCCACCGTCCGGCAAAACGCCAGCCACGCCGGCCAGGCCGATCAACTTGCGGGCTCGGCCTCGGACATCGCGCGCCAGGGAGGGGAGGTGGTCAGCCAGGTGGTAAAGACCATGGGAGCCATCGACGATTCTTCCAGGAAGATCGTGGACATCATCGGTGTCATCGATGGCATCGCCTTCCAGACCAACATCCTCGCCCTGAACGCAGCGGTGGAAGCGGCCCGTGCCGGCGAGCAGGGCCGCGGCTTTGCGGTGGTGGCCTCGGAGGTGCGTGCGCTGGCGCAACGCTCGGCCACGGCGGCCCACGAGATCAAGGGCCTCATCGCCGACTCGGTACAGCGGGTCAGCGACGGCAGCAAGCTGGTGGAGCAGGCCGGGCTGACCATGCAGGAGGTGGTGCAAAGCGTGCAGCGGGTGGGCGCCGTGGTCAACGAGATCAGCTCAGCCGGGCAGGAACAGAGCGCCGGCATCGAACAGGTGAACCTGGCCATCGTACAGATGGACCAGGTGACCCAGCAGAATGCGGCGCTGGTAGAGCAAGCCGCTGCAGCAGCGCAGTCGCTGCAGGACCAGGCCGCGCAACTGGCACGGCTGGTGTCGGTGTTCAGGCTGGAAGGAGGGACGCCGGGATTGGCGGTGCTGGAGTTGCCGACGAGGGGTCGGCTGGCCTATGCGTAGGTCGATCCGCTATTGAGCGCTGAAGTTGTTGGCACTGGCAATCAGGGTCGCGCCGCAACTGGTCTTGTGGCCCTCGTAGGCGACGGCGACGCCATTGATCTTGTGATGGGCATGGCCTTCGACGATGGTGCAATTCTCGTGACCCTTCTGCGGGCAACTGCAGGGGTCGCCTACACGGGCCACGGCAATGCCATTGACCTTGAAGTGTGAGGCGCTGACGCTGGTGACCTTGCCGCCGTGGGAGGTGGCGTCACCGAGACGAATGATCTTGGGCATGGAGATTTCCTTTCGGGCAGGGATTGGAGAGAGTGATCAGGAGGCGGACTCGGCGGGGTGGGCAACGCCGGATTGTGGAGTCTTGGCAGGCTGGGGCATCCCGGCAGGGGGATCGCGGTGAAGCAGCTTTTCGGGGCTTGCGGTGGGGCGTACGCGGAAGCTGTTGAGAACTTCGTCCCAGAGCTTCATGGCTTGCTCATCCGTTAGTTTTGTCTTTTGCGGGTTGCCGCTTTTGTCGCGGTGACCGGTGGTGAGTTCGATCTTGAGTGCTGGCGTGTCCAGGGTACCTTCGCCTTCGGTTTCCCAGATGAAGCTGTGACCGCGCATGCCGCCGCTGTTCGGCGCCGTTGCCAGATGCTCCTGGCCACGGTAGGGGCCGACTTGTCGATTGCCTGTGCGCAGGACCCGGACCGATGTGGCGAAGCGACCAAGCGATTGCAGAACTCCACCCATGCGGTCCAGCAGCGGACGGTCGTGCTTGCTCATGTGTAGAGGGTAGAACCAGACTGATACAAACGCGTCGGGATGGTCTGCAATGTCGATATCGATACCGGCTTCTTCGCTCTCCCACTCGGCACCAGCAATAAAGCCGCCTTCAAAACAGTAGCCGGGTTCTGTCGGAATTTCGGTATCGAGACGCGGCCGAAGATGTGTGAGAGCCCTTTCCATTTTGCCGAGAACAAGCTCCTCCCTGCTCATGGTTCCTTCTACTGGCGGGCTGGTTCCGGCTTGTGCCCTCAAAAAATACTGCGTCCCATCGATCCAACGGTATCCTTCTACTTCAATAAGACCGTCTGCTGTATCGAATTCCCAGAATGAAAGCACACGAGTTTCTGCATCTGGGGTACGAGATATACGTAACAGACTGGGATCCCTTTCATGCTTTTCCGCCCTTAGCTGTTTCTCCTTCAAATTACGCTCGCGTTGAAAGTCCTCGAACGACTTTCCCATCGGAGGTTCGATCTGGAGGTAATCATATTTGTAGTCTGCTCCGCTAAGCCTGGATCCCAAAGGCACATCGATCAGAAATCGACCCACGCAGAAGGTAGACACGGACGAGGCAGAGGGACTATTGGATTGCATGCTCATCAGCTTTGATCGCGGGCCACTGCTATCGGCGGTACAGGTAGCCGCGACCAACGTCACCAGAGGGAAAATCAACCAAGAAAAGCGCTGACGCTTCATGACTTTCCCCTGCTTTGCGTATCGGCATTTACACCGTCCGTGCCGGTTTCCGCACTCGGGACGTCGACTCCTTCTTCGTAATCGACCAGAGTCCATACAGTCTTGGTTTCATATGTCGGTGGTTTCTTGCGCAAGGCCTGCCACAGGTTCGGCGGACCCAGCAGGACAACGGAGGGCATCTTCTCCCCAGCCTTGAAGAAGCGCCGACGACCGCCCGCAACATTGCCCGTGTCAACACATCTCCACCAGCCATTCTGCGGGCAGGTGCTGCCGGTCCCGGCGAGCTCGCCGAGAGGACGCAAGGGGGAGGATGGAGGATTGTTCTGGCTGGTTTTCTGCGGGTCCGTGGTCGGACGCACGCGGAAGCTGTTGAGGACTTCGTCCCAGAGCTTCATGGCTTGCTCATCGGTCAACCGGGTCTTTTGTGGGTTGCCATCTTTGTCTCGATGACCGGTAGTGAGTTCGATCTTGAGTGCTGGCGTCTCGAAGGTACCTTGGCCTTCAGTCTCCCAGATGAAGCTGTGACCGCGCATGCCGCCGCTGCTCGGCGCCGTTGCCAGATGTTCCTGCCCACGGTAGGGGCCGACTTGGCGATCGCCGCTGCGCAGGACCCGTACCGATGTGGCGAGTCTACCAAGCGATTGCAGGACTCCGCCCATGCGCTCCAGTAACGGGCGGTCATGTTTGCTCATGGCCAGGGGGTAGAACCAGACGGAGATAAATGCGTCAGGATGGCCCGCTATGTCGATATCGATACCAGCTTCTTCATTTCCCCACTTGGGACTGGCGATGAAGCCACCTTCAAAGCAGTAGCCGGGTTCTGAAGGGATTTCGCCATCAGATCGCGGCCGCAAATGGGCAAGGATTTCACGCATCCGGTTAATGACGATATCCTGACGACTTATCGTTCCATGGCTAGGTTTGCTCATCCCGGCCCGACCTTTGATGACGAACCGTATGCCATCAATCCAGCGATATCCTTCGACCTCAGCAATAGCCTCTGCAAAGTCTTCTTCCCAAAAAACCAAGATATGTGAGTGAGTATCAGGCCTCAAAGACAAGCGAAGGAGGCTGGGTTCGATCTCGTGTTTCATGGCCTTCAGGGCCTTCTCCTTTTCAGCTATGGCGGCTTCAAAACTTTGTAAGCTGACTTGCTCGGGCTTCTCCAATTGCGTGAACTTATAAATATAGTTGCCACCACTAAGTCGCGATCCCACAGGAACGTCCAGTGCATAACGTCCAGCACAAAACGTGGCAGTTGATGAGCTTGTTTCAGAGTTCGTGATGTTCATTATTGGAGATGATGTGATCTGAGCAGGTACGTCAGATGAAATGATTGACGCTGTACATATGGTCGCTATGCGAACAATGCGAAGGAGAGAGCGAAAATTCATGATTGATCGAGATCGGCTTTCAGCAACGTCGATTCACTCGCTATTCTGATGATCGAATAAAGACTTACGTCTTGGGTAAGCTTGGCATTGTAGGAATACTGATGATCATAGCTTTCATGCGCCTTAAGCTTCCCTTCGTGCTTGAATATCTGGACTACAAAGGGCGTCGGCGATCCGCCAGATTCTGCCGGTACGGTTCCGTCTCCAGGCCCGCTAGCAGGTTGGATAGTGAACCGACTTTTGCTGAGATCCTTGAAGGAAAGTACGACCGATCCATTCAAATCATCATCGTGTAACAGGGCGTTGCTGGGACTACCCGCAACGAACATATCGCCTTTCCATACGATCTCATTCCAAGCTTGCTGCTGCTGATCGGCGCCGTAATAAGCGTAAGTGACAGGATGGTATTTTTTCTCGATGAGATAATGAAAGCGGCAGGCTTTTTCCATATTCTGCGCATAGTCATCAAACTCGGATTTTCCACTATCAATTGCTATGGTTTCCTCGCCTGCAAGCTGAGAGCGTTCTCGATCCTCCCTCCCAGCCGGATCAATCAAATCCTCCCTCACCAACTTCCACCAGTCCGCCGTATTGTTGAGATAGATGTTCGCGTAGGGGTCCCCCTCGCCCAGAAAGCTCTCCATCTCCTCCTGTACCCCGCGTTGCCCCATCCCCACGTAACTGACGCGCAGCCAATGCCGCTCACCACTGTTGGTCCAGGTCCGGTATTGATCTGTGGGCAGCAGCTCCAGCGGACCTGCTGCGTTGGCCATCACTGCGGTGCAGTCGGCGCCGTTACGCCCCAGAATCACCTGTGCTGCCCCCTCAAACCCTGCGCGTATGCGCTTGTAGGTGGCAGGTGCCCCCAGGGCGGGCATGACACCGTGCAGCACCCCCAGGATGCGCTGGTCCATTCCAGGCAATTGCGCACAGGCACGGGCCACCAGGCCGCCCATGCTGTGCGTGATTAGGATCACCTGCTCGCAGGCTTTGCCCTTGCTGCGGTAATAGGCGGTGATGCGGTCGATCTCGGCGGCCAGCCGCTCGGCTGATACCTTGTTGCTCTGCAACCAGTTGTACCCCACCGCATGTACCGGGTAGAGCAGTTCGGCAGCGTCGCGCAACTGCTGCTCCTGCAGTGGAACGAAGGGCTTTTGCGCACCTAGCTTGGCGGCGTCCTGGCGGTTCATTACCAGCTCCTGCCAAAGTGGTGTGAGCGTCTGCCCCTGGCTGATCGGATCGAAGATCGTCGCCATGCTCTTCTCAAGAAACGCCAGGATCTTTTCGTAGCTGTCGCCGTGTAGTTGGCCCCAGCCGCGCCAGCGCGCGCGCTCGGCATCGGTCTTGCCAGGCGCAATCGCCAGCAAACTTTTGCAGGCGTCGTCGGGATAGGCCGGCCCCTCATCATCGACCTCTGTTTTGTCGGGATTAAGCAGCCGCTGCCTGTCCGCTGCAGTTCGAACGAGCGACCTGAGCAGGAGAATGACAGCATCCCATTTACCTTCAGGCGGAAACCATGCCGCCCCCTTATCACGGCCCTTGACCTTGAGCCGCGTCCCCATGATCCCCGGCACGAAGACGATGGGCAGCACCGCATCCGGCGAGGTGAGGCACAGGGCGCGCACCTTCATGCTCTTGCCGGTCAGGACCGACTGCGCCACATCATTGCCCTGATCGTCCCAGCTGGTGCCGACCAGGCGGGTGGGTTCCGGGTTGTTTGCTTGCTTCACTGTTTGATTCATTGCCTACTCCTTCAGTAGATGCAGCCGGGCGATGCGCAAGGCCATGTCCTGGCTCAGCTCGGTGCGGCCCTGCTCGTCGGTGACGCCTTCCATGGCGCTGCCATCGTCAAGTTCGATGCGGTAGCGCTGGTGCGCATGGGGTCGCCCGCTGCCGCGCCGGGCCAATATGAAGCGCTCGTCAGTCGGCACATTGCTGACCGGCAGGGTGATCTCGGGAACGTGCGCGTCTGCGCCGCCCAGGTGATGGAAATCGGCCGAGCGGATGACGTGGTCGCCGCTGCTCTGCTGGGTGATGGCGCCGCCGCCGAGATCAATCTGCGCGCCCTGTGCAACGAAGCGCAGACGCGGTGCCTGCAGCACGATTTCTTCTGCGGCGGTGAGAACGATGCGTTTGGCAGAGGTGGCTTCGATGTTGTCGGCGTCCGTCTGCAGTTCCAGCTTGCCGCTGGCGGCGACCAGCTTGATCCCCAACCGATGGGCGAACAGGCTGATGCTTTCGGCCACGCGGGCCAGCAGCTTCTTGCCCACTGAAAGCTGGGTGTTGCCCACACTGATCATGTCGATCTGGGTCTGTGCGCCGATGGCGATACTGTCTTCGCTGCTGATGGCGACACCAGCGGGCGCGGTCATGGCGACCAGGGGACGCCCGCCGCCGCTGCCTTCCTTGTCGGTGTTGCTGCCGGCTTCCCAGCGTTCGAGGCGTTCACGCAATGTGCTCAGGGCGCGCGCCTCGGTGTCGCCGGCACGGTGGGTCTGTGCCAGGGTGGCCAGTTGCTGCTGGACGTCCTGCAGCGCTGTCATGAGGCCGAGCAACTCCTGCCTGTCGAGTTGCCCTCCACCGGCGGCCGGGCGTGCGGCGGCGCTGATCAGTACGCCTTGTCCACCGCGCAGGGCCAGTGACTGGTCGGTGCGCAACTCCGCGCCTTCACCCCGCGCGGTCGCAAAACCCTGGTCGCGGGGATGGGTGAGCCAGCCCAGGTTCAGTTCGCTGTAGCCATGCTGGGAGGCGAGCTGCGCGCTGATTTCGCGCGACGTGTCGTCCAGCCGTAGCTGGTTGTAGCGATGGCCCCGGACTTCCTTGCTTTTGATGCCGGCCAGGAAGCGGTTGGCCGGTAGGGCACCGATGTCGCTGAAGCTGGGCGGCAGGGAGGTGGCGCCGTGTACGCGACCGATGATGATGGGCTTGTCGGGATCACCGCCGAGAAAGTCGACGATGACTTCCTCGCCCACCCGCGGCAGACTGATCGCACCCCACTGGTTGCCGGCCCAGGTACTGGCCACGCGCACCCAGGCCGAGTCGCGCCCGCTGTCGCTGGCACCGGCGCCATTGGCGTGGCGATGATCCTCGATGCGGGTGCCGGGAAAGCGGATCTTGACCCGGCCAAGCGCGTCGCAAAATACCGCCTCGTTGGGGGGACCGACCACATGCGCGTTCTGCAGGCGGGGCGTCGGCACATCCTGTCGCGGATCGAAGGCCGGTACCACCGGGGTGCCGCGCCGTACGCAGGAAAAATGGTTGCGGTAGCGGAACGTCCGCGTGGGCGCACCTTGATTCGGGCTTTCAACGCCCTGGTGTCCATTCTCGTCGCCTATTTCCCATCGGTTTCGAAGCGACAAGGCCTTCACTTTGGTCGCCAGGCTATGCGGCAGGTTGTTTTCGGCCTCGACGTCGAGGCTGGTGATAATGAATTCCCGCTCGTGGGCGGGATGCCTGTCCAGCTCCGGATGATCTTCGACGGTGATCCACTCGCCCACGCGCAGTGCGCGCACAGTGGAGCGGGCCTGGAAGGATTTGGATTCGTATGCGTGGCGCTGCATGCGCAATTTGCCAAGCTGGCGATAGTCCTCCGATTCGTTGCCGGTACGCGGGGCGTCAATCCGGTAGTCATCCACACTGGCGGCGAAGCGGCTGCCGAGGATGCCCTGGTCCGCCCGGGTGGTTTCACGGCTGCGCATGGGGCCGCCCTTGGCGTGGTCCCAGCCGTAGCGATTGACGCTACCGGGCCGCAAGGTCCTCACCGCGCTCCAGTGCGTGATGCTGTCCTGTTCGCCGGGCGCATGGTCACGGTGATAGCGCACCGTGCCGGCGGCGTTGGCCGGCAACTGGAAGGCATCGTTGAATAACACCAGGGTGTGGGTCGGCCGGCCTGTGCGGTCCTCCGGTGCCGGCTCACCCGGGCGGATGAACCAGCCTATGCCGCGTCGCTTCCAGAGCCGGCGCAGGAAGTCGCCATCGGACTCGTTGTGCTGCATGGTGAATTCGCGCAAGGGGTAGCCTCCGGCCAGCAGGCTCCAGTCGACGTCGAAGCAGGACGTGAGCACGGGATTGATCCTGCGCCACTCGGAGAGCAACACCTGCGTGACATCGAGCTCATTGGCATGCAGGAAGACCCGCGTATTGCTGCGCTGGCCCATCAGCGCCAGGGCGTCGCGCAGGATCAGCCGATAGCTGGCGAGGCCGTCCTCGACTTCACCGGCACTGGCCTCGGCAATCAGGCCGGACACCCTGCGCAATTGGCCACGATCGGTCACGAAGCGGATCTCCGCGGGCAACGCGATAAAGTCCTTGAGCGGCAGATCGGGCTGGGCAGAGATGCAGTGCAGACGGTATTCGAATGCACCGCAGACGACCTCATGGCCTGAGACGTGGGTCACCAGCAGGAGCTCGTCCAGGCGCGGCGCGGAAGCCGGCCCGGGTTCGGCGGGTGGCGGCTGCATCAGCCGCAAATGGATACTGCGTGCGATGTCGGAGTAGCCCGTAAGCGACTCCTTCAGAGAGCGGAAAACCATGCCAGGGTCCTCGATGCGAATCCGCCTGAGTGCCGGGGGCATGCAGGACGGCAGAGCTATAGATGGAATGGAGTAGGACGCGATGCGATTGAGGCGGTTATGCTAGCGGCGGCATACGCAAGCTTCGCGGCGAGGAAGACTGTTGAAGGGTATTTTCGTTAGAATTCGATAACACTCATTGCCGCACATGCATGCAGCAATGGACGGCCTGCACGCAGTCCCGCGTGTTGCGACAAGGCCAAGGCGGTGAAAGACAGGCTCATGCCGGCCTGACCCACAAATCAGAGGCGCGCCCGCGTAGGCAGCGCCCGCCGGACCACCCGGGACCGTACGGCCCCGACACCCGAAGGAGACCAGAAGTGAATCCCACCATCCCGCCACGCACCGTGATCAATGGCACGCACTACCGCCACGACGAACCGGCGCCGTACCAATGGCAGATCCCCGAATTCTTCAATATCGGCATCGCCACCTGCGACCGCTGGGCCGATGGCAGTGGCCGTCCCGCCATCATCAGCGAGGAGGCCGACGGCAGCGTCACCACCTGGAGCTACGACCAGCTCAAGACCCTGAGCGACCAGTTTGCCCAGGTGCTGGCGGAGGCCGGCATCGGGCGCGGGGACCGCATCGGTATCTACCTGTCACAACGCATCGAGACGGTGATCACCCATATCGCCGCCTACAAGCTGGGGGCGATCACGGTGCCGCTGTTCTACCTGTTCGGGCCGGAGGCCATCGCCTATCGGCTGCAGAACAGCGAAGCGGCGGCGCTGGTGACCGACAGCAGCGGCATGGACAAGGTCCACCTGGCCGGCGAACTGCCGGCGCTGAAGGTGGTGTTCTGTGTGGAGCAGTCCGATATCGTGCTGCCGCAGACCACCGACTTCTGGGATCGCCTGCGCGCGGCGGCACCGCTGCCGCAGGCGGTGGCAACACGGGCCGACGATCCGGCGATGATCATCTATACCTCCGGCACCACCGGCAAGGCCAAGGGAGCGCTGCATGCGCATCGCGTGCTGCTGGGGCATCTGCCGGGCGTGGAGGTCTCGCACGACAGTTTCCCGCAGCCTGGCGACCGCTTCTGGACGCCGGCCGACTGGGCCTGGATCGGGGGGCTGCTGGACGTGCTGCTGCCGTCGCTGTACCACGGTGTGGCGGTGGTGGCGCGGCGCCTGGAGAAGTTCGACGCCGAGGCCGTGTTCGGCCTGCTGGCGCGGCATGACATCCGCAATGTGTTCTTCCCGCCGACCGCCCTGAAGATGCTGCGCGGGACACCCTCACCCCGGGAACAGTGGAATTTCTCGCTGCGCAGCGTGGCCAGCGGTGGCGAGACACTGGGTGATGACCTGATCGCCTGGGGACGCGAAGCACTGGGCGTTACCATCAACGAATTCTATGGCCAGACCGAATGCAATCTGGTGGTCTCATCCTCGTCGAAGCTCTATCCCAGTGCTTCGGGCAGCATGGGCCGCGCCGTGCCTGGCCACGATGTGCAGATCGTCGACGAGGATGGCCGGATCGTCCCGCGTGGCAGCGTCGGCAACATCGCCATCCGCGCGCCGGACCCGGTGATGTTCCTGCGCTACTGGCGCAACGAAGAGGCCACTCAGGAGAAATTCGCCGGCGACTTCCTGCTCACGGGGGATCTGGGCAACATGGATGAGCAGGGCTATATCCGTTACCTGGGCCGCAATGACGATGTCATCACCAGCGCCGGTTATCGCATCGGGCCGGCGCCGATCGAGGAGTGCATCATGCGCCATCCGGCGGTGCGCATCGCGGCGGTGGTGGGCATCAAGGATGCATTGCGGACCGAGGTGGTGAAAGCCTTCGTGGTGCTCAAGGAGGGCCATGCACCGGGCCAGGCACTGGTGGCCGAGCTGCAGCTGCATGTGCGGGCACAATTGGCAGCCCACGAGTATCCCCGCGTGATCGCCTTCGTCGATGCGCTGCCCACCACGGCCACCGGCAAGATCATGCGCAAGACCCTCAAGGAGATGGATCAGTAGTCCGGTTCATTCCGCCACGGCGTCATGGCGTCATGGCCCGTGTGCGGCCCATTGCATCAACCATGACAGGCCGAACAGCAGGGCGCCGATCAATCCCCCCACCAGCGTGCCATTGATGCGGATGTACTGAAGGTCGCGCCCGATGTTCAGTTCGATCTGGCGCGACAGCTCGGCGCTGTCCCATTGCTTGATGGTGTCGCTGATGTGGCGCGTGAGCAGTTGCGCTACCTCCGGGCTGAGGCTGGCCATGGCCCGCTCCAGGTGATCATTGAGGGAGGCGCGCAACGCGGCGTCCTCCTGCAGCGCGCGACCTATCCATTGCGTGGCGGCAGCAGCCTGCGCATGCAGGGCCGAATCGGGGCGTTCCAGGTCTTGCCGCAGCCAGGTGCGCAAGCTCTCCCAGAGACTGCCGACATAGGCGTTCACGGCCTCGCCTTGCAGGACCTCGCGCTTGATCTGCTCGGCACGCTCGCGCAGGGCGGGGTCCTGCTTCAGGCGCTCGATGAAGCCCGCCAACTGGCGGTCGAAGGCCTGGCGCAGCGAGTGTTGCGGATCCTCGGCGATGCCGCTCAGCAGTTTGTCCAGGATGTCGGCCAGGGTGGTGGCGGATTTCTCGCCGATCCAGCTGGACGGCAGCAGCTTTTCGATCTTGGGATATTCGCGCTGCAACCATTCCACCATGCGTTCGGCGATGAAGGCGCGGGTCTCTTCGCGATTGAGCAGTTCGGCCAGTGCCACGATGGCGCGGTCCAGCAACTGCTGGTGGCGGCCGTCCAGGGTGAGGGTATCGAGGATGGTGGCCAGCGAGCGCGACAGGTCCAGCTTGCCCAATGCCGCATGCAAGGCGTCGCGCACGAAGGCCTGGATGCGACGGTCGTCGGTGAGCGTGAGCACGGCACCGACCGCCTGCGCCATGTAGCTGCCCAGGCGGGTGGCATTCTCGGGCGCGGCCATCCAGGCCGACAGGCGCTGCGCCGGATCGTGCCGGCGCACCAGCGCAGCGAGCGATTGCGGGCTCAGGAATTTCTCTTCGACGAACACCGCCAGGTTGTCGGCGATGCGATCCTTGTTGCGCGGGATGATGGCGGTGTGCCGCGACAGCCAGGGTAGGGGCAGGTGGCGGAACAAGGCGCTCACCGCGAACCAGTCGGCCAGCGCGCCCACCATTGCCGCTTCGGCCATGGCCCGCAGCAGGCCGCTCCACGGCGAAGGCGGCGCCAGCGACGCGCCGACGAACAGCGTCATCGCCGCCAGCAGGCAGATCAGGGCCAATCGTTTGGCGCGACGCAAGGCTTGTGATTTGTCCATGTCGATGCAGTGCGTGTGATGAAGGTCCTTTTGCTCGCGGGATGAGACAAAGAGCAACAATCAACAGCGAAAGTTCTGATTATTTCGAAGAAAAACTAGAGCTTTTTCGAAGAAATACTCAACCAAACTACGATAACAATCTCGTTATTTTTCGATTATTCCGCGAGAGATTCGCAGGTATAAGTGTTTGTCACGGATAGTTTGTGCGTTTGTAATTGTAGCTAATCGACCGTCACCCCTAGCCGCCCGATCCTTGCGCACATGAAAAATACAGAGACTCCACCAAGCGCCCGCATCATCTTCGGACAAAACGTTCGCAGAGTTCGCCGGCTTAAAGAGATGTCACAAGAAGAACTGGCATTCCGCGCTGACATCAGTCGCACCTACCTGAGCGAGGTTGAACGCGGAGATCGCAATATCTCCGTGGACAACATGGAAGCCCTCGCCATCGCCCTGGAGATGGAATTGCCCGATCTCATGCGGCATACCCTGCTGGCACTGCCCAGCGAGGATTCCCGCTGAGACCCCGGTCCGGCCGATGCCCCTGGCCTTCAGGCCTTACCTGACGAACCTGCCTGCGCCATGGGAAAGCGCAGGGTGAACACCGTCTCACGGCCCGGCATGCTGCTCGCACCCGCCTGGCCACCATGCAACACCATGATCGACCGCACGATCGCCAGTCCCAGTCCGCTGGAGCCGCTGGCGCTGCTGCGTGAGGGATCGGCCCGATAGAAGCGATCGAAGATGCGCTCCAGCAGGTCGGCCTGGATGCCCGGGCCGGGGTTGGACACCGCGATGACGGTGGCACCATCGACGGTGCTGGCTTCGATCGTGATGCTGCCCTGCGCCGGCGTAAAGCGGATGGCATTGGCCACCAGATTGCCGACGGCGCGCCGCAGCAACATCACGTCGGCCTGGATGCGCCCGTTGCCGATGACCGCGATGCCCACCTGGGCGTCTTCGGCGATGCCCTCGAAATACTCGGCGATGCGATTCAATTCCTGCGCCACATCGAGGTCCTGAATCTGCAGCACCACATGGGCGTTCTCGGCACGGGCCAGGAACAGCATGCTCTCCATCATCCGCGACAGACGCTCGTACTCCTCGATATTGGAACTGAGCAGGGCCTGGTATTCATCGATTCCGCGAGGCTTGCCCAACGCCACCTGGGTCTGCACCATCAGGTTGTTCAATGGCGTACGCAGGTCGTGCGCCAGATCGGCCGAAAACTGGCTCAGTTGCTGGAAGCTGCGATGCAGCCGGTCCAGCATCTCATTGAAGGATTGCACGATCTCGTGCAGTTCACGCGGCGCGGCCTGCAGGTCGAGCCGGGTATCAAGACGATTGGCGGAAATGGCGCGCGTCTGCAGGGCCATCATGCGCAAGGGCCGCAAGCCGCTGCGCACCAGGAAAAATCCAAGCAAGGTCGCCAGGACCGTCCCGATGCTGGCCGCCCACCATACGTCGGAACGATAGTCGGCCAGCAACTGCATGCGGTCCGAGGCGGTGCGCACCACCAGCACCACCGCCTGCTCCCCCGAGCGCGTGACGGGCTTGCTGGCGATATAGCGGGCGCGCAGATCGCCGATGTGCAGCGACTGGATACTGTCCCAGGTGCGCAGGTCGATGCGCGAGAGGTCCAGACCCGGCGTGCCGCTGGACGGGTCGTGGCTTTCCATGAGCGTACTGCCGTCGGCACGGGCGATGCGCACCAGCAGCTGATCGTGACCGGAGAGGGTATCGAGTACCAGATGACGGCGCGCCAGGATGTCGTCCAGCGACGCCGCATGTTCGACCAGATGATTGATGGAGCGGCACTTGCCGGCCAGTTCCTCATCGTCGCGCCGCTCCAGCTGCACATGCAGCGAATGCGAGAGATAGCTGCCCACCGCCGTGAAAATGAGCAAGGCCAGCAGCCCGAACAGCACCACCAGCCGCAGGCTCATCGAGGCCGGTGCGCGCTGGCTCACTGGCGCGCCTCGAAGACGTAGCCCATGCCCCAGACGGTATGCAACAGCTTCTTGTCGAAACCGTCATCGAGCTTGGCACGCAGGCGGCGCACGGCAACGTCGACCACATTGGTATCGCTGTCGAAATTCATGTCCCACACCTGGGAGGCGATCTGCGGGCGCGACAACACTTCGCCCGGCCGCCGGATCAGCATGTGCAAAAGCGCAAATTCCTTGGCGGTGAGGTCGATGCGCTGACCGGCCCGCGTCACCTTGCGCCTGACCACATCGACCACGACATCGTCGTAATCAATGACATCGGCCTCGCGGCTGGGGCCACGGCGCAGCAGGGTGCGTACCCGCGCCAGCAGTTCGGTGAAGGCAAAGGGCTTGACCAGATAATCGTCGGCGCCCAGTTCCAGCCCCTTGACGCGGTCTTCCACCTCGTCGCGCGCGGTCAGGAACAGGACCGGTGTATCGTGGCTGCGCCGCAGTTCGCGCAGGATGTCCCAGCCGTTCATGCCAGGCAGCATCACATCCAGGATGATCAGCTTGTAGTCCAGCGTGCGCGCATGGTGCAGGCCATCCACGCCGGTCTGCACCCAGTCCACGACAAAGCCGGACTCGGTCAGCCCGCGCTGCAGATAGTCGCCGGATTTGGGCTCGTCTTCCACCAACAAGATATGCATGATCGGATTCCTGACGGATAAGCCGATATTGTGAACCAGCCCCGTCGGGCATTCATTACAAATCTGTAATGACTGGGCAATCTTTCTGAGCGGACCGGCTCCTTAGAATCCATTCCAACGATACGCCAGACACACCACTGGTCATCGCGTCGGCCCTGGCCGATGCACGCCACCCATCCGGGCGGGCATCGAACTGGGCCTTGTGGAACCACTTCTCAAAGGAGCTTCATCATGAAAATCTCGCATCTCGTCATCGGCACCCTGGTCAGCGCTTTCTCCCTGTCGGCCTTCGCCCAGTCCACCGTCCCCACCGAAGCAGCCCGCGACCAGGCCAACCTGTCGGCCCGCAACAACTATCCGGTGGTGCAATACCAAGGCACCAAGACCCGCGCCGACGTGGTTGCCGAACTGAAGGCAGCCGAACTGGGCCAGCCGATGCAGACCGCCGGCGCCAAGCCCTCCCTGCAGGACAGCAGCACCCAGAACCAGGCCTTTGACTCCTCGCTCTACAACGGGGCATAATCGGCGCCGGTCGTTACCGCAGCGGTAACGGCGGCTGTGGCCGTGACTGCGGTGACAGCCCCCATCGTGGCTACCTGCCTGTCCCGGGCCGGTAGCCAAACCCACGTCTCCTTCATGCGTGCATTGATTCTTTTCCTGGCCTTGTTGTTGCCGTTGCAGCTCTCGTGGGCTGCAGTGGCCAGCTATTGCCAGCCGGAAAAGGAAAGCCACGGTGCCTTACCCACCGGCCATCCCGGCCACCATGAACATGCCGCTGCACCAGCCGGCGACGAAGCCTCCCCCGACGGTCGCGGCAACGCGGGGCAGGGTGGCGACGCCGATGCGGCCTGCGCGGTCTGCCAGCTGTCCTGCATGAAATCGATGCAGTGGCAGGGCGCGCCAATGGCCGACCAGACCTGCACCACGCTTGACGTTTTCAGCACCATCGCGCCCCATCCCAACTCCCACATCGCCGACGGGCCGGACAAGCCCAACTGGCCGCTCGCCGCCTAGCCCGGCGAGCACGCTTCCCTTCTTTCTGCACTCGCCGGATTCCCCTTTTCACCACTGGAGAATTCGATGTACCGGCATATCCCCATGCTGGCGCTTGCCCTGCTCGCGCCGGCCCTGGCCCTGGCCGTGGCCCAAGCCACGCCGCCAGTTGCTGCCCCGTTTTCGGCACCATCCACCGACGCGGCGCCCGTCCTGACCCTGACCGCCGCACTGGACCTGGCGGCCGCCCACAACAAGGCCTTGTCGGCCGCCCGCCTGGAAATCGAAGCGGTCGAAGGCAGCCTGATGCAAGCCGGCGCGCGCCCCAATCCGGAGTTTTCCGCGCTGATGGAAGACACCCGCAAGGCCAGCCGCACCACCACCTACCAGATCAACCAGCCCATCGAACTGGGTGGCAAGCGCAGCGCCCGCATCGAAGCGGCACAGCGCCAGCTGGACATGGCCAGGCTGGAATACGCCAGCCTGCGCCAGCAGATGCGCAGCCGCGTCACCAGCGCCTATCACGACGCCTTGCTGGCCGGTGAGCGCCAGCGCCTGGCGGCCGAACTGGTGCAGCTGGCGCAGACCGCTGCCGACATGACGGCGCGGCGCGTGCAAGCCGGCAAAGTTTCGCCGGTAGAGCAGACCAAGGCACAACTGGCGCTCTCCACGGCCCAACTGGAACGCCAGCAGGCCGAGAGTGACGCCACCCTCGCCCGCGGCCAGCTGGCCAGCCTGTGGAACGCCCGGCAGACCGACTTCGTGCTGGCCGATACCGCACTTGACACCCTGCCGCCCCTGCCGGCCATCGCCGACCTCACCGCACGCGTGGGCAACGGGCCGGCGGTGCAGCTGGCGCGGCTGGAGGTGGAACGGCGCGCCGCGCTGGCGCGCATCGAAAGCAGCAAGCGCGTTCCCGACCTGACGCTCTCGCTGGGCAACAAGCGCGACGAAGAGGCCGCACGCAACATGTGGGTGGTCGGCTTCTCGCTGCCCATCCCGGTATTGGACAGCAATCGCGGCAATGAACTGGAAGCCATCAAGCGCACCGACAAGGCGCGTGACGAACTGGCCCTGGTCGAACTGCAGATGCAGAACGACGCCGCGCAATCCTACGAGCGCCTGCGCAATGCCCGGGCCGAAGCACTGGCATTGCGCCAGGACATCGTCCCCGGCGCACAGAGCGCCTATCTGGCCGCCCGCACCGGCTTCACGCTGGGCAAGTTCGGCTTCCTCGACGTGCTCGACGCGCAGCGCACCTACTTCCAGGCCAGGGCGCAGTACTGGAAAGCCCTGTCGACCGCCTTCCAGGCCGCCGCCGAACTCGATCGCCTGGCCGGCGACGCCACCCTCAACCTGCAATGAGAACCACCATGACCAGCAAACAGAAACTCGCCATCGCCGCGATCATCGCCATTACCGCGCTGCTGTGCGGATGGACCCTGATGAAGGGCCAGGGCGGCACCGAAGACACCTCTACGCATCAGGAAGAGGGCGCCCACAAGGAGGACGACCATCAGGATAAAAACGGGTCCGACGGCAAGCCAGCCCATGACGACCACGGAGCCCATCAAGGCCACGACGAGGACAAGGAAGGACATGGCGAGGAGGAAGGCAAGGTCGCCCTCAGCCAGGAACAGATCACTGCCGCCGGCATCGCCCTGAAGCAGGTCGGCGCAGCGCGCATCGAAAGCGGGCTGCAACTGCCGGGCGAGATTCGCTTCAACGAAGACCGCACCGCGCATGTGGTACCGCAGGTGGCCGGCGTGGTCGAATCGGTCTCCGCCACGCTGGGCCAGAAGGTGCGCAAGGGCCAGGTACTGGCCGTCATCAGCAGCAGCGCGGTCTCCGAGCAACGTTCCGAACTGCTCAACGCCGAACAGCGCCTGAGTCTGGCACGCAGCACCTGGCAACGCGAGAAACAGCTGTGGGAACAGAAGATCTCGGCCGAACAGGATTACCAGCAGGCGCGACTCTCCCTGCAGGAAGCCGAGGTCGCCGTGCGCAATGCACGCCAGAAGCTGCGCGCCATCGGCGTCACCGGAACGGGTGGCGGCGCCCTCAGCCGGCACGAGATCCGCGCCCCCTTCGACGGCACCGTGGTCGAGAAGCACCTGGGCCTGGGCGAGGCCGTGCGCGAAGATGCCAACGCCTTCATCATCGCCGACCTCTCCAGCGTATGGGCCGAGATCATCGTCTCGCCCAGGGACTTGCAGAAGGTCCGCGTCGGCAGCTCCGCCGTGGTGCGCGCCACCGCCTTCGAGGCGAACGCTACCGGCCGCATCTCCTATGTCGGCGCCCTGATCGGGGAGCAGACCCGTACCGCCAAGGCCCATGTGGTCTTGCCCAATCCGCAGGAGAGCTGGCGTCCGGGCCTGTTCGTCACCGTCGACGTGATGACCGAGGCCAGCGAGGTAGCACTGGCCGTGGATGCGGAAGCGATACAGACGGTGGACAACAAGAGCGTGGTCTTCGTGCGGGTGGACGATGGCTTCAAGGCGCAGGAAGTGCGCACCGGGCGCAGCGACGGCAGGTCGGTGGAAATCCTCTCCGGCCTGCAGGCCGGACAGCAGTACGCCGCCAGCGGCAGCTTCGCCATCAAGGCCGAGCTGGGCAAGGGCGCGGCCGAGCATAGCCATTGACGCGGATCGCGACCATCGCGTCACGCCACTCCCACCATTCTGAAAGACGACGATCATGTTTGAACGCATCATTCGCTTCGCCATCGAGCATCGATGGCTGGTCCTGCTGGCGGTGCTGGGCATGGCGGCCTATGGGGTCTACAACTACCAGAAGCTGCCCATCGACGCCGTGCCCGACATTACCAACGTGCAGGTGCAGATCAACACCGCCGCCCCCGGCTATTCACCGCTGGAAACCGAGCAGCGCATCAGCTACCCCATCGAGACCGCCATGTCGGGCCTGCCGCAACTGGAACAGGTGCGCTCGCTGTCGCGCTACGGCCTGTCGCAGGTGACGGTCATCTTCAAGGACGGCACCGACATCTACTTTGCGCGGCAACTGGTCAATGAGCGCATCCAGCAGGCCAGGAGCCAACTACCCGCTGGCATCGATCCGGCCATGGGGCCGATCTCCACCGGCCTCGGTGAAATCTACCTGTGGACCGTGGAAGCCCGCGAGGACGCCCGCAAACCCGATGGCACGCCCTATGGCGCAGCCGACCTGCGCGAGATCCAGGACTGGGTCATCAAGCCGCAGCTGCGGCTGGTGCCGGGGGTGACCGAGATCAACACCATCGGCGGCTACGCCCGCGAATACCACGTCGCCCCCTCGGCCGAACGCCTGGCCTCCTACGGCATGACCATGGAGAGCATCATCAAGGCCCTGGAAAAGAACAACAGCAATGTCGGCGCCGGCTACATCGAACGGCGCGGCGAGCAGTACCTGATCCGCGCACCGGGCCAGGTGGCCTCGCTGGAAGACATCGGCAATATCATCCTGGCCAATGTGCGCGGCGTGCCCATTCGCATCCGTGATGTGGCCGAGGTCGGCATGGGACGTGAACTGCGCACCGGTGCGGCCACCGAGAACGGGCGCGAAGTGGTCCTGGGCACGGTCTTCATGCTGATCGGCGAGAACAGCCGCACGGTCTCGCAGGCGGTGGACAAGAAACTGCGCGAAATCAACCGCAACCTGCCGGCTGGGGTCGAGGCCATCACCGTCTATGACCGCACCGTGCTGGTGGACAAGGCCATCGCCACGGTCAAGAAGAACCTGATCGAAGGCGCGCTGCTGGTGATTGCGGTGCTGTTCGTCTTCCTCGGCAACATCCGCGCGGCCATCATCACGGCCATGGTGATTCCGCTGGCCATGCTGTTCACCTTCACCGGCATGGTCTCCAACAAGGTCAGCGCCAACCTGCTGAGCCTGGGTGCGTTGGACTTCGGCATCATCATCGATGGCGCAGTGGTGATCGTGGAAAACTGCGTACGCCGCCTGGCCCATGCGCAGCAGCATCACGGCCGCCCGCTCACGCGCAGCGAGCGCTTCCATGAGGTCTTCGCCGCCGCCCGCGAGGCGCGCCGGCCGCTGCTGTTCGGCCAACTGATCATCATGATCGTGTACCTGCCCATGTTTGCGCTGACCGGGGTGGAAGGCAAGATGTTCACGCCCATGGCCTTCACCGTGGTAGCGGCACTGCTGGGCGCGATGATCCTGTCGGTGACCTTCATCCCGGCCGCCATTGCCCTGTTCATCGGCGAACGCGTCTCGGAGAGGGAGAACATCCTGATGCAATGGGCCAAGCGGCTCTACGCGCCGCTGCTGGTACGCGTCATGGACAACAAGCCGGTGGTGCTCAGTTTTGCCGGTGCGCTGATCGTGGTGTGCGCGGTGCTGGCCACGCGCCTGGGCACCGAATTCGTCCCCAGCCTGAACGAGGGCGACATGGCGATCCAGGCCTTGCGCATCCCCGGCACCAGTCTGACGCAATCGCTGGAGATGCAGCAGCAGATCGAGAAGACGCTGATGCGGCAATTCCCCGAAATCGAACGCGTCTTCGCCCGTACCGGCACCGCCGAGGTGGCCTCGGACCCGATGCCGCCCAATATCTCCGACGGCTACATCATGTTGAAGCCCGAGTCGCAATGGCCGCAGCCACGCAAGACGCATGAACAACTGCGCGAGGCGATCCAGCAGGCTGTAGCCCGCATCTCCGGCAACAGCTACGAGTTCTCGCAGCCCATCCAGCTGCGCTTCAACGAACTGATCTCGGGCGTGCGCAGCGATGTCGCGGTCAAGATCTTCGGCGACGACATGGCCGTGCTCAACGACACCGCCGCCAAGGTCGCCGCCGTGCTTCAGAGGACCCGCGGCGCCACCGAAGTGAAGGTGGAACAGACCACCGGCCTGCCGATGCTGAGCGTGGACATCGATCGCCAGAAACTGGCGCGCTACGGCCTGAACGTGTCCGACCTGCAGGACACGATCGCCACCGCCATCGGCGGCAGCCAGGCCGGTACGCTGTTCCAGGGCGACCGCCGCTTCGCCATCGTGGTGCGCCTGCCCGAAGCCGCCCGCGCCGATCTGGATGCCCTGCGCCGCCTGCCCATCGCGCTGCCGCTGCAGGAGGGCGCCAGCCGCACCAGCTATGTCCCGCTGGCCGAGGTGGCGACGCTCAACATCGCCCCCGGCCCCAACCAGGTCAGCCGCGAAGACGGCAAGCGCCGCATCGTGGTCAGCGCCAACGTACGGGGCCGCGATCTGGGCTCCTTTGTGGCCGATGCGGAACAGGCCCTGCAGGCGCAGGTGCGCATCCCCACCGGTTACTGGACCACCTGGGGCGGCCAGTTCGAGAACCTGCAATCGGCCACGCAACGTCTGCAGATCGTCATCCCGGTGGCGCTGCTGATGGTGTTCGTGCTGCTGTTTGCGATGTTCAACAACGTCAAGGATGGCTTGCTGGTCTTCACCGGCATTCCCTTCGCGCTGACCGGCGGCATCCTGGCGCTGGCCGCACGCAGCATCCCGATGTCGATCTCGGCAGCGGTGGGCTTCATCGCGCTGTCGGGTGTGGCGGTGC
Organism: Herbaspirillum sp. C7C2; assembly: GCF_022627865.1. Lineage (NCBI taxonomy): Bacteria > Pseudomonadati > Pseudomonadota > Betaproteobacteria > Burkholderiales > Oxalobacteraceae > Herbaspirillum > Herbaspirillum sp. C7C2. The sequence goes on from NZ_JABXGI010000018.1 coordinate 67,394, forward strand.
TCAACGGGCTGGTGATGATTTCCTTCATCCGTAGCCTGCGCGAGGAAGGTCGCAGCCTGGACGTGGCCATCCACGAGGGTGCCATGACACGCCTGCGCCCGGTGCTGATGACGGCGCTGGTGGCGTCACTGGGCTTCGTGCCGATGGCACTGGCCACCGGCACCGGCGCCGAGGTACAGCGTCCGCTGGCCACCGTGGTGATCGGCGGCATCCTATCCTCCACCGCATTGACGCTGCTGGTGCTGCCGCTGCTGTATCGGATGGCGCATAGGAGGGACGAGGAGGGCGAAGCTGAGCGCCCGGGCGCAACAACGCGCCGCTCGCGCTGGATGAAGTGGTTGCCTGGCTATCGGACTGCCCGGCGCTGATGTCCAGCGGCAGCCCTGCCGGGAGGATCAGCGGAAGCGATCCGGCGTCGTCAGCAGTTCGACGAATTGCTCGCCCGGCATGGGCTTGCCGTACCAGTAGCCCTGGTACAGCGAACAGCCTTGCGCATGCAGCAGGTCACGCTGCTGCTGCGTCTCCACCCCTTCGGCGAGGATGGACAGGTTCAGGCTCTGGCCCAGCATGATGATGCTGCGCACGATGCTGGCCATGGCCGCATCCTTCTCCATCTCGCGCACGAAGCTCTGGTCGATCTTGATCTGGTCGATGGGGAAGCGCCCCAGATAGGACAACGACGAGTAACCGGTCCCGAAATCATCCAGCGAGATCGAGATATCGCTGGACCTCAGCATCTGCATCTTGGCGATCACGTCTTCGACGTGGTCCACCATCATGCTTTCGGTCAGCTCTACCTTCAACGCATGACTGTGGAGGCGATACTTGCCGATGATCTCGCGGAAGCGGCCCACGAAGTTGTCCACCTTGAATTCCTGCGCCGACACATTCACCGCCACCACCAGCTCATGCGCCAGCCCCTGGCGCTGCCAGGCCTGCAGATCGGCACAGATGGCATGCAATGCCTGCTGACCGATCTGCTCCATCAGGCCCATGTCTTCGGCCACCGAGATAAAGCCGCCCGGCGCGACGACGCCCTTTTCCGGATGCTTCCAGCGCAGCAAGGCCTCAGCCCCGACCACTTCACCCTCATAGGTCACCTGCGGCTGGTAATACACGATGAACTGGCGCTGCGCGACCGCCTGGCGCAGTTCGGCTTCCAGCAGGCTGCGCTGGTTGGCCAGCGCCTGCATGGCAGGGTCGAAGAAGCGGAAGGTATTGCGGCCGGCCAGGCGCGACTGCACCATCGCCAGCTCGGCCTGCATCAGCAGTTCGGCCGCGCCGTGGTGATCGTCATGGACGATATTGATACCCAGGTTGACCGCGCAAGGGAAGCGCGCAGCGGCGAGGGCATGGGGATCGGTGAAGGTGGCGATGATGCGATGGGCCAGCGTCTCGCAGAAGCGGAGGCATTCGGCCAGGTCCTGGGTCCGGATCTCGCTGCCCAGCGCGAACTTCGCGCCCTCCAGGCGTGCCACGGTCTGCTCGGGCGTGACACACCCGGAGAAGCGGCGCGCACATTCGACCAGCAGCTGCTCGATCTCCTCCGAACTGGCGCCGCCATAGGAGAGATCGGCCCGACTGATCTCCATCACAAAGACCGCCCCGGCCGTACCGTTGCTGCGACGTCGCGCCAGACCGCGTCGCAGGCGGTCCATGAAGAGCGTCTTGTTGGGCAGCTGGGTGACCGGGTCATAGAAGGCCAGGCGGTCGATACGGTTCTCCGCATCCAGCCGTGCACTGACATCGATGACCACCCAGATCTGGTCCGCCGGCCGCGCCGGATCGATCAGCGAGGTATGCAATTCGGCCGGGAAGCTGCCGCCATCACCCCGGCGCAACAGCACGATCTCGCCGGCCGCCCCACTGGAACGGGCCACCGCCTGCGCCACGTAGGCCGCCTGCTGGGCCGGTTCGACGAAGACCTCTTCGGCGGGCTGGCCGACGAGATTCCTGTCCGCACTGCCGAGCAGCGCCTGCGCGGCCTCGTTGACGAAGACGATGCTGCCGTCGCGCACGAAAAGCACCCCCGCCGGGATGTTGCCGAGAATGGCCGCCTGTTCATCGAAGAGCGCCTTCAGGCTGCTTTGCATCGATTCCATATGGCGCGCCAGCTGACCGATTTCATCCTGCTGCGGGATGGCGATGCGTTCATCGAAGCTGCCGCGCTCGATGCGCTCGGTCGCTGCGGTCAGCATGCCGATGGGCCGGAGGATGCGACGATAGACCAGCAGCCCGATGATGATCAGCGAGGCCACCGCCTGCGCCAGCAGCACCAGGGTATGGAAGCTCTTGTCGGCGGCCAGCTTGCGTTGCAGCTGGTAGTCCGACACGATCAGCTGCAGGCTGCCCAGGCTCACGTTTTGATGATTCTGCTGCATCACCAGCGGCACGCTGCGCGAGATGATGTTGCCCAGGCGCCGCTGGCCGTCTTCCACGCGGGCGATGATCTTTTCATCGGGATCGGTGATCTCGGCCGACACCACCTGCGGATCGAGCATGGCCCCTTGCAGCACGGCGTTGATATCGGACTTGTCCAGGCTCCACACCGGCAGCACCAGGCTGTGTTGCATGGTCTGCGCCTTTTCGTTGACCAGTGCCTGCATCTCGATACCGATCTGCTTTTCGCGCACGCCGTTGAGCACGGTCAGCGCCAGCACCACCGGCAGGCACAGCGCCACCAGCATGGCAATGGCGATATAGACGCCGAGGCTATTGAGTTTCTTATTCATGGTCTTGCAGAGAACGTGACGAGGGCGAAGCCCGCTTATTTGAACCAGTCCAGGCGATAGGTCTCGATGGCCTTGCGCTCCAGGGGCGTGAGGCGATCATTGTTGAGGACGATGACGCGCGGGTGGGTCGACTTCAGCAACTGCCGCGCCTGGCGCGTGGAGCGATGCTGGCGGATCAGCTCGGCCAGCTCCCCGCTGCGATGGATCTTGCGCAGGCCTTCCAGCAGGGCGTCGCGGATATCGTCGCGCCCCGGCGTGGTGTAGAAGAACAGGTCCACCGGGTAGTACAGCACCAGGTCCGGCACGATGGCCAGCTGGTGGTCGCGGTCGTAGGTCTCCAGCTCGCCGCTTGCTTCGAAGACCGAGCGGTTATAGAAGTCGAAGCGCCTGGCCTTGAGCATCTCGAAGAGGTTGAGATAGTTGCCCTGCACGACGTCCAGGCCATTGGCCTGCATGATGTGGGTGTCGGTCCAGCCGATGCCGGAGCCGATGCGGAACCTGCGCAGGTCGTCGAGGGTACGGATATCCCGGGCGCGCTGCAGGCTGGCGGTATTGGCCATCAGCACACGGTAGCCCCCGCCGCCGAGGTAGATCGGAAAGGGAATGCCTTCCAGCCCGCGGGTCATGGAACTGCCGGCAGAGGTGGTCATCAGGTTGCAGTACTGGCCGGCCTGGATCAGCTGGACGAAGCGCTGGTCGGAGGTAACGACATCGGCGACCCGACAATTGGTGATGGTGAAGCGCCGGCCGGCGGCACGCAGCGCCAGCTCCAGAATGGCCTTGCGGTAATCGATGAGCGGGTTGTCATCGTTGAGATCGGCCAGCTTGATCTCGATGACGTGAGGAGCGGGGTCGGGGCTGGCAGGGGATTGGGCGCGGGCAACATTGGCGCAGAACGGACCCATCACCAGGACGAGCAAGACTGCGGCAACTGTTCGGGCGCTCGTCTTGATGTTACTCATACAGGGCGGTGTGATCGAATTGAGATTCGATGGTATGCAAGCATCAGGGGATGTGCAAGATTTTGTGGGGCGGGGAGGGGGTGGGGTGTGGCGGGATGGCACAGCTGTGTGCAATGGGTGGGAAATCGTTGCTGTAAAGGGATGTTGGCGTGAGGAAGTGAGATTTTGTGCAAAGAGAAGCATGCTGAGTTGTCCTGCCCCCGGCTGGTTTGTGTTTGCGGCCATTAACGGGGAGGTACAAACGCGATGTGGTCTCGACGGCCGCACCATTGCTTCATCAAACGGGAGCAAATCTACAGTTTTAGCTGCCTTAAACGGAAGCATAAAATTGCTGCTTGCTAGCCTATCAGCTATCATTAATGGTCATCTCAGTAGCTTATAGGCTAGCAATGTCACCTGAACTGAACCAGCTTCGCCTTGAGCAGTTGCAAGCCAAGCTATCCGCGTACGCGGATCTGGCCAAACGCCAGGTCCCGCCTCGAGGATGGCTGAAGCTTATCCGCGAAGCATTAGGTCGCACCCAACGCCAACAGGCGCAGCGGCTTGGCATTTCCGGACCGACCCTGCACAAGTCCGAACAATCCGAGGCCGACGAGCGCATCACGCTGGGGCAACTACGCAAGCTTGCCGACGGGCTGGACTGCGAGCTGGTGTACGCCCTGGTTCCGCGCCGCCCTCTCACCGAGGTCGTGCAGGAACAGGCCCGCGCGATCGCCCGGGAAGAAGTGACTGGCATCGCCCACACCATGGGCTTGGAAGACCAGCGGCCAGATGCCGAAAGAGTGGGCAGGCAGGTCGAGCGCAGGACGGAGGAGCTGCTGCGCGGCCGCTGGTCGGACTTATGGCGATAGATCTTGATGAGCAGGAAGGTCAGACGCCCCAAGAATATCGGCTGCGACTGGAGGCAAGTGGGGCTCCGACTTGACCAGCTGTTTGGCAATACCCGCTGGTGGATCGAGAACACCACATTTCCCGTCGATGAAATCGCGGCGCGATTCCATCATCAACTGGTGTCGATTCACCCCTTCCCGAATGGTAACGGCCGCCATTCGCGCATGATGGCTGACGTGCTACTGCGCAGCCTGGGGCAACCGGCGCTTTCATGGGGAAGCGGTGGAAATCTGGTGGCCGCCAATGATGCGCGTGCGCGTTACCTTGCCGCGCTGCGGGCGGCGGACCAAGGGGATTTTCAGCTGTTGCTGGCGTTTGTGCGGAGTTGAATTTCCCGGGCAACGTGCGGATGCCATGAAGCGCAAAGATAGGCTTCATGCGCCCCTGCACCTCGATCCGGATCGCGCTCCTGAACAGCCCTCATCGGGCTGGCGGGAGCGATGTTACGATAACCAACCTTAGAAAAAAAGAATCCTTTCCCTGCCATGAATCACCAAGCTCTCTCGTCCTTCATCTGGTCGGTTGCCGACCTCCTGCGCGGCGACTACAAACAGTCAGAATATGGCCGCGTCATTCTTCCCTTCACCGTGCTGCGCCGTCTGGACTGTGTATTGGAGGCAAGCAAGCCCGATGTGCTGAAGGAATTCGATGCCAAAACCAAGGCGGGCCTCAACCCAGAGCCATTCCTGAGACGCAAGGCGGGAACGAGCTTCTACAACACCTCGCCGCTGGACCTGGTCAAGCTCTTGGGTGATCAAGACCATATTCGGCAGAACCTGTATGCCTACGTGCAGGCGTTCTCGCCTGAGGCACGTGACATCTTCGAGCGCTTCGACTTCCACACCCAGGTCGAGCGCCTGGCCAAGGCCAACCTGCTGTATCTGGTCACCGAGAAATTTGCCAACATCGACTTGCACCCGGAAGTGGTGGACAACGCCAGCATGGGTCTGGTGTTCGAGGAACTGATCCGCAAGTTCGCTGAAATCTCCAATGAAACCGCCGGTGAGCACTTCACCCCGCGCGAAGTGATCCGCCTGATGGTGAACCTGCTGTTCATCGAGGATGACGACGTCCTCACCGCCGGGCGCGACGTGGTGCGCACGATCTACGACCCCACCGCCGGCACCGGCGGCATGCTGTCGATTGCAGAGGAGTTCCTGCGCGAGCACAACCCGCGCGCGCGGCTGACCATGTTTGGCCAGGAGCTCAACGACGAGTCCTACGCCATCTGCAAGGCCGACATGGTCATCAAGGGCCAGCCGGTGGAGAACATCGTCGCCGGCAATACCTTGTCCGAGGATGGTCACGCCGGCCGCAAGTTCGACTACATGCTCTCCAACCCGCCCTTCGGCGTGGAGTGGAAGAAGGTGGAAAAGGCGGTGCGCCAGGAGCATGAACAGAAAGGCTTTGATGGTCGCTTCGGCCCCGGCCTGCCACGCGTCTCCGACGGCTCCATGCTGTTCCTGATGCACTTGCTGTCGAAGATGGCGCCGGTGGTCAATGGCGAGGGGGGCAGCCGCTTTGGCATCGTGTTGAATGGCTCGCCGCTCTTCACCGGCGGCGCCGGCAGCGGAGAAAGCGAAATCCGCCGCTATGTGCTGGAGAACGACCTGGTGGAAGCCATCATCGGGCTGCCTACCGACATGTTCTACAACACCGGCATCGCCACCTATGTCTGGATACTGTCCAACAAGAAACCTGCAGCACGCAAAGGACGCGTGCAACTCATCGACGCCAGCAGCTATTGGCAGAAGATGCGCAAGAGCCTGGGCAGCAAGCGCAAGGAGATGAGCACAGACCATATCGATACCGTGACGCGCCTGTTTGGCGGCTTCGTCGAGGCCGAACTGGTCACGGTATGGGACGCGGCAGGAACGGTACAGGGTGAGCCGCAACTCATCAAGAACGGCGACAAGCTACCCAGTGTGCCGGAAGGCGGCAAGATCAAGCGCCAGCCCATCTCACGCATCTTCAGGAACGAAGACTTCGGTTACACCACCATCACCGTTGAACGCCCCCTGCGTGACGAGGCAGGCAATACGGTGCTGGGTGTGAAGGGTAAGCAGAAGGGAAAGCTTCAACCCGACAGCAGCTTGCGTGATACCGAGAACGTGCCTTTGAACGAAGACATCCAGGCCTACTTCGAGCGCGAGGTGTTGCCGCATGCGCCCGATGCATGGATTGATACGGAGAAGAGCAAGGTTGGATACGAGATTCCGTTCAATCGGCACTTCTATGTGTTTGAGCCGCCGCGTAGCTTGCATGCGATTGACGAGGAGCTGAAGGCGGTGTCCGCCAACATCATGAAGATGCTTGAGGAGTTGGCGGAATGAGTTTGCCAACTTATCAGAACTATAAGGACGGTAGTTTGACGTCGGTAAATCGCATTCCCGCTCACTGGAGCATTCGTCCTCTCAAGCGTATGCTCGAAATTCAGAATGGCGCAGACCACAAGGATGTCGAAAGTACGGAAGGCTTTCCTGTTATCGGCTCCGGAGGCCCGTTTACGTTTGCGACAGATTTTCTTTACGACGGGGAATCTGTTCTGCTTGGCCGAAAAGGTACTATCGATAAGCCGCTTTATGTGAACGGAAAATTTTGGACCGTTGACACTATGTACTGGTCAAAAATTCTTCCAGGAACGGTAGGACGCTTTGCGTATTACACGTGCCTGGTGATTCCATTCGATTACTACTCGACCAGTACGGCCTTACCTAGCATGACAAAGGGCATTCTTGGAGCACATTTAGTCGCGTCGCCGCCATTACGTCAATGGCGTGCTCAAGGGGAAGCTGCTGGAGAACGAGACCTTGCTGCGTCAGGCGGCAAGCAACAGCAAGGAGCAGTTTGCCAATTCACCTGATCTCAAGGAGGCGATGCTGAACGCCATCATGGACGCCCTGGATGCGCACCAGAGCATGAGTACCCAGGCACTGGGTTCAGAGCGTGTGCGCGATGGTCTGCGCGATATCCTGCTTGGGCCTGGGCAGCTTTACGAGGCCTTACGGAGCAAGGCGGAACATCGCGCCAGATGAGCTGTTGCGGTACGGTATGGCCAACGCAAACGCCCCGTGGATTATTGATCCACGGGGCGTTTGTTTTGTCCTAATGATCTTGATTCTTGTAGTGCTCTGGGAAGGCATGTTGACTGACGCCCAAAGTAAAAGGCATCGACATTCGCACCACCATCTATGAAAAGTCCCTTGCGTGGCAAGCCTGGCTATTCAGCCTTGGCTCCGAAGATTTTTACAAACAGCGTGTGTTTGACTTCTTGCCATGATTTCGTCAAGTCGCCATTCACTTCCAGCGCTTGATAGATCTCCTTGATCAGCGTTCCATTGACAACTTTTGCCGAACGAAGCTTATCAAGCAGTTCGTAGCCATGCCATACGGCAATGTCAAAATCCTTGGCCAGCTCATGCATACCCAGATCGTCCGTAACCACGATGGCAGATTTAACTTGCCCTAGGGCCAAGAGCCAGCAATCTGTCTGCCCAGGCGGCGAGCGGCCACCCGATGTGTAGCGATGAACGTCACTCAGGACCGATCCATGCAAAACACTTTGCACTATCGCGATACCCTGCTTGTCATCTTCGCTAAGGCGGATTTGTTTGGCCAGACGCTCGGCAACAAACTCCTCAGAGTCAAACCAAGGATATTTGGACTTCAGTCGAGGATTCCTATGGACTTCGTCCTCTACTGACTTGTGAACCGTGAGCACATAGCCCTTCTGACCAAAGTTAATACCTACCGCAGGCCTGATACGTTTAGCCAGTCGGAGATAGGCATTCGTGTCAAGCAATACAAGCATCAGCGCGAGAGCTCACCGTGTAAAGCCATCGCATCTTGCAGGGGAATATCCATGACTTGCTGAACATACCCAGGCCCGGTGCCCTTGCTTTTGATCATCCGCTGCAACGCCGAAAAGAAAGCGCTACGGAACACGTTTTGGGCCGCCGCGATGTAGGAAGGAAGTTCAGGCGGAGTAGGGTCAAATAGGATCTCGCTTACCAAGTCGCCTCGCTTTCCATTCCGAATTGCATGGATGTCAGCGTCCTCGCACCTTAGCGGAGACAAGCCCAGCGATTTGGCAAACCGGTTGACCTCACAGAACACACTGTATAGCGAGATGCTGTGAGCAGCCGCATGGCGTTGTAATTCCCTGATCTCATCTGCCGCATTACGTCGCTTGATAGCCTGGTGATAGGCGACTTCGGCCAGGGCTTTCGGGAAAAGCAATGCACCTGCGAACGCATCTGCAAAATCCTCACCCTCGGTCTTTCCAGCCAAGTCAGGCGTGTAAACGTGCGCAAGTTCGTGCGCCATCCAAAACTTGAAATCTTCCAGCCTGGTATCCAGGTTCAGAAAAATGAAAGTGACCTTCTCTTGAGGAAGCAGGATGTGGAGTGCATTTTTGTGATTCCGCTTCTCACCCCATAACACCGGGACGATGACTGCACCGTTGGATTCAAATTCGCCGATCAGATGTTCATAGAGAAGAACAGCCTGAGCACCTAGTCCTATCCTCATGCGGACTTCTGCCGCAATCGCTTGCAAAGCATCGTATTGCACCGTGGGCGAAGGAATCTGAACGCGCAGGGAGCGCAGCTCGGGAAGGAATGGCACCAGCGGCTTCAGCAAAGCCCCCATGGCCATCGCTTTGAGAATGTGCTCGTCGGTTGTCTTGGCCCCAGCCTTCTTGCGAAAAGCGATCACGGGCTGTCCCTCTGCCGGGCTGATCACCAGGTCGGCAAAGTTCAACTTTAATGTGGTGGCCAGCTTGAGCAGCTTATCGGGACGAGGGAAGTCCGCGCCTTTGATCCAGTTCGTCACCGCTTGCGCAGTCACGCCGAGCTCAGCGGCAAGATCCTTTTGACTCCACCCTCTATCCTGAAGCGCCTGCTTGACCTTGTCGCTGTGGATAACTTTGTGCATAACAGGTGGATTATCGACCCTAGACCGCTAAAAATCAAGTTTAATCAAGTGAACTTTACCTTTCTGATGGCCCTGCCGGGCGGACCTCGTGGCACCAGATTTGCATTGGTTACGAATGTCGGACTGCATTACATCGACGGCGACGGAAGTCTTTGTTTCCGCGCATCGACGAGTCCGCATCACCAATTGAGCAACTGTCGGCCAGGGCATCGCGTCCATCTTGCGAACTTCCCGATCCTGCAAGACAGCTCAGAAGCTTGTACAAGCGATCACCCCGATGCGTTTGAACTGGTCCGGCTTTTGGATATGCCGGTACTGCTTGACCCGGCGGGCCAGGCTGCCAAGCTCTGTTGGAACTATTAAGTCATCTTTAATAGTTCGAACTTCGCTCTATACACCTTCAGTCAGTGCGTTTGAGGTGAATGATGATATTTGAGGACGGATGCTTGGAAAAGCTCGCTGGGGCTGCCATGGCAAGACCATGACCTTGGCTCGTCCGGCATCCCAGGTACTTATCAGCTCAATGCGTCAATGACAGCCAGCGGCGCTTGCGCACTCCACGCACGCAAGCCCTCCAACGCAGATGCCAACTGCAACACACCTTTGTCATCCCGGGCGGGACCGATGATTTGCATCCCCATGGGCAGGCCGTTCGTTCCAAATCCGACCGGTACACTCATGGCAGGCAAGCCGGCCAGGGTCGGGCCGATGACCACCTCCATCCAGCGATGGTAGGTGTCCATCTCTCGACCGGCTACGTTTCGTGGCCACTTCGTCGACGCATCAAACGGAAACATCTGTGCACTGGGCAAGAGCAGGTAATCAAATTGCTCGAAGAGCTTGTGAATGGCGCGGTACCAATCGCTGCGCGCCACGGATGCGCGGAAAACATCGGCTGCCTTCAAATGCAGGCCGGACTCGACCTCCCACTGCGCCTCTGGCTTGAGCAAACCGCGCTGCGCGGGGTTAGCAAAGTAGGTACTCAGGTTTCCGCCAACTAGCCATTGCCGATGGACGAGCCAGGTCTCCCAGAGCTTTTCCATCGGATAGTCAGGTTGGCACTGCTCTACCGTACAGCCAAGATTTGCAAAGTCAGAGAGTGCTGCCTCGCACAGCACCATGACTTCCTCCTCTATGGGCAGGTAACCATCGTAGTTTCCGAGCCATCCAATTCTGGCGCCTTTGAAATCGCGTTTCAGTTGCTCTGCATCGCCAGTGACATCCGTATCGCCGGAAAGGGGACAACTGATGTCATATCCTGCCTGGGTTGCGAAAAGCCGCGCGACGTCGGCTACGGTTCGGCCCATTGGTCCCTCTGTGCTTAATTGCTGCAGGAAGAGTTCGCCCCCTGAACCGTAAGGGACGCGCCCCTGAGTTGGCCTGAAACCATAGACATTGTTGAACGCTGCCGGATTCCTCAGGGAACCCATCATGTCGCTACCGTCGGCGACCGGCAGCATACGCATCGCGAGTGCCGCACCGGCACCACCGCTGCTGCCGCCAGCAATGCGCGTAGAGTCATAGGCATTCCTGGTCACGCCGAACACCGGGTTGTAGCTGTTTGAGCCGAGCCCGAATTCGGAGACGTTGGTCTTTCCTATGAAGATGGCACCAGCGGCACGTACACGGGCGATGCAAGTTGCGTCGCTCAGAGCGGGCTCCATGGATGACAAGGGCGAGCCCTTGCTGGTGGGAAGTCCTTTGCACGACGCGAGATCCTTCGGTGCCTGCGGCATGCCGTGCATCCATCCCAGATACGTGCCCTGTGCAAGCAACTGGTCCGCGCGTTTCGCTTCGTCGAGCAGTTCTTCAGCCGGACGCAGCGAAACGATGGCGTTCACATGCGGATTCACCTTCTCGATATGTTCCAGATAGGCTTGCATGACTTCACGGCAAGAAACCTCCCTGCTGCGAATGGCGGCGGACAACGCCAGTGCATCGAGGGTAACCAGTGGGTGCATCTTTTCTGCTCCTTGAATCGCTTGCGAACGCTTTGCTTCTGTCACTTGACCTCTCCAACTCCAGCGAAGACTTCAGTCTGTCGGTTCTGTGCCGCCGGGCTTTGGTCACGCATCGCCCAGGCTGCGGCAACACCGATACAGGCGGCGAACAGCACATACCAGGCGGGCGCTACTGGCGAACCCGAGACCTTGGTAAGCCAGGTCACGATGAACGGAGCAAAGCCACCGAATAGCATCGCTGCCAGATTGTAGGCGACCGCCAGGCCGGTGGAACGCACACGCGTCGGGAATTGCTCGGACAAGGCTGTCGGCATCGGGCCGAAATTTGCGCCAATCATGATGCACAGAAGCACCTGCATCACCAGCAGACGCGTCAGGCTGGGAGCCGCCGACACCCAAACGAACAGAGGGTACACAATCAACAGGAAAGCCAGAGCGCTATAGAGCAGGACAGTCCGACGACCAATGCGGTCGGACAGCGCGCCGGCGAATGGAATGATTACCGTGAGCAAGGCCACGGCAATCATCTGCACCATGAACGCCTGGTCAAGCGGGAGACCCAGCTGCTTGTTGGCGAACGTCGGCATGTTCACCAGAACGACGTAGAAGGCCACGGTACCGTTGATGACCTGCCCCATGGACACCAGCACGCCACGCATGTTGGTCTTCACCACATCGAGCAGCTTGATGGGTTCGGCATTGGGCTTGTTGGCGCCCTCCAGGAAATCGTCTGTCTCATGCATGTGACGGCGAATCCAGAGACCCACTGGGCCGATAAGCAGGCCAATCACGAAGGGCAGTCGCCATCCCCAGCTGTCCAGGGCCTCCGGCGAGAGATTACGTGTAACCAGAGCGCCCATGCCGGCACCACAGAAGACCGCGAGACATTGACCGACGAGCTGCCATGAGCCATACAGGCCACGCTTGTGGGCCGGGGCGCTCTCGACCAGAAATGCGGTCGAACTGGAGTATTCACCGCCGGTTGCGAAGCCCTGCAGCATGCGCGCAATGACGATCATGATGGGTGCGGCAATTCCTATGGTCGCGTAGGTAGGCGTGAAGGCAATGATTGCGATGGCCAGAGTCATCAGCACGATGATGACCTGCATTGCCGCCTTTCGGCCTTTGCGGTCGGCGTAGAGACCGAGCAGGACACCGCCCACGGGTCGCATGAAAAATCCGATACCAAAGGTCGCAAGGGCGACCAGCAGCGAAGTGTATTCGTTGTCTGCTGGGAAGAACAGGCGAGCGATAATGGCCGAGAAAAAACCATAGACGATGAAGTCGTACCACTCAAGGGCATTGCCGACAATTGCGGCGATGACCTGGCGTTGTTTACTGAGTTGTGGTTGCACGGTAGGTCCCTATCAATGGGTTGGCGAGAGCTGCTGACTCACGAGCTGGTGACGGAAAAATTAAGCTTCCGCCATATCGCTTCAGTATCTTGCGGCCTCAAGCTGAATTTTCGTTTGACCCGGAAACACAGCTTCTTGATAGTCAACGACAATAAGAAACGGCCCCCGAAGAGGCCGTCACTGAAACCGCTGCCGGGTGGCAATCTCACTGAACCCGTGGGCGTCCACCCAGATGCTGGCGTCGCCATTCCGTTGGGGAAATTCCGTGCCAGCGTTGAAAGGCACGAGAGAACGCACTGATTTCCGAGTAGCCTAGAAGGAAGGACAGTTCTGAAATCTGCAGAGCAGGGTCCTTCAGATATTCCAGCGCCATGTTCTTCCGAACGTCCAGGAGAACCTCCTGATAGGTCAGTCCGGCAGTGCGCAATCTGCGTTGTAGCGTCCAGTTCGCCATCCCCAGTGCACTCGCGATTTCTTCGAGCGTCGGCTCACTGTCATCAAGCCGCGAGCGGATCGCCGCGCGGACCTTGTCTACCAGGGTTTCTGCCGTTGCCGCTGCCAGCCCCAGCTGGCGCAGGTTGTTACGCATCAGACTGTGCAGATGAGCATCTGCACCGGGCATTGGTGCGTTGAGGTCGTTTCCTCGAAGCACGATGGCATTGGTGGCCTGGGAGAACTGGATCGGAGCACCAAATATGTGCTCGTGCTCCTCGTTGCCGTGCAATGCACCATGTTCGAAATGAATTTCCAGTGGACTCCATTGCTGGCCCAAGGCCTGCCTGAGAACATTGAAGAACATCCCGATGGACAGCTCGGCATCTTGACGGCGATGCATGATGAGAGGGTCGGTGATTCGGTATTCGACGAATGCGAGACCATCAGCCTGACCAACCTTCAACTGTGAGCGCTGCTGATGGTGATGGAACATCGCACCCATGCTGCGCAGAGCTTCCCCGACTGTAGACGAGGTCAAGCCAAGGTAGCCCAGCATGCCAAGCCCGGCAGGCATGAACTGTTGGCCAAACCGTAATCCGAAGTTCTCGTTCCGGGTCTGGAGAGCGGCTTGCTCCATGGCATTGCAATAGATGTCCAGGCTCAATGCGGCTGTCGGTTGCTCAATAACATCGCTGTTGGCGCCGGCGGCGCTCAGCACGCGCTCAGGGTCTCCCCCCTCACTTGCAATGAATTCCACCAGACCCGTTGCTGCTGCGGAAAGGATGCACGACGGGCGGTCCGAAGTGGTTGATACACGCGGCGCATTGGGCATGGTTGGGCTCCATTTTCATGGTAAATAATTACCCGACCATCCTAGCAATTTTCAGACCATTAGCCCATCTTGCGAAGATAGTCCGCTGCCAGATCCGCAGTACCTGCCACCCAGCGCTCGCCAAGGCTTTGTGCCAGGTCGGTCTCGCTGTGCGACGCCATCCAGGCCAGCAGTTGCAGGCGACGCTGCATCAGGAATGTCGGAAATTCCTCGATGTCGCTCTCTGTCAGCGCACCATGCCGTGCGTATCCATCAGCCCAGCGCAGCATCAGGTCAAGACGGTCAGGACGATGCTCGATGAAGCTCAGTGCGGTAGCCATATCATGCAAGAACCAGCCGAGGCCACAATCGTCGAAGTCGATGATGGTAGTGCGATCCCCTTTGACCAAGAGGTTTGCGATACGTAGGTCAGCGTGAATCAGTCCATATTTTTCGGGCGACTTTCCGAATGAATTCAGACGCAACGTCATCAAATCTCGCGCTTGCTCAAGTACTTTCACTTGTTGCCGGTCGAGCCAAGGGGCATCCCGCCAGCGCCCCCAACGACCGCTCTCACCGACCGTGTCTTCAAGGTTCCAGGAATTGCGTTCGAAATAACCGGGGCGGTGCCATTGGCGTGACTGCAGATGCATTCTTGCGCTCAATTCTCCCAATTTCTCCAGTGAAGGCATCAGGTTTGCTTCGTCGGGAAAGTCACCGTCCACCCAGGCAAAAGCCGCGACCATTCTCTTGCCGGCGAGATCGGTTTCCATCTGGATGAGCGATTCACCATCCACTGTCCGAAGCGGCTGTGGCGTGGCGATGCCAGCTTCATTGAGCGCCGTCATCCAGTCCAGCTCTGACTGAATCGCGTTGGGAGTCTGATAGTTGGCCCGATGCACCCGCATCACCGCACGCCATCCGGTATTAGGATTGGCCAATCGGAAAACCGTGTTTTCTGAATGACTCAGCAGTGAGACTTCAATATTCGATGAGAATCCGTAGCTGGGGAGTGCTGAGCGGGCCAGCTCTTGAAGGGCAGCGATGTAAGACAGATGGGAATCAACAGTTGCGAGGGTCATGAAAGAAGCTCCGAGTAGCGTTGCATACATCTTCATGCCAGCACGGGAGACTTGGTTTGACATCGCGACACAAATCGTTGACCTTGGATATCAAGCGACAGCCGCGTCACCACAGCTCTCTGAAGAGCGTCTTCTGCTATCAAGGAAATGTCGTCGATGGTCAAGACAGACTTGCATCTTCACGAGCACCATTCCAGTGTCGAATTATCTTGTACTGGAGAGACAATGACTCACGTCGATGGAATGCTTGCCTTGAATGCCTTCGATCCGCAATCAGGCAGCGCCACACCGCCGGCAACCCATGCGCTCATTGAGCGCAGACGCAATACCTTTGGCGACGGAGTGCCATTGTTCTACCGCGACCCGGTACATTTCGTCAGCGCGTCCGGTGTTTGGCTACGGGATCAGGACGGATTCGAGTATCTCGACGCCTACAATAACGTCCCATCGGTTGGCCATTGCCATCCCCATGTCGTCGCGGCTGTTTCGCAGCAGGTCGCCACGCTCAATACCCACACGCGCTATCTGTCAAATGTCGTCACGTCCTATGCGGAACGGCTTCTCGACAGATTCCCTCGCGCGCTTTCCAAGCTGCTCTTTACGAGCAGCGGTACTGAGAGCGTCGACCTCGCAATGCGTATGGCGCGGCTGTACACGGGGGGCGCCGGCTTCATCGTTACCCGATTTGCCTACCATGGTCATTCGACAGCAGTCGCAGAAATCACCCCGGCATTCGGCCCAGGTGTCCCGGTTGGGATCAACGTGCGCCTGGTCGATGCCCCGGATGGCTATCGCCAGAATTCACCAGTGGGGCTCAAATTCGCACAGGACGTGGCGGCAGCTATCGCTGACATGGAGCGCCACGGTATAAAGTTCGCGGGCCTCATCCTGGACACCGTATGCTCCAGTGATGGTCTGTTTGTTGATCCTCCGGGTTTCATCAAGGACGCCGTCTCGACCGTCAAGGCAGCCGGTGGCGTATTCATCGCCGATGAAGTGCCGCCAGGGTTTGGAAGAACTGGCGAGGGGATGTGGGGATTTGAACGTCACGGCGTTGTTCCCGATATCGTTGTGATGGGAAAGCCCATGGGCAACGGAATGCCGATTGCCGCCACCGTGACGACGGCCGACATCATGCAGGCCTTCACCGACCGCTCCGGCTACTTCAATACTTTCGGCGGCAATACCGTCTGCTGCGCCGCTGCATCAGCCGTTCTGGATGTCATTGAATCAGAAGGCTTGATTGAAAACGCCAAAGCGACTGGCGCGTACTTGAAGCGTGGGCTTGAACAACTGAAATCGGTGCATCCTTCCATCGGCGACGTCCGGGCCATCGGTCTTTATGCCGCTGTCGAGTTTATCCAGCCGGAGACCACGAAGGCCAACACGGAAATTGCGCTGCATGTGGTCAACGAGCTCAGAAAAAAACGCATCCTGATCAGTACCTGTGGCCCCAAAGGTAATATCCTGAAAATTCGACCACCGCTTCAGTTCTCTACCGAGCACTGCGACATGCTCACCACCGCAATCGACGATGTGTTGCAGGGGATGTTGAACCGATCTGCTTAGCCCTTCATTGCGCTCGGGAAGACCCTCATTTGAGGGTTGGTCGCCACGACCACAACGTCGATAGCGTTCCTCGCAGAGACCCGGACCGAGGGCATGAGCTTGAATGAAAAAAGAGAGCCAGATGGGTAATGCCGTTCAGTTAAGCTTGTTACCAGCCCGAAAATCTGCTCAGACTTTGCTTGCGCCACCGCTGACCGTTCGTCCTGAGTAGCGGCGTAGCCGCGTATCGAAGGCGCGCCACAAGCTGAGCAGCGCCTTCGATACGGCCCTAAAGGGCCTACTCAGTCCGAACGGTTTCAAATGGTTTGAAGAGACCAAGCAAAATCGCCGCGCCAAAGTCATCTGGCGCGGCGATTTTTTCTTAACTGAACGGCATTAGAGCCAAATGGGCTCTCTTTTTTTTTTTTGCGACGACTATTCATTCTTGCCGCGAGCGACAAAATTCACGTGCAATGAATCTCTGCGCCCATCAAGCAAGCAAGATCAAACATCAATATTCCCCGCCTGCAACGCATTGGATTCAATAAACGCCCGACGCGGCTCCACATCATCGCCCATGAGCGTCATGAAGATCTGGTCAGCCGCAATGGCATCCTCGATCTGCACCTTCAACAAACGGCGCACGGTCGGGTCCATGGTGGTTTCCCACAGCTGCTCGGGGTTCATCTCGCCCAGGCCTTTGTAGCGCTGCTTGTTGACGCCGCGCTCGGCTTCGTCGCGCAGCCAGCCCATGGCCTGGCGGAAGTCGGTGATGGCGGATTCCTTGCGCTTTTCGCCCTGGCCACGGGCCACCGTGGCGCCCTTGCGGATGAGGCCCTTGAAGGTCTCGGCGGCAGTGGAGAGCACCTGGTAGTCGGGGCCGCTGACGAAGTCGGCGTCGATCACGGTGGCCTTGATGTTGCCGTGCTGGCGACGGTGGATGTGCAGGGCGACCTTTTCGCTGAGCTCGTCCACGCGGGCTTGCACGTCGATGTTGATGTCGTTGATGGCCTTCTTCAGTTCGGCCGCGGTGGCGGTGGCCTGTTCGATGTTCTCCATCTTCAGTACCACGCCGCCGGTCATGATGGCGCTCAAGGCGGCGTCATCGATGGCGCGCGACAGGCGCATGATGATGGCATTGGCGGTGTTGTACTGGCGGGCCAGTTCGATCAGGGCATCGCCGCTGATGGCGGGGGCGTCTTCGGCGGGCTTGATCTCGGCGTCGTTCAGAGCAATCTGCATCATGTATTGCGCTTCCTCGACATCGTCCTTGAGGTAGCGCTCGTCCTTGCCGGCCTTGACCTTGTACAGCGGCGGCTGGGCGATGTAGATGTGGCCGCGTTCGACCAGGGCCGGCATCTGGCGATAGAACAGGGTCAGCAGCAGGGTGCGGATGTGGGCGCCGTCGACGTCGGCATCGGTCATGATGATGATGCGGTGGTAGCGCAGCTTGTCCGGGTTGAATTCGTCAGCGCCGATGCTGGTGCCCAGGGTGGCGATGAGGGTGGTGATCTGCTCGGAGGAGAGCATCTTCTCGAAGCGTGCCTTCTCCACGTTCAGCACCTTGCCGCGCAGCGGCAGGATGGCCTGGAACTTGCGGTCGCGGCCTTGTTTGGCGGAGCCGCCTGCGGAGTCACCCTCGACGATGTAGAGCTCGCACAGGGCCGGGTCGCGTTCCTGGCAGTCGGCCAGCTTGGACGACAAACCCAGGCCGTCCATGACGCCCTTGCGGCGGGTCAGTTCGCGGGCCTTGCGGGCGGCTTCACGGGCGCGGGCGGCTTCGACGATCTTGCCGCAGATGATCTTGGCGTCGTTGGGCTTCTCGGCGAGGAAGTCGGTCAGGGTCTTGGCGACGATTTCTTCCACGGGGCCGCGCACTTCGCTGGAGACCAGCTTGTCCTTGGTCTGGGAGCTGAACTTGGGTTCGGGTACCTTCACCGAGAGCACGCAGGTCAGGCCTTCGCGCATGTCGTCGCCGGAGATTTCGACCTTGGCCTTCTTGGCGAGATCGTTTTCTTCGATGTACTTGTTGATGACGCGGGTCATGGCGGCGCGCAGGCCGGTCAGGTGGGTGCCGCCGTCACGCTGGGGGATGTTGTTGGTGAAGCAGAGCACCTGTTCGTTGAAGGCGTCGTTCCATTGCATGGAGACGTCCACCGAGACCAGCGTGCCCTGGTCGGATTGCTTCTCGCCGGTGGCCTGGAAGATGGTCGGGTTGAGGATGCTCTTGTTCTTGTTGATGTATTCGACGAAGCCGCGGGTGCCGCCTTCGAAGGCGAAGTCTTCTTCCTTGCCGGTGCGCTGGTCGGTCAGCTTGATGTGCACGCCGTTGTTGAGGAAGGACAGTTCGCGGATGCGCTTGGCCAGGATCTCGTAGTGGAATTCGACGTGGGTGAAGATTTCTTCATCGGCCCAGAAGTGGACTTCGGTGCCGCGCTTGTCGGATTCGCCCACGACCTTGATGGGCGAGACCTGCACGCCATCGATCATTTCCAGTTCGCGGTTCTGGACGATGCCCTTGGCGAATTCCATGGCGTAGTGCTTGCCGTCGCGGCGGATGGTCAGCTTCAGTTTCTTCGACAGTGCGTTCACGCAGGACACACCCACGCCGTGCAGGCCGCCGGAGACCTTGTAGGAGTTCTGGTCGAACTTGCCGCCGGCGTGCAGCTCGGTCATCACGATTTCGGCGGCGGAGCGCTTGGGTTCGTGCTTGTCATCCATCTTCAGGCCGGTGGGAATGCCGCGGCCGTTGTCGGTGATGGAGATAGAGTTGTCGGCGTGGATGGTGACGTGGATCTCGCTGCAGTAGCCTGCCAGGGCTTCGTCGATGGAGTTGTCCAGCACTTCGAACACCAGGTGGTGCAGGCCGGTGCCGTCAGAGGTGTCGCCAATGTACATGCCGGGACGCTTGCGCACCGCCTCCAGGCCTTCCAGGATCTGGATGGAAGAAGCGCCATAGCTTTGTTGCGCGGAATTGGTGTTGTCTGCGGGGCTGGAGGACATGGTTACCTTCTGAAATTGCTAGCCAAACGACTAGGGGACTGCAAAAAACGGAATTCGTCGGAGGATTCTTGGAATTCTTAAAAGCAACCGAGGGGCCGTCTGGGACGGCCCCTCGGGCGCGTGGAGCGGTGTTGCTCAGATCCGCATCGGCATGACGACGTACTTGAAGTCGGCGTTCTCGGGGATGGTGATCAGGGCCGAGGAATTGGCATCGCCCAGGGCGATGTTGACGTAGTCGTTCTTCAGGTTGTTGAGCACGTCGAGCAGGTAGCTGACGTTGAAACCGATGTCGACGGTGTCGCCGCCGTAGTCGATTTCCAGTTCTTCGACCGCTTCTTCCTGGTCGGCGTTGGTGGAGCTGATCTTCAGGCTGCCGGGGGCGATCACCCAGCGCACGCCCTTGAACTTGTCGCTGGTCATGATGGCGGCGCGTTGCAGCGAGCGCAGCAGCTGGTCGCGGCTGATGGTGAAGCTGTTCTTGTAGCCCTTGGGCACCACGCGGGTGTAGTCGGGGAACTTGCCTTCGACCAGCTTGGAGATAAGTTCGATGTCAGCGAAGGTCAGCTTGACCTGGTTGTTGGCGATCTGCAGCTGGACTTCATCGTCGCTGTCGTCGAGCAGACGCTGCAGTTCGATGATGGTCTTGCGCGGGATGATCACTTCCTGGCGCGGGAAGTCTTGTTCGGTCTCGACCTGGCAGAAGGCCAGGCGGTGGCCGTCGGTGGCGACCGCGATCACGTTCTTGCCTTCGACCACCAGCAGCAGGCCGTTGAGGTAGTAACGGATATCCTGCTGGGCCATGGCGAAGTGGACCATGTTGAACAGGTGCTTCAGGGTCTTCTGCGGCAGGTTCACCTGGGCGTTGTAGTGCTCGGCCTGGGCGACCGTCGGGAATTCCTCGGCCGCCAGCGTCTGCAGAGCGAAGCGGGACTTGCCCGATTGCACGGTCAGGCGCTTGTTGGAGAGGGAAATGGCGACTTCGCCGGAGTCGGGCAGGGCGCGCAGGATGTCGAGCAGCTTGCGAGCGGCCACGGTGGTGGCGGTCGTCTCATTGCCGGAGCCGACGTCGGCGTGCGTGGTGATCTGCACTTCGATGTCGGTGGACAGGAAAGAGACCTTCTCGCCGTCCTTGCGGATGAGGATATTGGCCAGAATCGGCAATGTGTGCCGACGCTCGACAATACCACTCACGATCTGCAGAGGACGCAGGAGCGTGTCTCGTTGGGTTTTAACCAATTGCATAGTCAGTTTGTCCTTGCTAGTAATGGTTTAAAGGATGCCGTCGGCCGGCTTTGCGTCATGCCCATCTTGCGCGTGTTCCTCCTCTGGTGAAAAACGCTGTCTGCACTGCAACCCGCCTGAATATGCAACGCTCCTGCATGTGGCATGACCGGTAAGCGACCGGTCCGGAATCCGTTCCCGCAAAGCTGGTGATACAGCGACCCGCGATTGTCCAGGTAGGTAAGACAATGGCGAGCAGCCAGAAACACTTGGCTATACGTTTGGAACATTGAATACTTTTGCCGGGTGTTTCCGGGTATTTATTCGAAGTTTCCGTGCTATCCCGCGGATTTCCTGCTCCGTGGCCGGCCCTTGCGTCCGCCTGCGAAATAACGCCTTCCATTGTACCAATCATCCCCTCTTCGGAGTAGTCCGCCAGGGGGGAGGGTGGGCGCCTGGGCATCAAAAATCCGGTGGTTGGGGGAGGGGAGATTCCCGCTCCCCGGGCAGAGGAAGCGCCGCAGGCGGACCGGTTATTTTATCCACAGGCTTGCACGCCGGTGGCGCCTGGAAGTTTCGTTGTGGAAAAGAAAATGCCGCCGGCGCGGACGCGGGCGGCATGGTCATCTTATCCACAGGCGCTGCCGGTGGCAGCCAGGATCAACCCTTGAGGGTTTGCTCCAGCACGTGCAGCTCGTGGTTGCATTCCGGGCTCTTGGCGCGGTCGGCGGCGATCTTGCGGACCGCGTGCAACACCGTGGTGTGGTCGCGGCCGCCGAAGAGGTCACCGATTTCCGGCAGGCTCTTCTGGGTCAGCTCCTTGGCCAGGTACATGGCGATCTGGCGCGGGCGGGCGATGTTGGCCGGACGCTTCTTGGAATACATGTCGGCGACCTTGATGTTGAAGAAATCGGCCACCGTCTTCTGGATGTTTTCCACCGAGATCTGGCGGTTCTGCACCGACAGCAGGTCCTTAAGGGCTTCCTTGACGACATCGATGGTGATGTCCTTGCCGTGGAAGCGCGAGTAGGCCAGGATCTTGCGCAACGCGCCTTCCAGCTCGCGCACGTTGGAGCGCAAGTGCTTGGCGACGAAGAAGGCGACGTCATCGGACAGCACCACGTCCTCGGCGGCGGCCTTCTTCATCAGGATGGCCACGCGCATCTCCAGCTCGGGCGGCTCGATGGCCACGGTCAGGCCGGAGTCGAAGCGGGAGATCAGGCGGTCATCCATGCCGCTGATTTCCTTGGGATAGGTATCACTGGTGATGATGATCTGTTTCTTGGCCGCGATCAGGGCTTCGAAGGCGTAGAAGAATTCTTCCTGGGTGCGGCTCTTGCCACCGAAGAACTGGATATCGTCGATCAGCAGCAGGTCCAGCGAGTGGTAATAGCGCTTGAAGTCGTCGAAACCCTTGCGCTGGTAGGCCGTGACCACATCGCGCACGTACTGTTCGGCGTGGATGTAGCGGATCTTGGCGCCCGGGTTATCCACAAGCACTTGGTTGCCGATGGCGTGGATGATGTGGGTCTTACCCAGGCCCACGCCGCCATACAGGAACAGCGGGTTGTACGAGGTACCGGGGTTGTTGGCGACCTGGGTGGCGGCCGCGCGGGCCAGCTGGTTGGCCTTACCGGTAACCAGGTTGTCGAAGGTCAGGACCGGGTTGATGCGCGACTGCTCCTGACGCGGTGCGACGGCCCGCACTGGCTGGGCCGGTTCGGGGTCCAGGTGCAACTGTTCGTGGTTGGGCAAACCCAGGCCGTTGGCACCGCCGCCGGCCGCTTGCGGGCTGGCGGCCGGGCGCCGGCCCTGGTTGCCGCGCGGGTCCAGCACGAACTGGACTTCGGTCGGTGCGTCCCAGTATTCGCAGGCCAGTGCGGTGATGCGGTTGGCGAACTGGGTCTTGACCCAGTCCAGCTTGAAGCGATTGGGCGCGGCGATGCGCAAGAGCCCATCCTCGAAGTCGAGCGGCACCAGCGGCTTGATCCAGGCGCTGTATTGCTGAGGGGTCAGCTCCTGCTCGAGTTTATGGGAGCAAGCCTGCCAGAAGTTTTCCATGAAGCTTTCTTATCGGATAAGTGCGGCGCCCGCCTGCCGCGTCCGGAGGACGGGCCTGGATGGACGAAGTCGTCCGGGCGCGAAACGAGGGACGCATTTTACTCCGGTAAACCCAAGTTATCCACAGGTCGACCGGCAAAAATCCCTGAAAAATCTGAACTATCCACAGGCTGCGCAGCAATGCATCGTCACCCTGACACCGGAAAGCCCGTGAGCGGGCGGTGTTAGGGGGACAGAGTCATCTGCTGTGGATAAGACGAGGCGGGCAATCCGCCCGCCTTTTTTGTAACAGCCTGTGCAAAAGTGGATTTTTGCGGGGGATTTGGCTGTGGACAGGTGACTGTGGTGGGCCGTCGGCTTGCTCAGTCGACCACGTTGCCGTCGACAAAGACCTTCATTTCACCGGCCTGGAAAGCGGTCCAGACTTCATTGTCGGTCAGGGGCTGGGTCACGATCACGGCAACCCGGTCATTGGTGGTGGTGACCTGGGCAAAGTCGACCGAGAGGTCGTCGTCAGACAGCTTGGCGGTGGTGAAGGGGTGCTGGCGGACGATGTAATAGAGATGCGTGGAGCAGCGGGTATACAGTGCCGAGCCGTCCGAGAGCAGCATGTTGAAGGTGCCATGGCTGGCAATGCCGTCGACGATCTCGCGCAGGGCCGCGCGCAGGTCGGCCAGCAGCGGCAGGGTATCGCCGAAGCGCTTGCGCATTTCCTGCAGGATGTAGCAGAAAGCCAGTTCGCTGTCGGTGGTGCCGACCGGGCGGTAGGGGCCATCGAGCTCGGGCGTGAAGTTCTTCAGGTCACCGTTGTGGGCAAATACCCAGTAGCGCCCCCACAGTTCGCGCACGAAGGGGTGGCAGTTGGCCAGCGTCACGCGGCCCTGGGTGGCCTTGCGGATGTGGGCAATCACGTGCTGCGACTTGATCGGGTAGCGCTTGATCAGTTCGGCCACGGGGGAATCGACGGCCGCCTGATGATCGACGAAGGTGCGCACGCCCGAGCCCTCGAAGAAGGCAATGCCCCAGCCATCGCGGTGGTGGTCGGTCAGGCCGCCCCGGGTGGCAAAGCCGGTGAAGCTGAAGACGATGTCGGTGGGGGTATTGCAGTTCATCCCGAGGAGCTGGCACATGATGTGTTGCGGAAATGCTGTGAAGGTTGGCGGGTGAACAAGTTATCACGTTGCCGGCGGCCCGGGTCCGGGCTGTGGATAAAAAAAGCCCCGCGAGCTTGCGCTGGCGGGGCTAATCCTTCCTAAAGAGGGAGGAGGAGACACAGTACGTACTACAAAACTACAAAACGACCAGAAGACGGATCAGAGGTCGCACCACATGCCGGGACCGGACTTCAGTCGCGCGCGGCCATGTTGCGCAGCTCGGCTGCAAAATTCGGTTGGGTCATGCTGTATTCGTTGGCCATGCGGTTGAGCATGCGCTTGCCGCTGAACTTGTGCGCCAGGATGCGTTGCTCCAGCGACTTGCGGGGCTTGACCAGCAGGACGGCGGCTTGCGCCAGACCCAGGATCAGCGGCTTGAACACCATGACCAGCGTGACCAGTGCACCCAGACCCAGTGCCGGGCGGATATACGCCACCAGCATGCCCATCAGGGATTGCGCGAAGGGCAGGGCTGCTTCTGCAGGAAAGGCCAGGTTCAGGAAGGACATGATATTTCTACCTCTGATAATCAGGCCGCGACACGACTGCGCGGCGTTCAAGTTCACTGTTGTTGCGTCGCAGTATGCAGTTTGGCCTCCTGTATGACTACTTTAGAGTTCTCATATCAGATATAGGGTTTGTGAATATAGCTCTGCAGCGACCTGCCAGGAGCAAACAATCTCCCGCAAACCCTTGATGGCTGGCCTTCATTGCATTTTCTACACTGGCCGGCTGGCAAGATGGCGATAGCTTGGCTGAGCGCATTGCGGCAAATTTGCAACGCCGTTTGACTGAGCGCGAAGGGCCTGTGAATATCACGAACGGAAGTCGTCGCCGATGGTGAACAACCTGTTCGCAATGCACGAAAAAAAACCCCGCAGGCATGGCCTACGGGGTTAATCCTTCCTAAAGAGGGAGGAGGAGACAACGGATCGGTGTCCTGACGCGTTGATCGAATCAGCGTCAACATAAGCGCCGTACGCGCCGGAACTACCGAAATCCTTGATACCGGCACCGGTCTCCAGGACCTGGTGCCATCGTCACGCAAGTGTCATGCGCGACGGGTAAAACCTGAATCTGGTGAAGCAGAAACCTTCGATTAACCGCGCGAAGCGATGAAGCGCAGTTCAGCAGCCAGGTTCGGCTGGGTGGCTTCGAACTTGTCGGCCATGCGGTTCAGCTGGCGGGTGCCCGATGCGCGATCCTGTTCGGCGGCGACCAGAGCAACGGCTTGCAGCTCGTGGGCCTTGACGAAGTGGATGAAGATGTTGCGCATGACGGCGGCGAACTTGCTCTTGAAGGTGCTGTTGGTGCTTTGTGCGATGGTTGCCATGATTCGATCCTTGACGTTGTGTGTTATGTTGCATTGCAGTGTAGAGAACTCACATTTGTTTGACCACTTTCCGTTTCGGATATCAGTTATATAATCTGTGAATAATATTTTGGCCGGCGATCACCCGCGCTCATCTGCCGCCCCCACGACTTCCTTCCTGCCGCAAAGGCCCGCCCCATGAGCTTTCTCACCCTGGACCTGAACCTGTTGCGCGTATTCGACGCCGTCATGACCGAGCAGAATCTGACGCGTGCGGCCAACTTGCTGGCCATGACCCAGCCGGCTGTATCCAATGCGCTACGCCGGCTGCGCGACACGCTCAATGACGATCTGGTGATCCGCACCGCCCATGGCGTCAAGCCCACGCCCCGCGCCGAGGAACTGTGGCCCACCGTGCGCCGGGCGCTGTCGGAGCTGGAAGCGGTGATCGCGCCGGAAAGCTTCGATATCTCGCGCGCCCAGAACACCTTCCGCATGGCCATGGTGGATGCCACGGCCGCGCTGTGGCTGCCCTCGCTGGTGCGCACCATCATGCGCGACGCCCCCCGCATCAAGATCCGGATGATGCCGCTGACCACGCGTGACCCCCGCGCCATGCTGTTGCGCGGCGACATCGACCTGGCCGTGGGCTTCTTCCCCGGCGTGACCGCGCAGCTGGCCGATGGCCAGGGCATGGCCAAGAGCCAGATCAGCCATGCCCGGCTCTACACCGGTCAATATGTCTGCGTCATGCACAAGAACCACCCGCTGGCCGGCCAACCGCTGACGCTGGACAGCTATTGCAGCGCCGATCACCTGCTGGTGAGCCTGTCGGGCAAGCCGCACGCGGTGATCGACGACGTGCTGGCCGGCATGAACCGGGAGCGCAAGATCCTGCTGACGGTGAACCAGTTCTTCACGGCCGGTCGCATCGTGGCCAGTTCGGAGCTCATCACCGTGCTGCCGCGCCACCTGGTGGCCGCCACCGGCATGGCCGAGGTGCTGGTGGTGAAGGAGCTGCCCTTCCAGACGCCGGAAGAGCATGTGGATATGTTGTGGCATGAACGCGACGCCCGTAATCCGGCCCATAAGTGGCTGCGAGCTCACTTGTCTGCAACAACACATGACGAATTCGGTCGTATCAACATGAAGCGCTGATGCGGCGCTGGCAGCAAACGGCTTTCCCGGTCTGATCTATCCACAGGCGCCATGGAGACTGGCGCGCGGGAAAGCCGCTGTCGGCGGGCGTTGGCGCATGTTGATAACCCTCCATAGGGGACGCCGAAGCGATGTCGCGCCTGACCAAAATCCTGCTCTGGCTGCTTGCCAGTCTGCTCATCCTGATCGCCGCCGCGGTCATTTTCATCCTCACCTTCGACTGGAACCGGGCCAAACCCTGGATCAACGAACGCGTCTCGACCGCGATCGGGCGCGAGTTCGCCATCGACGGCAATCTCTCCCTGCACTGGCAGCGCGCCGGCACGGACGCCACCCCAGGTGCGGCGCCACCGGGCTTCTGGGCGCGCTGGGTACCGTGGCCCCGGCTGCAGGCGGAGGATATCCGGGTCGGCAATCCCCCCACCTTCAGCAGCGCTGGCCAGATGGCCACGGTGCGCCTGGTCAGCTTCACCCTCAATCCGCTGCCGCTGCTTGTGCATAGGATTTCCCTGCCTTCGCTGGAGGTACAGGCGCCCTCGGTTTCCTTGCTGCGCAACCGTCAGGCTGTGAACAACTGGACGTTCACCAGCAACAACAGCACTCCCTCGGCCTGGCAGCTCAGCCTGGGCCGCATCAGTCTCAGCCAGGGCAAGCTGGCGCTGGACGATGCTGTGCAAAAGATCAATATCAAGGCCGATATCGACACCCTGGATCCGGACAAGGAGAAGCTCTACGGACTGGGCTGGAAGCTCGGCGGCACCTTCAACGGCGCCCCGGTGAGCGGGCAGGGCAAGGCCGGCGGGGTGCTCTCGCTGCAAGACCAGCAGCAGCCGTATCCGCTGCAGGCCCAGGTCAAGGTGGGCAAGACCAGCATCGGTATCCAGGGTACGCTCACCAAACCGGCCGAACTGGCTGCGCTGGACCTGCGGCTGTCGGTGGCCGGGGCCAGCATGGGCAACCTGTATCCGCTGACCGGCATCCTGTTGCCGGAAACGCCGCCCTTCGCCACCGAAGGTCATCTGCTGGGCAAGATCGGCGAAAGCGGCAGTCAGTGGCATTACCAGGACTTCAGCGGCAAGGTGGGGGACAGCGATCTCAACGGCAGCCTGGATTACGTCACCGGCGGCGCGCGTCCGCAACTGACGGGGGCGCTGACCTCCAATGTGCTGCGCTTCGATGACCTGGCACCGCTGATCGGCGCCGACTCCAATGCCGAGAAGGCGCAGCGTGGCGCAGAGGAACGCCAGCCTGGCAACAAGGTGCTGCCGGTGAAGACGTTCAGCACCGAGGCCTGGGGTGCGCTGGATGCCGATGTGCGTTTCACCGGCAAGCGCATCATCCGGCAGAAGGACTTGCCGATCACCGACCTGCAGGCCCACCTCATCCTGAAGGACAAGGTCTTGAGCCTGGACCCGCTCAACTTCGGCATGGCCGGCGGCAATCTGCGCTCCACCATCCGGCTTGACGGCCAGGCGGCGCAGATGAAATCGGAGCTGAAGCTGGCCGCCCGCAACCTGAAGATCCAGAAGCTGTATCCCCAGCTCGATGCCTCGCGCACCAGCTTTGGCGAGATCAACGGCGACGCCCGGCTGTCGGCCACCGGCAATTCGGTCGCAGCCATGCTGGGCTCGGCCAACGGCGAGGTGAAGACCTTGGTCAACAAGGGTGCGATCAGCAAGTTCCTGCTGGAGGCCGCCGGGCTCAATGTGGGCAACGTGGTCATCAGCAAGCTGTTCGGGGACAAGGAGGTGAAGCTGAACTGCCTGGCCGGCGACCTGCCGGTGCAGGACGGCGTGATGCAGGTGAAGACCTTGTTGCTGGACACCGAAGACGCCCTGATCGTGGTGGACGGCGACATCGACATGAAGCGCGAATTGCTGGACCTGAACGTGCATCCACGCAGCAAGGGCCTGCGCATCATCTCGCTGCGTTCGCCGTTGTACGTGAAGGGCAGTTTCAAGGATCCGGACGTAGGCGTGAACAAAGGGGTGCTGGCCTTGCGGGCGGGTGGCGCGGTAGCGCTGGGCCTGCTGGCACCGGTGACGGCCATCCTGCCCCTGATCAATGTGGACGGCGACCAGAAGGCCGACTGCGATCACCTGCTCGAAGAAGTGAAGAAGGCGCCGCAGGCGCCGCCACCAGGCAAGAGTGCCTCCGGCAAGGTGGCGCCTAAAAAATAGGCAGCACGAAAATACTGTTGTTTTATCGGCGGGGGCAGGGGATAACTTTCCTGTCCCCGCCTCGTTTTAGCCACGTTTTTCGCAACAGTGGAATTGACCGCCTCGGGGGTCGTTGCCATTACAAGACAAATTCCCCCGCTTTACCCCTGTCACTACCCCGTCAAAGACCGAAATCGGTGACCAAATGACTGATTTCACCCACTTCGTCACTTTTGCCGTTTCCAAGCCCGTCATTCCCCTAAATTCGATTCGCCTGTGGATAAAGTTCTGAATAACTTTTTCATCGATTGGGGAAAACTCGAAAAGTTATCCAAAGCTGAATTTTTATCCAAGATTGGTAATCGGCTCATACAGAGTTTGCCCTTGTGTTTATCCCGCGCGCAATCGATTGATTTTCCGCCAGTAAACCAAGTTATCCACAGTAAACCGCTGACGTTAACCATCACTACTAATCTTATAAACAGCTTAGATATAAAGCCTAAGTGCGCGAGCTTTCGCAGCGCACACCCGTCTGCCAGCAGGACAGGACCCACTCACTTCGGTTTACCAGATAGGGGAATCACACACGGCTGAAAAAGGCGGTGATATCGCTCTCTGCCAGGCACGGGCCGTCAGAGCCGCGCCACGGACAGCGTCCAAATTCAATGCAGGGGGCAGGTCACCGCAGGCAGATCGCGCCGCCTGTGGGCAAATGGGATGCCTGGGAAGCTTTTTTTTTCCACAAGCCAGGGTGAAAAAAGCCAATTGCCGCCGTTCGCAGAAATCGGCGGTGGATAAATCAGTCGCCGCGCAGCGAGACCGCATCCGGCACATGCAACACCAGGTCACTGCGGGCCTCGGCGACACAGGGAAGCAGCCAGCCCTCGTCCTTTTCCTCCCGGGTCAGCCCGGGCCATTCGATCTGATAGGCAATTTCGCCTGTGGACAGTTTGCACATACAGGTCCGGCAGCTGCCATTGCGGCAGGAGTTGGGCATGCGGATGCCGGCGGCAAGTCCCGATTGCAACAACGAAAGATGCGGTACTTGTTCAAATTGCAAACCCGAGGGCTGCAGGACAACCCGGTAGCGTTTGGCTTCTGTCATATCGGTCTTGTCGGTTTGGCCAGGGTTTGAAGGCGTCTGTGGATAAGTCTTTGCATATCTGCTGGGCGCTTTGGGTATATCTGGATAATTTATCCACCTCCGATTTTTTGTCCAGAATCTGTGCCTTTGATGTGCATAAGCTTACCAAGCGTTTATCAGAAAGCTAAATGCTTGATTTTTTTCGTGTAAACCGAGTTATCCACAGTTTTTTGCGACGTTAACTACTACTACTACTTATATATATCCACATCTAAATTAAAAGAGCAGAAGAGCGCACGCGGTGGACATCTTTCCAAAAACTTGGCTTTCAAACACCCAAACCAGGCAAAAAGCCCTTGGCAAAGGCATATAGCGGCACGACAGCCCTTTGGGTTCGGCAGGAAAACGGTGAGATCAAACAGTTTGTTGCCATGCAGATACATCATTAGTATCGGCAACGCCGCTTTCTGGTCGATATTTCAATTCATCAGGCTTGCCAAACTTCTTGTAATAGTTGAAACACTGCCTTGATGGCATCTTCGTGTTGTCTTTTTTCTAATGAAATAAAACTCAACTCAGTGGACAACTCGACCGCATCCGCGATGACCAGACCATGCGCCTGTGCCTGGTTCAAGGCAATCGACTCGCGCGCCAGGGACAGTCCGACACCGGACTTGACCAGGTCCAGCATCGATGACTCCTGGTCCACCAGTGCAACCGTGTGCGGTTTTGATTGATGTTGCGCGAAGATACGGCTTAATAGGCGATGATGTGCTGATTCTGCCGGGGTCCAGATCCAGGGCAGGCGTGCCAGTTCCTTCCAGCTTTTGCCCGAGACCCGGTTCTTCCATCCCGCCGGGGCGATGACGTTGTAGGTGAAGGAGGTCAGCGTCATGGCGTGGAAGCCCTTGCCGGGATCGCCCAGGAAATAACCGACGTCCAGATGGCCGGCCCGCACTTCGTTGAGGACCGATCCCGACATGTGATGCGATAGCTGGGTCGACAGACGCGGATGATGTTCGACCAGCAACTTCAGGAATGCCCCGAGCCGGATGAATTCCGGATCGAGGATGGTGCCAATGGCCAGTGTTCCGGTCAGGACATCGTCACTGGAGCGTAGCCCGCTTACGTGCCGACGCAATTCCTGGACATCTGCCAGGATGCGCTCGGCCAGCGGCAGCAAGGTATTGCCTTCCACCGTCAAGACCATGCCGGATGCACTGCGATTGAACAATTGCAGGCCCAGACTTTCCTGCAGCCCCTTGATCTGCAGACTGACTGCAGGTTGGGTCAGATGCAGCTTTTCAGCGGCCCGGGTCAGGTTACCTTCATGGGCAACCGAGATAAATGCGCGTAATTGCGTCAAATCCATCATCATCTCCAGCGATCAGAGGTCTATCCTGGCTTGCTACACTTGTGGATAAGGCCGTGGATATCCTGGTGAATAGCTTGTGGGAATCGTGTGGGTAGTATGTGAACAATAAAGACGGATTATAAGCATCCTTTATATTGCTCTTGATAATTCCTCATTGGATGCGGGCTCGGGCGAGGACTATTCTTGCGGTTCCATGCCGACCCCGACCTGGTCGACGCATCGCAGGAAGGCGCAGGAGACGGCACCTTCACCCGACATCGACAACACCAAAGGAAAACTTATGAGCCTCCCGCACATCGACCACTTCATCAATGGCCAGCTTTCGCGATCGGAAAGCGGCGGCAGCCAGGATGTCTTCAATCCGGCTACCGGGGCGGCCGCAGCCAAGGTGTCGCTGGCATCGGTGGCCGAAGTCAACGCTGCAGTGGCCGCTGCCAGTGCCGCCGCACCGGCCTGGGCCGAGACCGCGCCCCTGAAGCGCGCCCGTGTGCTGTTCAAGTTCAAGGAGTTGATCGAGCAGAACCACGATGCCCTGGCCCGCGCCATCACGCTGGAACATGGCAAGGTGTTCTCGGATGCGAAAGGGGAGGTGACGCGTGGCCTGGAAATCGTCGAATTCGCCACCGGCATCCCGCAATTGCTCAAGACCCAGTTCACCGACAACATCGGCGGCGGTATCGACAACTGGAACCTGCGCCAGCCGCTGGGCGTGACGGCCGGCATCACGCCATTCAACTTCCCGGTGATGGTGCCGCTGTGGATGGCGCCGATTGCGATCGCCACCGGCAACAGCTTCGTGCTCAAGCCCTCCGAGCGTGATCCTTCACCTTCGCTGATGCTGGCCGAACTGTTCAAGCGCGCCGGCCTGCCCGATGGCGTCTTCAACGTGGTGCAGGGTGACAAGGTGGCGGTGGATGCGCTGCTGGAGCATCCTGAGGTGCAGGCGGTCTCCTTCGTCGGTTCCACCCCGATTGCCGAATACATCTATCGCAAGGCCACCGAACGCGCCGGCACCTTCCCGCTGCGCGCGCAGGCCCTGGGCGGCGCCAAGAACCACCTGGTGGTCATGCCTGACGCCAACCTGGAGCAGGCTGTGGATGCGCTCATCGGCGCGGCCTATGGCTCGGCTGGCGAGCGCTGCATGGCGATCTCGGTGGCGGTGGCCGTGGGCAGCGTGGCCGACAAGCTGGTGGACGCCCTGATCCCGCGCGTGAAGGCCTTGAAGGTCAAGAACGGCATGGAAGACGATGCCGAGATGGGCCCGCTGGTGACCGCGGCCCACAAGGCCAAGGTAGAAGGCTATATCCAGAGCGGTGTGGATGCCGGCGCCAAGCTGCTGGTCGATGGCCGCGGCCTGAAGGTGCCGGGCCATGAAGAAGGTTTCTTCATCGGCGGTACGCTCTTCGACAACGTCGGCACCGACATGAAGATCTACCAGGAAGAAATCTTCGGCCCCGTGCTGTGCGTGGTGCGGGTGCCGGACTTCGCCTCGGCCGTGCAGCTGATCAACGCCCACGAATATGGCAACGGTGTGTCGCTGTTCACCGCCGATGGCAATACGGCGCACGAGTTCTCGCGCCGCATCCAGGTCGGCATGGTGGGCATCAACGTGCCCATCCCGGTGCCGATGGCCTGGCATTCCTTCGGCGGCTGGAAGCGGTCGCTCTTTGGCGATACCCATGCCTATGGCGAGGAGGGCATCCGCTTCTATACGCGCTACAAGTCCATCATGCAGCGCTGGTCGGCGACGATCGGCAAGGGGGCGGAGTTCACCATGCCGGTGGCCAAGTAAGCCGACGAGACAATACCCGCCGTTCGGACTGAGTAGCGCCGCAGGCGCGTATCGAAGATTCACCGTAGACGCACCTTCGATACGTCGCTACGCGACTACTCAGGCCGAACGGCCGAAGCAACTCAACGGCAAGAACAAGAACATAGCGGAGACAACATGCAATCGGCAGGGCAATACGACTACATCATCATCGGCGCCGGGACGGCCGGCTGTGTCATGGCCAACCGGCTGTCCAGGAAGACCGGCAAGAAGGTGCTGCTGATCGAAGCGGGCGCCAAGGACGATTACATCTGGATCCATATTCCGGTGGGCTATCTCTACTGCATCAACAATCCGCGCACCGACTGGATGTTCCGTACCGAGGCCGATCCCGGCCTGAACGGGCGCAGCCTGATCTACCCGCGCGGCAAGGTGCTGGGCGGCTGTTCTTCCATCAACGGCATGATCTACATGCGCGGTCAGGCGCGTGACTACGAGCACTGGGCGGACGTCACCGGCGACGACAGCTGGCGCTGGAACCAGGTGCTGCCCTTGTTCCGCAAGAGCGAGGACTACCACCTGGGCGAGAGCGAATTCCACGGTGCCGGGGGCGAGTGGCGGGTGGAGAAGCAGCGCCTGCGCTGGGACATCCTGGACGCCTTCCGCGACGCCGCCGCCGAGAACGGTATCCCCAAGCTTGATGACTTCAACCGGGGCGACAACGAGGGCTGTGGCTACTTCGACGTCAACCAGAAGCGCGGCGTGCGCTGGAACGCTTCCAAGGCCTTCCTGCGGCCCGCCATGAAGGATGGCAGCCTGACCATCATGACCGGCTCGCACGTCAGGAAGCTGCGCATGGAGCAGGGTGCCAACGGACCGGTCTGCACCGGCGTCGAATTCACCGGTGGTGGCAGCGAGTGGCTGGCCGAGGCCAAGGAGACCATCCTGTGCGCCGGCGCCATCGGCTCGCCGCATATCCTGCAGATGTCGGGCATCGGTGCGCCTGCGCTGTTGCAGCAGCATCAGATCCCGGTAGTCCAGGCCCTGGCCGGCGTGGGCGAGAATTTGCAGGATCACCTGCAGATGCGCATGGTGTTCAAGGTCAACGGCACCAGGACCCTCAATGCCATGGCCTCGACCCTCTTCGGAAAGATGAAGATCGGACTGGAATACCTGTTGATGCAAAGTGGCCCGATGTCGATGGCGCCTTCGCAGCTGGGCGCCTTTGCCCGGTCCGACGCGCAGCAGGCCAGCGCCAATCTGCAGTACCACGTGCAGCCGCTGTCGCTGGAAAAATTCGGCGATCCGCTGCATGCCTTCCCGGCCTTCACGGCCAGCGTGTGCAACCTGCGTCCGACCTCGCGCGGTCACGTGCGCCTGGCCTCCACCGATCACGCGCTGGCGCCGCGCATCACCACCAACTATCTGTCCACCGAAGAAGACCTGAAGGTCGCCGCCGACGCCCTGCGCCTGACCCGGCGCATCGCCGCCTCTCCCGCCCTGGCACGCTATCGGCCCGAGGAGTACAAGCCTGGCGTGCAGTACCAGAGCGAAGAGGATCTGCGCCGCGCCGCCGGTGACGTGGGCACCACCATCTTCCATCCGGTCGGCACCTGCCGCATGGGGCGCAGCGACGATGCCGCCGCCGTCGTGGACGCGCATTGCCGCGTGCGCGGGGTGTCGGGACTGAGCGTGGCCGATGCCTCCGTGATGCCGTCCATCACCTCCGGCAATACCAATTCGCCGACCGTCATGATTGCCGAGAAAGTCGCTTCCAGCCTGCTTTCCCGGGCGTAAACGGGGTATTCTCAGCCGCTGGCGGATACGGTGTTTATACGTATTGTATGAATGGTACGAACCGGCTACTATGCGCCAAATATTAAAACGAGCTTCTCGATTCGCCAGGTAGAAAACGGCGGCGCCTGCATCCACAAGATGCCGGCCAACCGCAGCAGGCAGGCCTTGACGACCGGATCAACCGGCGCGGGCATCAAAGGGAAAGAAGAGACCATGACAGACGTCATTCTGGAGACACGAAACCTGACGAAGGAATTCAAGGGTTTCACGGCAGTGAGCGCGGTCAACCTGCAAATTGAGCGCGGCCATATTCATGCATTGATCGGCCCCAATGGCGCCGGCAAGACCACCTGTTTCAACCTGCTGACCAAGTTCCTGGTGCCGACCTCGGGCCAGATCCTGTTCAACGGTCGTGACATCACCATGGATGCACCGGCGCAGATCGCGCGCCAGGGCATCATCCGTTCCTTCCAGATTTCGGCCGTCTTCCCGCACATGAGCGTGCTGGAGAACGTGCGCATCGGCCTGCAGCGCAAGCTCGGTACCTCCTTCCATTTCTGGAAGAACGGCGAGAGCCTGAAGCAGCTCGACGAGCGTGCCATGCAGCTGCTGGAAGAAGTGGACCTCACCGGTTTCGCCCACACCACCACGGTGGACCTGCCCTACGGCCGCAAGCGCGCGCTGGAGATCGCCACCACCCTGGCCATGGAGCCGGAACTGATGCTGCTGGACGAGCCCACCCAGGGCATGGGCCACGAAGACGTGGACCGCGTCACGGCGCTGATCAAGAAGGTCTCGGCCGGTCGCACCATCCTCATGGTGGAACACAACATGAGCGTGATCTCCGGTATCTGCGACCGCATCAGCGTGCTGCAACGTGGCGCGCTGCTGGCCGAAGGCAGCTATGAAGAAGTTTCGCGCAATCCGCAGGTGATGGAAGCCTACATGGGCAGCACCTCGGTCGAACTGCAGGGAGCGCACTGATGAGCACCGCCACCATGAACGTCACCACCAGCACCTCGTCTTCCAACGCGCCGCTGGTACTGCAGATCAGTGACCTGCAATCCTGGTACGGCGAATCGCACATCCTGCACAACGTCGACCTGAACGTGCACCAGGGTGAAGTGGTCACGCTGCTGGGCCGCAACGGCGCCGGCCGTACCACCACGCTGCGTTCCATCATGGGCCTGGTCGGTACCCGCAAGGGTTCGATCAAGATCAACGGCCAGGAAACCATCAACCTGGCCACCCACAAGATCGCCCACCACGGCGTCGGTTACTGCCCGGAAGAACGCGGCATCTTTTCCTCGCTCTCCGCCGAGGAAAACCTGATGCTGCCGCCATTCGTCTCCAAGACCGAGAAGGGCATGTCGATCGAAGAGATCTACGACATGTTCCCCAACCTGAAGGAGCGTCGCAACAGCCAGGGCACACGTCTGTCCGGTGGCGAACAGCAGATGCTGGCCGTGGCCCGCATCCTGCGCACCGGCGCCCGCCTGCTGTTGCTCGACGAGATTTCCGAAGGCCTGGCACCGGTCATCGTGCAGGCACTGGCGCGCATGATCACGACCCTGAAGGCCAAGGGCTATACCATCGTGATGGTCGAGCAGAACTTCCGCTTCGCCGCGCCCCTGGCCGATCGCTTCTATGTCATGGAACATGGCCAGATCGTCGAGTCCTTCGAGTCTTCGCAGCTGGAAGCGAAGATGCAGACCCTGAACGAACTGCTGGGCGTCTGATCCCCATCCACGCTCGCGTGAGCGGCGCCACGGCTGCGCCGCCTTCCTGATTTTTCCGTAGCACCTGCATCACCAGAACAAGAAGTACTGCCAAACAAGTACGTCAGCGGGGTGAGCGATCCTTTCCCCGTTCCACCAAGTTGTCTCGCTTCACTATTACACGCGGGCTTCATAACAGAGGAGATGAATATGAAACTTAAGGCAATGGCACTGGCGATCACCGCAGCAGCGGCAGCATTCGCGACGGCATCGGCTTCGGCCCAGATTTCGGGCGACGTGATCAAGATCGGTTTCATCACCGATATTTCGGGCGTGTATTCGGACATCGACGGCCAGGGTGGCGCAGAAGCCATCAAGATGGCGATCGCCGACATGGGCGGCGCCATCAACGGCAAGAAGATCGAACTGCTGGTGGCCGACCACCAGAACAAGGCCGACGTGGCCGCCAGCAAGGCCCGTGAATGGTTCGACCAGCAGGGCGTGGACATGCTCATCGGTGGCACCAACTCCGGTACCGCCCTGGCCAGCGCCAAGGTAGCGGCCGAGAAGAAGAAGGTCTACATGCAGATCGGCGCCGGTTCGGCCCGTCTGACCAATGAAGAGTGCTCGCCCTATACCGTGCACTACGCCTACGACACCGTGGCCCTGGCCAAGGGTACCGGTTCGGCAGTGGTGAAGCAGGGCGGCAAGAGCTGGTTCTTCCTGACCGCTGACTACGCCTTCGGCCACTCCCTGGAATCCGACACGGCCAACGTCGTGAAGGCATCCGGCGGCACCGTGGTGGGTTCGGTCAAGCACCCGCTGGGCGCGTCCGACTTCTCCTCCTTCCTGCTGCAGGCGCAGAGCTCCAAGGCCCAGATCATCGGCCTGGCCAACGCCGGTGGCGACTTCATCAACTCGGTGAAGGCTGCCAACGAGTTCGGCATCACCAAGACCGCCAAGCTGGCCGGTCTGCTGGTATTCATCAACGACGTGCACTCGCTGACCCTGAAGAACACCGAAGGCCTGTACCTGACCGATAG
This sequence comes from Herbaspirillum sp. C7C2, assembly GCF_022627865.1. Lineage (NCBI taxonomy): Bacteria > Pseudomonadati > Pseudomonadota > Betaproteobacteria > Burkholderiales > Oxalobacteraceae > Herbaspirillum > Herbaspirillum sp. C7C2. Next base: position 104,962 of record NZ_JABXGI010000018.1, read on the forward strand.
CTGGTACTGGGATGCCAACGAAGAGACCCGTGCCTTTGCCAAGCGCTACTTCGCCGTGCGCAAGAAAATGCCGTCGTCCCTGCAAGCCGCCGACTACTCGGCCGCCCTGCAATACCTGAAGGTGGTCAAGGAAATCGGTACCGACGATTCGGACAAGGTCATGGCTGCCCTGCGCAAGGCCAAGTTCAACGACATGTACCAGAAGAACGGCTACCTGCGCGCCGACGGCCGCGTGATGCACGACATGTACCTGTACCAGGTCAAGGCCCAGTCGGAATCGAAGTATCCGTGGGACTACTACAAGCTGGTGCAGACCATTCCTGCCGAGCAGGCCTGGACTACCAAGGCTGAATCCAAGTGCGCGGCCTGGAAGTAAGCAGGACGCACCGAGCAGCGCGCAACAAGCAGTAAGGCCATCGCACAGCCCAGCAAAATCTGTCATTTCTGTTCACGCGGGGATGGCAGATTTTTGCTGTAAAGCGCCGGGCGATGGTGATTTTCACCCATCTGGATGAACGGGTTTTTATGGAACTATTCGGCATACCCCTGCAAGCCCTGTTGAGCCAGCTCCTGCTGGGACTGGTCAACGGCTCCTTCTACGCCATGCTCTCGCTGGGCCTGGCGGTGATCTTCGGCTTGCTCAACGTGATCAACTTCGCGCACGGCACCCTGTACATGCTGGGCGCTTTCCTGGCGTGGATGGGCCTGTCCTATCTCGGCCTGAACTACTGGGTCATGCTCATCGTGGCACCGATTCTGGTGGGCGCATTCGGCATCGTCATCGAGAAGACCATGCTGCGCTGGCTCTACAAGCTGGACCACCTCTACGGGCTGCTGCTGACCTTCGGTATCACGCTGATGATCGAGGGCATCTTCCGCTCCATCTATGGCGTCTCCGGCCAGCCGTATTCGGTGCCTGACCTGCTGCAGGGCGCCACCAACCTCGGCTTCATGGTGCTGCCGAACTACCGCGCCTGGGTCGTGGTGGCTTCGCTGATCGTCTGTTTCGCGACCTGGTTCGTGATCGAAAAGACCCGCCTGGGTGCCTACCTGCGCGCCGGTACCGAGAACCCCAAGCTGGTGGAAGCCTTCGGCATCAACGTGCCGCTGATGGTGACCCTGACCTACGGCTTCGGCGTGGCATTGGCGGCTTTCGCCGGCGTGCTGGCCGCACCGGTGATCCAGGTTTCGCCGCTGATGGGCTCCAACCTCATCATCACGGTGTTTGCGGTGGTGGTCATCGGGGGCATGGGCTCCATCCTCGGCTCCATCCTGACCGGGCTGATGCTCGGCCTGATCGAGGGCCTGACCCGGGTGTTCTACCCCGAGTTGTCGGCCACCGTGGTCTTCATCATCATGGCCATCGTCCTGATGGTCCGTCCGGCCGGCCTGTTCGGCAAAGAGAAATAATCGGAGACCGGCATGAACAAGAAAATCGGAATTGCTGTTTTACTAATATTGTTGTTGGCTGCACCGTTTGGCATCTACCCGGTGTTCCTGATGAAGATGCTGTGCTTCGCGCTCTTCGCCTGCGCCTTCAACCTGCTGATCGGCTACACCGGCCTGCTGTCCTTCGGTCACGCCGCCTTCTTTGGCTGGGCCGGCTACATGTGCGGCCAGGCGCTGAAGGTATGGGGACTGCCAACCGAGCTGGGTTTGATCATCGGCACCCTGGTGGGCGCCCTGATCGGCCTGGTGATGGGTTTGCTGGCGATCCGCCGGCAAGGCATCTACTTCACCATGATCACCCTGGCGCTGGCGCAGATGCTGTTCTTCGTGGCCTTGCAGATGCCGTTCACCGGCGGCGAGGATGGCTTGCAGGGCGTGCCGCGTGGCAAGCTGCTGGGCTTCCTGAGCCTGGAAAGCGACATGACCCTGTACTACGTGGTGCTGGCCATCGCGGTGGCGGGCTTTGCCCTGATCGTGCGCACCATCCATTCGCCCTTCGGCCAGGTGTTGAAGGCGATCAAGGAGAACGAGCCCCGCGCCATCTCGCTGGGCTATGACGTGGCGCGCTACAAGCTGCTGGCCTTCGTGCTGTCGGCCGGTCTGGCGGGCCTGGCTGGTGCCACCAAGACGCTGGTGCTGGGCTTCGAGACCCTGACCGACGTGCACTGGAGCATGTCCGGCCTGGTGGTGCTGATGACCCTCGTGGGCGGCCTGGGCACCATCCTTGGTCCCATCGTCGGCGCGGTCATCATCATCATGCTGGAGAACAAGCTTGGTGACATCGGCAGCTGGCTGGCCAATGCCACCAGCATCGACTGGTTCAACACCCTGGGTGACTCGGTGACCATCGTGACCGGCTTCATCTTCATCGTCTGCGTGCTGGCCTTCCGCAAGGGTATCGTCGGGGAAATCCAGGCGCTGATCGGGAAAGGGCAGGCCAAGAGCTCGCACTAGCCCGTCTTCGACAGAGCGCGAGTCACCACCAGGGTGATCCGCTTGCCGCCGGCAAGTCACCGATCAGGTGATTTCCCGGCGGTAATTTTTTGTCCACAGGCTTCTCTTTGTCCTGTGCCAGGCATAACAGATCGTTCATGTTCCGGAACAGGAATGTGCAGGGCCAATCTGTTGCTGATGCTGCTGGTGGCGCGGCGGTAGAATGTGGGCCGGCCGAAGCGGGTGCTTATTGACGGCACCGGTCCGCCATCCCGGTTCTCCGATTATCCAGATCACCAATCCGCGCCTTATCTTATGCACAGCCTTGCATCACTGCCATCATCCCCATCGTCTCTCTTTTCCACATCACCTCATGCCGGCCCGGTCGGTTTCGTCACGGAGGTGAGGCATGCTTGATTACGTCATCCTGTGCGGCGCTGCGTTCGTTGCCGGTCTGATTGATGCGGTGGTAGGCGGGGGAGGGCTGGTGCTGGTACCGACCTTGTTCTCGGTCTTTCCCAACACCGCACCGGCCACGCTGCTGGGTACCAACAAGGTGGCCGGCGTCATGGGTACCAGTGCTGCCGCCATCAATTTTGCGCGCAAGGTGGCAGTACGTTGGAGCACCGTGACACCGGCAGCCATGGCAGCGTTTGCCTTTTCCTTCTTCGGTGCGTATGTGGTGACGCATATCCCGACCGATCTGATCCGCAAGGCCTTGCCCTTTGTATTGATCGCGGTGGCGCTGTACACGCTGAAGAAGAAGGATTTCGGTACGACCCATGCGCCCACGCTGAGCGGGAGCAGGGAAATGATCTACGCCGCCCTGATCGGTGGTGCGGTCGGTTTCTACGATGGTGTGTTCGGCCCGGGTACGGGGAGCTTCCTGGTCTTCCTGTTCGTACGAGTGTTCAGCTATGACTTCCTGTCGGCCTCGGCGGTCTCCAAGTTCGTCAACATCGCGACCAATCTCGCAGCCTTGTGCTGGTTCGGGTATAGCGGCCATGTGATCTGGCAATTGGGTCTGCTGATGGCAATATTCAATGTCGGTGGCTCGCTGGTCGGCACTCGACTGGCGATGAAGCATGGCAGCGTCTTTGTGCGCAAGTTGTTCCTGATTGTGGTCGGAGCGTTGATCCTGAAGTCCGGGTACGACGCGTTTCTTCGCTAGAAAGCATGTTTGATGTTTCACGTGAAACAGCGTGAATGAAGTTGAAGACGGAGCCGATGTCTCTAATGCCGTTCAGTTAAGAAAAAATCGCCGCGCCAGATGACTTTGGCGCGGCGATTTTGCTTGGTTCTCTTCAAGCCATCTGAAACCGTTCGGACTGAGTAGGCCCTTTAGGGC
>NZ_JABXGI010000019.1:0-96360 GCF_022627865.1 Herbaspirillum sp. C7C2
CGGAATTGGTAGACGCGCATGGTTCAGGTCCATGTGCCGCGAGGTGTGGGGGTTCGAGTCCCTCCGTGGGCACCAAACAAAAAAGGTCGATTGATGAAAATCAATCGGCCTTTTGCGTTTTGGGGCACACGAGCAAAGCGCCTGCGCGCTTTGCGGGAGGGACGAGAAAGTCCTGCCTTGCAAGGCAGGACGGGGTCGCGGGACGTGACCGAGTGCCTCCGTGCGCAGCAAACCAAAAAGGTCGATTGATGAAAATCAATCGGCCTTTTGCGTTTTGGGGCGCGTAAGGATAAGAGCAAAGCGCCTGCGTGCCTTGCCCCCCTTCCCTAGCTACCCGCGCAGCCGGAACACGCTCACCGTCTCGCTCAGGGCTGCGGCCTGTTCCTGCATCTGGCGCGCTGCGGCGGCGGCCTGCTCCACCAGCGCTGCATTCTGCTGGGTCGCCTCGTCCATCAGGTTGATGGCCTGGTTGACCTGCTCGATGCCGTCGCTCTGCTCCTGCGAGGCGGACGTGATCTCGCCCACGATGTCGGTCACCCGGCGCACGCTGGCCACCACTTCCTCCATCGTCGTGCCGGCCTGCTCGACCAGCTTGCTGCCGGCCTCGACCTTGCCGACCGAATCGCCGATCAATTCCTTGATTTCCTTGGCCGCACTGGCCGAGCGCTGGGCCAGGGTACGCACTTCCGACGCCACGACGGCAAAGCCGCGGCCCTGCTCGCCGGCGCGGGCCGCTTCGACGGCAGCGTTCAACGCCAGGATGTTGGTCTGGAAGGCGATGCCATCGATCACCGCGATGATGTCCACGATCTTGCGCGAGGAATCGTTGATCGACCCCATCGTCGCCACCACTTCGGACACCACCGAACCACCCTGCACCGCTACCTCCGAGGCGGAGGCCGCCAGCTGGTTGGCCTGGCGCGCATTGTCGGCATTCTGCTTCACGGTGGAAGTCAGTTCTTCCATGGCCGAGGCGGTCTCCTCCAGCGAACTGGCCTGCTGTTCGGTGCGGTTGGACAGGTCCAGGTTGCCATGGGCGATTTCAGTGGAAGCCGTGGCAATGGTGTCGGTCCCCTGGCGCACGCGACTGACGATGCCCACCAGGTTGTCGTTCATTTCCTTCAAGGCGCGCATCAGCTGGCCGGTTTCGTCACCCCGGCTGACCTCGATCTGGTTGTCCAGCTGGCCCTTGGCCACACGGCTGGCCACGTCAACCGCCTTGTTCAACGGTGCCGTGATGGAGCGCGTGATGGCCAGCGCCAGCACCACTCCCAGGAGGATGGCGATCACCCCCAGGGTCATCATCACGATGCGTGCCGTCCGGAACAGGCCGTCGATCTCCACCGTCAGGCCCTGGATGCGCTCGGTCTGCATGTTCGCCAGCTTTTCGATGGCGGCCAGGTAGACCCGCGTACTGGGCAACAGCTGCTCGTCGACCACCTTGCGGGCGGCTTCCTCGTTACCGGCATCCTTTTCCTTGAAGACGGCGGCGTTGGCGGCCAGCACCACCTTGCGGCGCTCGTTGATCTCGTTCAGACCGGCCCGCCCGGCGTCATCGGTGATCAGTTCTTCCATGCGCTTGACCAGCTCATTGTTCTTGCTGATGGTGGCGCCGATTTCCTGCTTGTAGAACTTCTGCTGTTCCGGGTCAGCATTCTTGGCCGCAGCCACGATGCGCCCGACGTTGATCTCGATGGACTTGTAGAAGGTATTGACCAGCCGCTCCTTGACCAGTGCATCGTTGACCATCATGTCGTTGAGCTTGCCCACGGCCTGCAGGCGCCAGATGCCGATGCCGGTGATCATTGCCATCAGCACCAGGACCGCCGCAAACGCCAACCCCAGGCGGACGCCGATTGTCATATTCTTCATTGCTTTTCCATCTCCCATTGTGTGAGACGCAGACATTGCGACCGCGTCACTACCCGCTTCCGCATCCCCATGCGGATGAATCATTATCGGTCAGGTGATGTCGCACTTGAGATGCCTTGCGTCAAATCGGCAGAAATCTTTTATCATCCGGGGCAGACGCTACCGATCAGTAGCGAGCATCGGAAAGCGAGCTTTTCTTCCCGGGCACCACCTTCATCAACCCTCATTCTGCGAACGCAATGTCCCAATTCGAGAATTCCCTGGTCTGGTTCCGCCGCGACCTGCGCCACACCGACCATGCCGCCCTGTATCACGCGCTGTCGCAGAGCGCCAACGTCTGGTGCGCTTTCGTCTTCGATACCGACATCCTGGACGCCCTCAAGGCCGAAGGGGTCACACGCGACCGTCGCATCGACTTCCTGCTGGCCAGCGTGGCCGAGCTGGATGCCGCCTTGCGCAAGGCCGGTGGTGGTCTCATCGTGCTGCATGGTTCAGCCGCCCAGCGCATCACCGAACTGGCGGCCGAACTGGAGGTGCAGGCGGTCTTCACCAATGCCGACTATGAGCCGGCCGCCATCGAGCGCGACCAGTTGGTAGCGCGACAACTGAAGAAACAAGGCGCACAGCTGCTCAGCTACAAGGATCAGGTCATTTTCGAGAAAGATGAAGTATTGACCCAGTCGGCCAAGCCCTTCTCGGTCTTCACGCCCTACAAGAACGCCTGGATGGCCAAGCTGGCGGCCGCCGGTGGCGACTTCTACCTGAAACCCTATCCGGTCGAAAAATACCTCAAGGCGCTGGCCAGACCACCTGCCAGACTGGATCACGCCCGGCCCACCCATGCGCAACTCGGTTTTGAGCCCAGCAATCTGCAGGAACTGAAGATCCCCACCGGCATGTCCGGCGGCCAGGCGTTGCTGGACGATTTCCTGGAGCGCATCGGGGCCTACGGTACGGCGCGTGATTTCCCGGCGGTGAAGGGGCCGTCCTACCTGTCGATCCACCTGCGCTTTGGCACCGTGTCCATTCGCACCTTGGCGCGTGCGGCCATGCAGGCCATGCACGCCGGCCAGGGGGCGGCCGGGGCGGCGGTGTGGCTGTCGGAGCTGACCTGGCGCGATTTCTACTTCATGATCCTTCACCACCATCCGCGTGTGACTGAAAAAGCCTTCAAGCCAGAGTACGACGCCATCCGCTGGGAACAGGGCCCGCATGCCGAAGAACTGTTCGCTGCCTGGTGCGAAGGCCGCACCGGCTACCCGCTGGTGGATGCGGCCATGGCCCAGATCAACCAGACCGGCTACATGCACAACCGCCTGCGCATGGTGGTGGCCAGCTTCCTGACCAAGGACCTGGGCATCGACTGGCGCTGGGGCGAGCGCTATTTCGCCATCCACCTCAACGACTTCGATCTGTCTGCCAACAACGGCGGCTGGCAATGGGCGTCTTCCTCGGGCTGCGATGCCCAGCCCTATTTCCGCATCTTCAATCCGGTCACGCAGTCGGAGAAGTTCGACCCCGACGGCAAGTTCATCCGCCGTTATCTACCGCAGCTGGCCAAGCTCTCCGACAAACGCATCCACGCGCCGTGGACCGCCACGCCGGACGAGCGCATGGATGCGGGCGTGACGCTGGGCCAGAACTATCCGCGTCCCATCGTGGACCACGCCCAGGCGCGTGAGCGTACGCTGGAACGTTATGCGGTGGTGAAGAAGGCCGAATAAGCCCGACGACCGATCTGCATGGGCAAGAAAAAACGGACTGCAACTCACATTGCAGTCCGTTTTTCATTTCACCGCGAAGATCACTCCGACATGACAGGCTCCACCTTCTTGTCCTGATCGAAGCGGATCGGCGGCACCCGCCGCACCATCCACAGGCCCACCAGCGCGGCCACGATGGCAATGGCGATGCCCATGTGGATGGCCCCGACCAGCGCGTCACGGGCCGCATCCAGCAAGGCCGAGCCATTGTGGCCGGCCTGCATCAGCTGGGCCAGCAGCACCGACTGGATGTCATGGTTGACCAGCACTTCCGGGTCGCTGAAATCCTTGAGCCACTGGGCGGCATGATCGCCCTCCAGCGCCTTCTGCACGCCGGCACCATACATCTGGCTGACCAGCGTGCCGGTGATCGCGGTCCCCAGCATCCCACCGATCATGCGCAGGGACTGCAGCAAGGCGGTGGCGATGCCCAGGTGCTCGCGGGCCGCGGCCTGCTGGGCGAACACCGTCAGGTTGGGCAAGACCAGCCCCAATCCGAAACCGCCGGCCAGCATCACCGCCAGCAGGAAGCCGTTGCCGGTATTGCGGTCGCACAGCACCACCCCCAGGCAGGCGGCCGCGATCAGGGCGAAGCCCAGGTTCATCATCAGGTTGGGGTTGGGAATGCGGGTGATGATGCGGCCATTGACGATGCTGGCCACGGTAATACAGGCCACCAGCGGCGTGATCAGCAGGCCGGCCTCGCGCGGGCTCAGGCCGAAGCCGCCCTGGAACAGCAGCGGCGCGTACATCAGCAGCGAGAACATGGCAAAGCCGGCCAGCACCGATAGCAGGAACAGGCTGGCCAGCGCCCGGTCGCGCAGCATCTCGAAGGGCAGGATGGGTTGTGCGGCGCGCTGCTCCCACTTCCACAAGGCATAGAACGCCACCACCGAGAGCAGCAGCAAGGCCAGCATGCCGCCGGTGATGCCGCGCTTGGGCAAGAGCTCCACCAGCAATTGCAGGCTGCCCAGCGACAGCGAGATCAGCAGCGCGCCCGGCCAGTCCAGCCGCATCTTGCCCGCATGCTGCATATGCCGGATGTGCGGCACGAAGCGCCAGACGAAGAACAGCGAGATCACGCCGATGGGCAGGTTGCAGTAGAACACCCAGCGCCAGCCCAGGCCCTGCGTGAGGAAGCCGCCCAGCGACGGCCCCACGGCAGTGGCGATGCCGAACGAGGCCGACAGGATGATCTGCCAGCGCAGCCGCACGCGGGGATCGGGAAACAGGTCGGCAATCGACGCAAAGCAGGTCCCCACCAACATGCCGCCACCGATGCCCTGCAGGCCGCGCGCCAGCACCAGGAACAGCATGCTGTCGGCCATGCCGCACAGGGCCGAGGCACCGACGAAGACCACGATGGATGCGATCACGAAGGGCTTGCGGCCGAAATAGTCACCCAGCCGCCCGAAGATGGGCACCGTGATCACCGAGGTCAGCAGATAGGCCGTCGCCACCCAGGCATAGAGTTCGAAGCCCTTCAGCTCGGCCACGATGGTGGGCAATGCGGTACCGACGATGGTCTGGTCCAGCGCGACCAGCATGATGACGAAGCAGATACCGAGCGTGGCCAGCAGGGATTCACGGAACGGCAGGACTTGGCCGCTGGAGTGGGCGGCGGCGGTGTGTTGGGCCATGTGGCGAGGGATGCAATCCGGAAGTTGCGCAGGTGCGCCAATCCGCCATTCTAGCGCCGCAGCGTGCGCCCTGCAGATCGCCTCACAGCAGCAACTCGTAGCGCCGCTCGTTGAGCTTCACTCCCCAATGCGAGCCGATGCGCTGCTCGGCCAGCACGAAGCCATGTCGTTCGTATAACGCATTTGCTGCGTGCAGTCCCTCGAAGCTCCACAGGTAGATGGAAGGATAATCCCGCTCGGCGCAAGTGCGCACCGCCTCGGCCACCAGGGCATCGCCGACGCCGCGCCCGCGCAGTTTTTCGGAGGCGATGAACCAGCGCAGCCAGGCGCCCTGCTGCTGTGCATGCTGGCCATCGATGGTGAGCGAGCCCTCGACGCGCCCGTGAACGGCGGCGGTCCAGAAACCGTCGCGGCTGTCGTCGTAGCGACTCATGAAGGCGGCCAGCTCGGTGGCGATGCGCGCTTCGAAGTAGACCCCGAAGCTCCAGTTTTCGGTGTAATAGGCGGCGTGCAGCTCGGCTACCCGCCCGATGGCGCCTGGCAGATAGCCGCGCCGGATGTGGATGTCGTCCAAGGCTTGCCTCCCGGTCAGGGCGGCTGCGGCCGTGGCACCGCAACACCCTGACGGGCGCTGCGGCCTGCACCGGGCTCAGTCGCCAGCGATGGTCATGTTTTCCAGCAGGATGGAACCGGTTTCCTTGGTTCCGCGCACCAGCGTGTCGTTACCCACGGCGACGATCTGGCGCAGCATGTCCTTCATGTTGCCGGCGATGGTGATCTCCTCCACCGGGTACTGGATGACACCGTTCTCGACCCAGTAACCGGAGGCGCCACGCGAATAATCGCCGGTGACGTAGTTCACGCCCTGCCCCATCAGCTCGGTCACCAGCAGGCCGGTCCCCATCTTCTTCAACATGCCCTTGAAGGTGTCGGCCTTGGTGGTCAGGTCCGAGCGCAGTGTCAGGTTGTGCGATCCGCCGGAGTTGCCGGTGGTCTGCATGCCCAGCTTGCGTGCCGAATAGGTGGACAGGAAATAGCCCTGCACCACGCCATCCTTGACCACTTCGCGCTTGACGGTGCGCACGCCTTCTTCATCGAAGGGCGCCGAGCCCACTGCACCGATCACGTGCGGATCTTCCAGGATCTGGATGTGCTCGGGGAAGACCTGCTGGCCCAGCGAATCCAGCAGGAAGGTGGACTTGCGATATAGCGCACCACCCGACACCGCCTGCACGAAGGCGCCCAGCAAACCGGCCGCCAGCGGTGCCTCGAACAGCACCGGGCACTTGCGGGTGCTCAGCTTGCGTGCATTCAGGCGCGCCAGCGCGCGTTCGGCGGCGTAGCGGCCGATGGCTTCCGGCTTGGCCAGCAGCTTGGGGTCGCGCTTGGAGGAATACCAGTCGTCGCGCTGCATGCCCGCGCCCTTGCCGGCGATGGGCGCCACCGAGATGGTGTGGCGCGAGAACGGGTAGCCGCCCATGAAGCCACGGCTGTTGGCTGCGATGAAATGCGAGTGTTGCACATAGACCCCGGCCCCTTCGCTGTTGCTGATGCGGGGATCGGTCTCCAGGGCCGCCGCCTCGCAGCGTTGGGCCAGCGCCACAGCTTCTTCGGTGGAAATGTTCCATGGCGAAAACAGTTTCAGGTCGCGCGGCGCCATTTCCAGCATCTCGGCCTCGGGCAGGCCGGCGCAATCATCGATGGAGGTGAAGCGGGCGATGTTGTAGGCCGCTTCCACCGTTTCCTTCAGCGCCTGCTGCGAGAAATCCGAGGTACTGGCATTGCCGCGCCGCACCTGGCGGCCTTCTCCGAGGAACACCGTGACGCCGATGCCCTTGTCCTTGTTCTGCTCGATGGTCTCGATCTTGCCCTTGCGCACCGCTACCGACAGGCCACTGCCTTCGCTGATATCGACGGCGGCGTCCGAGGCGCCCTTGTCACGGGCATAACGCAGGACATCCTGCGCCAACTGCTTCAACTGATCCTGACTGTGCGTAAATGGGGTATCGCTCATGAGCCTGTTTTCTCTGAAATGCGGGTAAAACGGTTATCATAGCAGTCGTTAAGCTTTATTTCTCGAAGTCACGATATGCCCAATGCCAACCGCGGCGCTGTCGGATTCCAGTCCAGCGAATTCGAACAGGAATACGACCGCCCCTCCAAGTCCCAACTCAAGCGCGAGATGGATGCCCTGCAAAAACTGGGCGAATCGCTGGTCGCCGAACCGCGCGACCGCGTCAAGCGCGTCCCCATGCCGGAAGACGTGCGCGATGCCATCCTCGAATGCCAGCAGATCAAGGACCACGAAGGCCGTCGCCGCCAGATGCAGTACGTGGGCAAGAAGATGCGCACACTGGAGCCGGATGAACTGGCCATCATCCAGAAGACCATCGACAGCTGGCACGGCGCCTCCAAGGCCGAAACCGCCGCCATGCACGCCCTGGAGCGCCGCCGCGAAAAGCTGCTGGCCGACGACCAGGCCCTGACCGAACTTTTGAACCGCCATCCCGAGGTCGACGCGCAGCACATGCGCACGCTGATCCGCAATGCCCGCAAGGAACAGGCCGAGCACAAGCCGCCCAAGGCCTACCGCGAAATCTTCCAGATCCTCAAGCAGCTGCAGACCCAGGCCAACCTGGCCAAGGGCGAAGCGGTCGTGGATCAGGACCAGCAGGACGAGCAGGACGACGATGAGCGTTGACGCCCAGGCCGGCCAGCGCGAGGTGCTGCGGGTCGGACTGGTCTCGATCTCGGACCGCGCCTCCGGCGGGGTCTACCAGGACCAGGGCATCCCGGCCCTGCAGGAATGGCTGCGCAGCGCGCTGACCACCCCGTTCCAGATCGAAACCCGCCTGATCCCCGATGAACGCGCCCAGATCGAACAGACCCTGATGGAACTGGTCGATGTCGCTGCCTGCGACCTGGTGCTCACCACCGGCGGCACCGGCCCCTCGCGCCGCGACGTCACGCCCGAAGCCACACTGGCCATCGGCACCAAGGAAATGCCGGGCTTCGGCGAGCAGATGCGCCAGATCAGCCTGCAGTTCGTGCCGACTGCCATCCTGTCGCGCCAGGTGGCGGTGATCCGCGAGACCGAGCGCCACGCTGCACTGGTGCTGAACCTGCCGGGCCAGCCCAAGTCCATCCGCGAAACACTGGAAGGCCTGAAGGAAGCCGATGGCAAGGTCAAGGTGCCGGGCATCTTCGCCGCCATCCCCTACTGCATCGACCTCATCGGTGGCCCCTACATCGAGACCGACGACACCGTCTGCAAGGCCTTCCGCCCCAAGTCGGCGATCCGGCCGGCGGTCAAACCCTAGGGCATGTTCACACTGAATCTGCGAGAGCAGATTCAGTGCGCACAGGCGCTAGTTCGGACACTTCCCCTCATCCGGCCCGCCGCACAGCGTGGCCGCGTTCAGCAGATCCAGGAACTGCTGCAGACCCGCCGGGCTGATCCGGTAAGGGTATTGCTTCAGTGCGTTCTCGGTCGGCGGCCGCCAGCTGAACTGCACCACGAACAGCCGTTCCTTGCCCTGATAGACCGCCAGCACCGTCCCCTCGCCATACGGGGCCGAGGGACCGACGCGGTCGCAGAAGCCACCGCTGACCGACAGCGGGATATTGTTGGTGCTGCCATCCTTCTGCGACATCGGCACGAAGCGCCCCGGGCAGTTGCGCTGGGCACCCTGCATCACCTCGCTCAGGGCCACCTGCGGCACGGTCACATTGCGCGCCCGGATATTGGCCAGCAGGCCGGCGTCGGGAAAACTGCGGCGCTGCACGCCCATATAGCCCTCGCGCCAGGAATCGTGCGCCTCGTTGGCGGGCAGGAAGTCGACCACGTAATCGCCCTCCGGATCACCATTCATGTAGGCCAGCCGCCAACCCGGCGGCGGCGCGATCATCAGGTTTTCGCCCACGGGCTGGAACAGCCGTCCCTCGGCCTCGGTATGCCCCGGCACGGGGGCCAGCATCAGCAATGCGGCGCAGGTGGCCAGCAGGTGGCGGATCAATGGTCGGCAATTCATGGAAGCATCCTCGTTCGGCGCGGCAGCATTTGCGCGGTGTTCATCGTATGATGTGAGCCCATCGCAATATGACTGGCTCGCAGCGACACTGGACGACGGACAACACCGTATTGTGCGCCGCCCCGGCGGCAGACACAAATCCACTGCCTGCTCTGTGCCGTCAAGCGCCAACCGTCAACTCACAAGCAATCAGGAAACCTCGCCCATGGCCGCCCAACTCGAAACGATACAGATCGAAACCGCCCCCAACCCGACTGCTGCCGTCATCTGGCTGCACGGCCTGGGCGCCGACGGTTCGGACTTCGTGCCCATCGTGCGCGAGCTGGACCTCTCCGGCTGCCCGCCGATCCGCTTCATCTTCCCCACCGCGCCCACCATGCCGGTGACCATCAACGGTGGCTACGTGATGCGCGCCTGGTACGACATCTTCGCCCCCGACCTGGTGCGCCGCGAAGACGAACCCGGCCTGCGCGCCTCGCAGGCCGCCGTCGAAGCGCTGATCGCCAACGAAAAGGCGCGTGGCATTCCGGCCGAGCGCATCGTGCTGGCCGGCTTCTCGCAAGGTTGCGCCATGACCCTGCAGACCGGCCTGCGCCATCCGGAGCGACTGGCCGGCCTGATGTGCCTGTCCGGCTACCTGCCGCTGGCGGCCACCATCGAGGCCGAACGCCACGGCGCCAACCATGACACACCGATCTTCATGGCGCACGGCACCATGGACCCGGTGGTGGTGCTGGAACGCGCCGTCAAATCGCGCGAACTGCTCACGCAACTGGGCCACAAGGTCGAATGGCATGACTACCCCATGCAGCACTCGGTGTGTGGCGAAGAAGTGGCCGATATCGGCGCCTGGCTGACCAAGGTCCTGGCCTGAAGTCCTCGGCCCTGAGTTCTGGTCCCCTGATGCCGCGCTGAACGCGACGGCGACGGAAAACACAACGCCCCCGGACGACGCTGTCGTTCGGGGGCGTTGTGCTTGAAGCCGGACGCTGCCTGTGCAGCGGTCCGGCACTTCCGGTCAGGCGGTTACTTCAGGCGGAACTTCAGTTCCTCGCCAGCCTGACGCATTGCTGTCTGGACGGCAGGTACCTTGGCCAGCACGTTCAGCAGGCCGAAGTCGTGGATCATGCCGTTGTAGCGCACGCTGGTCACAGCCACACCGGCGGCTTGCAGCTTGCGACCGTAGGCCTCGCCTTCATCACGCAGCACGTCGTTTTCGGCGGTCTGGATCAGGGTCGGCGGCAGGCCGGTCAACTCAGCCTGGGAAGCATTGAGCGGCGAAGCGTAGATTTCCTTGCGCTTGGCGGCGTCGGTGGTGTAGCTGTCCCAGAACCACTTCATCATGTTCTTGGTGAGGAAGTAGCCATTGGCGAACTGGTTGTAGGAACCGGTCTCGAAGTTGGCATCGGTCACCGGCCACATCAGGACTTCCGAACGCAGTGCGGGGCCACCCTTGTCCTTGGCCATCAGGGCCACGACCGCGGCCATGTTGCCGCCGACGCTGTTGCCAGCCACGGCCAGGCGCTTGCCATCGACGTTGATTTCCTTGCCATGAGCGGCCACCCACTTGGTGGCGGCGTAGGCCTGGTTGATCGCCACACCGTAACCGGCTTCCGGCGACGGGGTGTAGTTCACGAAGACAGCCACGGCACCGGAGTTGGCCACCAGGTCACGCACCAGGCGTTCGTGGGTCGGGAAGTCGCCCAGCACCCAGCCACCACCGTGGAAGAACATGAAGGCCGGCAGCGTCTTCTTGGCCGAACCGGCCGGACGCACGATGGTCAGCTTGATCTCCTGGCCGTCGGCGGTGATGGTCTTTTCCGACACATCCGCCTTGGGCAGTTCCAGCTTCACGCCGGCTTGCGCACCCACCAGCACGGCACGCGCATCCTTCGGGGAGAGCTGTTCCAGGGGCTTGCCACCGCCCGCTTCCAGGGCTTGCAGGAAAGACTGGGTGGTCGGCTCGACACCGGCGTCACCAGCTGCGTAGGCATTGCCGAATACCAGACCGATGGCGGCGACGGCGGCGAGTTGCTTGAACGATTTCATGATCTTCTTCCTTTTCTCTATGGTCGGATTGGTGCATCTGCACCGGGAAATTTCAACGAGGGAACAACAACCAGCTACTTCGAAACACTGACCCCAAGGGTCGAAAACTGCATGGAAAACACATACAACTAAATCACTATTAAATAGCAAACTACTTATTAAAACCATTGGCTCTGCGTATAACAGCGTGGCCTGCAAACCTGGGCGATATTGACCTTGCTCACCATCAATCACCACCGATCACCACCTAGATTGCCGATGCAATCAATTTATCACGCTATTATATAGCGCACTATTTATATCATCTTAAAAAAGGGACGTCGGCATCGCCGTTACATCCCTCTCGCTCACTCGCCCGTGTTCTTGTGCAAGCGGGCGCGCAGCTCCATCAATTCTTCCTTCATCGCCATCAGTTCGGCGGCGGTGGACTCGGTCGCCCTCAACACTTCCCTCGGTAGCTCCACGGCTTGCTCACGCAGTGCGTCGCCTTCGGGCGTCAGGGAAATGACCACCTGGCGCTCATCGCTGGCCGCCCGTTCGCGGGTCAGCAGTCCCTGCGCTTCCATGCGCTTGAGCAAGGGCGTGAGCGTGGCCGAATCCAGCACCAGGCGCTCGCCAATCTCGGAGACCGTCAACTGGTCCTGCTCCCACAACACCATCAGCACCAGGTACTGCGAATAGGTGATGCCCATGTTGCGCAAGAGCTTGCGGTAGAGCTTGCTCATCGACAGCGAAGTCGAGTACAGCGCAAAACACAACTGGGCATCCAGTAGCGGGGCCGCCTTGCGTTTGTCTGTTTTCGAATTCATGGACGCAGTTTAACGAGGCCAAAATTAAATAGCAAGCGATTTAATGAAAAATCTTTTAATGCGCTCTTGCGAGGTCATTCCGCCACATGATCTTGCCCCACAACCTGCCCCCATCCGATAGCGCCACGCGCACCGCCGCAGGGCATTGCCCCATCGGCGAACCTCACTACGCCCTGCCATGAATCACGGCACGAAGCACCGCCCGGAGGCCTCTCCGGCCGATCAGGCAAGTGCTGCAAGGCATCCCGCAAGTGGGCCCGATCCGGGCAGACATGGCACGGTTCATGCATGTCTTCTTTGTTGTATACATTGACGTATCCGTCCTTGCCCTCACCGTTTTCATCGCTTAAGCTGCCGCGATGGCCTGACGACATTCCCCTGCGCCGAGCGGTGTGGGAACGCCAGCCGGCTGCGACCAGTGCGTGATGACCCTTGAAAGGAACACCGAATGAACCAGCGCGTCTCCCGTTTCCTGTTGTCCACGATGTCCTCGGCGGTGTTTGCCGCCTGTTCCCTGCCGGCCTTGGCAGTGACCCTGAACATCTCCCTGGACGCCGATCCCGGCAAGCTCGATCCGACCCAGTCCTCGATGCTCAATGAGCGCATCGTCTACCAGAGCATCTTCGACAAGCTGGTGGACCTGGATGGCGAAGGCAAGATCGTGCCGATGCTGGCGGAGCGCTGGACCGTCTCGGAGGACCAGAAGACCTATACCCTCTTTCTGCGCAAGGGCGTGAAGTTCCAGGACGGTACGCCCTTCGATGCCAAGGCGGTGGAATTCAATTTGCTGCGCGGCCAGGAAAAGACCTCTTTGCGCCGTAACGAGCTGAAGTACGTCAGCAAGATCACGGTGGTGGACGATCACACCATCAAACTGGATCTCTCCACGCCCTTCGCACCCTTCCTCTCCATCCTCACCGACCGTGCCGGCATGATGTCCTCGCCGGCGGCCGTGAAGAAATATGGCGACGACTACGTCAACCATCCGGTCGGCACCGGCCCCTTCAGCTATGAAGGCCGGCTCAAGGGCGCCACCATCACCCTGAAGAAGAATCCCGACTACTGGCGCGCCGGCCTGCCCAAGGTGGACGAGGTGGTCTACAAGATCATGCCGGACGTCAACGTGGCCTTCAACAACCTGCGCAGCGGCCAGGTGGACATCACCAATCGCTTCCCCTACAAGGAAATCACCAACGTCCCCGCCAACGCCAGCTACACCGTGCTCAACAAGCCCTCGCTGGGCTTCCGCGGCTTCTACATGAATACCGGCAAGCCTCCCTTCGACAAGAAGGAAGTGCGCGAAGCCGTGGACATCCTGATCGACCGCAACGCCATCGCCAAGGTGGTCTACAACAACGCCGTCGCCGCCGGTCACTCGCCCTTCTCCAAGGCGCAGTTCGCCAACGGTCCCAGCGACGTCCCGCCCAAGGTCGATGTGGCGCGTGCCAAGGCACTGCTGAAGGCAGCCGGCAAGGAAGGCGGCTTCAGCTTCAAGCTGACCCTGCCCACCACCCCGGATGAATTGCAGGTCGGCCAGATGATCCAGGGCATGTTGCGTCCGGCCGGGATCAGCGTCACGCTGGAAAAGACCGAACTGGCCACCCAGATCGAGGCCGGCAAGGCCGGCAATTTCGAAGGCCTTTTCGTGGGCTGGAGCGGACGTCCCGACCCGGACCAGAACATCTATGACTTCGTCACCACCAATGGCTCGCTGAACTACTCCCACTTCGGCGCCAAGGAAGTGGACGACCTGCTGCAGCAGGCCCGGGTGGAAGGCGACCAGGCCAAGCGCAAAGGCTTCTACGACCAGGCCATGGCCATCCTGGTCAAGGAAGTGCCCTACATCTACACCGTGCACGACAACGTGCTGTTCGGCATCGCCAAGTCGGTCAAGGGCTTCCAGTACGTGCCCGACGGCGTGATCCGCACTGCCACCGTGTCCAAGTAGTCGCGCGCCATCGCACGCCATTGCAGCCTGCCTCAAGTCGTCTCAAGTCGTTTCGAAAACAAGCCATGCCCAAGCTGCTCAAGCGTCTCCTGCTGTCCCTCCCCACCCTGCTGCTGGTGAGCATGGTGGTGTTTTCCCTGCTGGCGGTGCTACCGGGCGATCCGGTAGCCGCCATCCTCGGCATGGAAGCCACGCCGGAAGCGGCGGCCGCCCTGCGCCTGAAACTGGGCCTGGACGATCCGCTGCTGGTGCAGTACGGGCGCTGGCTATGGGCCGTGCTGCACGGCGACCTGGGCCGCTCCTTCATCGACAACACCCCGGTGGCCGACGCCCTGTGGCAACGCCTGCCGGTGACCATCGAACTGGCCATCGGCAGCTTCCTGGTGGCGGTGATCATCGCCGTGCCGGCCGGCATCCTCTCGGCCGCACGACCGCGTGGCTGGGCCAATGCCATCGGCACCCTGATCGCGCTGTTCGGCATGTCGGTGCCACACTTCTGGCTGGGCATGCTGTTCATCATCCTGTTCGCGGTCAAGCTGGGCTGGCTGCCGGCCTCGGGCTTCGTACCACTGAGCGTGGACTGGCACGCCAACCTGATCGCCATGATCATGCCCATGGTGGTGACCGGCCTGCGCGAATCGGCCATCCTCATGCGCATGGTGCGCAGCAGCCTGCTGGAAGTGCTCAACGAGGACTACATCCGCACCGCCTTCTCCAAGGGCCTGCGCGACTGGCAGGTGGTGCTGGGCCACGCCCTGCGCAACGCCATGATCCCGGTGCTCACCGCCAGCGGCCTGATGGTCTCGGGCATGCTCGGTGGACTGGTGATCACCGAAAGCATCTTCGGCATTCCCGGCATGGGCAAGATGATCGTGGACGCCATCTTCCAGCGCGACTACGTGACCGTGCAGGCCGGCGTGCTGGCCGCCACCGTCATGGTGGTGATCGTCAACCTGGGCGTGGACCTGCTCTACAGCGTGATCGATCCGCGTATTTCACGATGATCACGATGAGCTTCATGAGCACCATGCATCCCCGCCCACCCTGCCAGGCCCGACCATGAATTCCTCCACCAACACGACCAACACGACCAACACGACCAACACGACGTCCTCCCAGGCCCTGCCCGAACTGCCGCGCTGGCGCACGCTGCGCCGCTTCGCCGGCAACCGGCTGGCGCTGATCGGCGCCCTCATCATCGGGTTGCTGATCGTACTGGCGCTGGCCGCGCCACTGCTGGCGCACTACGACCCCATCTTCGACCAGGACTACGGCAACCTGCTGGCCGGCCCCAGCGCCGAACACTGGCTGGGCACCGACGATCTCGGCCGCGACATCTACACCCGCATGCTCTTCGGCTCGCGCATCTCGCTGCAGGCGGCGCTGATCTCGGTGGGGCTGGCGTTTTCCCTGGGCGTGCCCATCGGCATCGTCAGCGGCTACTACCGTGGCGCGGTCGATGCCATCGTCATGCGCGTGGTCGATGCACTGCAGGCCTTCCCCTCGCTGATCCTGGCGCTGGCACTGGCGGCCGCACTGGGTGGCGGCTTCTACAATGCCATGGTGGCGGTGGGTATCGGTTTCACGTCTTCCTTCGTGCGCCTGGCGCGCGGCCAGGCCATGACCATCCGCAACCTCGATTACGTGATGGCGGCCCGCTCGATCGGCGCCGGCCACCTGCGCATCATGTGGCGCTACATCCTGCCCAATTCGCTGGCGCCGCTAGTGATCCAGGCTACCTTCGCCATGGGTACCGCGATCATCGCCGAAGCCGGCCTGTCCTACCTGGGCCTGGGCGCCAAGCCGGAAGATCCGAGCTGGGGCTCCATGCTGCACATCGCCCAGGGCTACCTGAACACCACACCGATGCTGGCCATGTGGCCGGGGCTGGCGATCTTCCTGGTGGTGCTGGGCTTCAACCTGCTGGGCGATGGCATCCGCGAAGTCTTTGATCCAAAACTGAGCCGCTGATGGCATCACCAAGTGAGCCGCCAAGGAATACCCATGCTGGAAATCGACAATCTGAAAATAGAATTCCTGAGCCACGGCCGGCGCGTGGCGCCGGTCGATGGTGTCTCCTTCTCGCTGGGGCGCGACGAAACGGTCGGCCTGCTGGGCGAATCCGGCTGCGGCAAGAGCGTGACCGCGCTGTCCATCCTGCGGCTGTTCCCCATGGCCAGCCAGGCCCGCCTGTCAGGCGCGATCCGCTTCGACGGGCGCGACCTGCTGCAGGCCGAGGATGAGGCCCTGCGCGGCATCCGGGGCAAGGAGATCGCCATGATCTTCCAGGAACCGATGACTTCCCTGAACCCCTTGCACCGCATCGGCGAACAACTGGCCGAGATGCTGCGCATCCACACCGGCCTGGCGCGCCCGCAGATCGATGCCCGCGTGCTGGCCATGCTGGAACGCGTGGGCCTGGCACGGGCCGCGCAACTGGTGGACGAATACCCGCACAGCCTCTCCGGCGGCATGCGCCAGCGCGTGATGATCGCCATGGCACTGCTGTGCAAGCCCAAGCTGCTCATCTGCGACGAACCCACTACCGCCCTGGATGTCACCATCCAGGCCCAGATCCTGGACCTGATGCGTGACCTCAAGCGCGAGCAGCAGACCTCCATCCTGTTGATCACCCACGACCTGGGCGTGGTGGCCGAGATGTGCGAACGGGTGGTAGTGATGTATGCCGGCCAGGTGGTGGAACAGAGCAGCGTGGAGGACCTCTTCGACCGCCCCGCCCACCCCTACACCCACGCCCTCATGCGCGCCCGCCCGGCACTGGACGCCACGCCCGGCGCGCCCCTGAATGCCATTCCCGGCAGCGTGCCGCCGCCCGGCACCGTCAAGAGCGGCTGCCGCTTCGCCGCCCGCTGCGCCCGCGCGCAGGACATCTGCCGCCAGGAAATGCCACCACTGGAAGACCTGGGCGACGGCCATCATGTGCGCTGCTGGTATCCGCATTGAAGCAAGGCTAATGACGATGAACCCTCCCCTGCTCGAAGTCCACGGACTGAAAAAACATTTTGCTGCCGGCAGCACCACCGTCAAGGCCGTTGACGACGTCTCCTTCAGCATCGCCGAAGGCCAGACCCTGGGCCTGGTCGGCGAATCCGGCTGCGGCAAGTCCACCACCGGACGCAGCGTACTGCGCCTGATCGAACCCACCGAAGGCAGCGTGCGCTTCATGGGCCAGGAAATCACCCTGCTGCCGGCCGGCCCGCTACGCGCCATGCGCCGCCACATGCAGATGGTGTTCCAGGACCCCTATGCCTCGCTGAACCCGCGCATGAGCATCGGCGAAGTGCTGGAAGAACCGCTCATCGTGCATGGCCTGCACGACCGCGCCACCCGCAAGCGCAAGGTGGCCGAGGCACTGGACATGGTGGGTCTGAACCCGGCCTATGCGGCGCGCCATCCGCACGAATTCTCCGGCGGCCAGCGCCAGCGCGTGGGCATCGCCCGCGCCATCATCACCCGCCCCAGACTGGTGGTGGCCGACGAAGCCGTCTCGGCACTGGATGTCTCGATCCAGGCGCAGATCCTCAACCTGCTGCGCGAACTGCAGCAGGAACTGGGGCTGACCTATCTCTTCGTCTCGCACGACCTGGCCGTGATCCGCCATGTGAGCGACACCATCGGCGTGATGTACCTGGGCCGCATGGTGGAGCTGGGCGCGCGTGAAGACATCTATGCCCGGCCCAGCCACCCCTATACACAAGCCCTGCTCTCGGCCATCCCGCGTGAACACCCACGCGAGCAGCGCCAGCGCATCGTGCTGCAGGGAAGCATCCCCAACCCGGCCGCGCCGCCCGCCGGCTGCCACTTCCATCCACGCTGCCCGTCCTGCATGGAAGTCTGCCAGCGCGAAGTGCCGGCCCCGATCAAGCTCAGCCCCACCCATACCGTGGCCTGCCACCTGTATCGCTAAAATACACACCTGACCCAAGAACGAGAGACCGCCATGCCTGCCTTCCCCGACTTCAGCAGCAACCACTATCCCTACCTCTCGCGCCGCAGTGCGGTCTATGCCCGGCGCGGCATGGTCGCCACCTCGCAGCCGCTGGCCGCGCAAGCCGGGCTGGAAGTCCTGCAGCGCGGCGGTAATGCCATCGACGCCGCCATCGCCGCGGCCGCCGCGCTGACGGTGGTGGAGCCGACCGCCAACGGCATCGGCGGCGATGCCTTCGCCCTGGTCTGGCATGGTGGCAAGCTGCATGGCCTCAACGCCAGTGGCCCGGCACCACAATCGATCTCGGCCGACAAGCTCACCGGCGCCGGCCTGAAGGAAGTCCCCAAGTACGGCGCCCTGCCGGTGACGGTGCCTGGCACGCCCAGCGCCTGGGCTGCCATGGCCAAGCGCTTCGGCAAGCTGGCCCTCACCGATTCGATGGCCGGTGCCATCACCCTGGCGCAGGAAGGTTTCCCGGTCTCGCCGATGGTGGCGCACGCCTGGCAGGTGGCACAACAGAACTTCAAGCGTGAATTCAAGGACGCCCATTTCCAGTCCTGGTTCGACACCTTCTGCATCGACGGCCGAGCACCGCAAGCCGGCCAGCTGTGGCGCTCGGCCGGCCATGCCGCGACCCTGCAATCCATCGCAGAGGACGGCGCCGAAGGTTTCTATCGCGGTGAACTGGCTGGCCGGATCGCCGCCTTCATCCAGCAAGCCGGCGGCTACATGCAAGCCTCCGACCTGGCCGCCTTCCAGCCGGAATGGGTGGACCCCATCGGCGTGAACTATCGCGGCTACGACGTCTGGGAAATCCCGCCCAATGGCCACGGCATGGTGGCGCTGATGGCGCTGAACCTGCTGAAGGCCTACGACTTTTCCGAGCGCGACACCCTGGCCACCTACCACCGCCAGATCGAAGCCATCAAGCTGGCCTACGCCGATGGCCTGGCGCACATCGCCGACCCGGCCCACATGAAGGTGACGGTGGAGCAGTTGCTCTCCGACGCCTATGCCGACGAACGCCGCAAACTCATCGGCGAACGCGCCACCCTGCCGGTGGCCGGCGATCCCTCACGCGGTGGTACGGTCTATCTGTGTACCGCCGATGCCGAGGGCAACATGGTGTCCTTCATCCAGAGCAACTACATGGGCTTTGGCTCCGGCCTGGTCGTGCCGGGAACCGGCATCGCCCTGCACAACCGTGGCAACAACTTCACCCTGGAAGCCGGCCATCCCAACGTGCTGGCGCCGGGCAAGCGCCCGTATCACACCATCATCCCCGGCTTCATGACGCGCAACGGTCAGGCAGTCGGTCCCTTCGGCGTGATGGGCGGCTTCATGCAGCCCCAGGGCCATGTGCAGATGGTGATGAACACGGTCGATTTCGGCCTCAACCCGCAGGCATCGCTGGACGCGCCGCGCTGGGAGTGGGAAAAGGGCAACAAGGTCTCCATCGAGCACAGCACCGCCGAACACCTGTTCCGCGGCCTGGGCGGGCTTGGTCACGAGGTCTCGTGGTCAGGCAACCAGTTGGGCTTCGGCCGTGGCCAGATCATCTGGCGCAATGACGAAGGTGTCCTGTGCGGCGGTACCGAGCCGCGCACCGATGGCTGCGTGGCGGCCTGGTGAGGATGCGACCATCGTGAAGAGCGTGGCTGCCCCCTCCCCCCTGCCGCCGACGGCCGAGGCCATCGACGTGGCCGAGCCCGACGGCGACGATGCGCTGGTGCGCAGCGGCTCCCTGCCCGAGTATGTCTACGCCCAGCTGCGGCAGGACATCTTCGACATGCGGCTGCTGCCCGGCGACCAGATCACCGAGACCGAAATCGCCGCCTACTTCAAGGTCTCGCGCACGCCGGTACGGCAAGCCCTGCAGCGCCTGCAGAACGATGGCCTGATGCAGGGCTACGTGCGCGGTGGCTGGGAGATCGTGCCGATCGATTTCAAGCGCTTTTCCGACCTCTACGAAATGCGCAAGCTCATCGAGACCCATGCCGTGCGCCGCCTGTGCGCCCAGGCCGGCGACCAGAGCGTGCTGGCCGGCCTGCGTGCCTCCTGGTGCGTGCCGGAGCAGGCCCGCGAGCTGGATGGCCCCAAGGCCGCACAGCTCGACGAAGTGTTCCACCAGACCCTGGTGCGCGCGGCCGGCAACCAGGAGATGGCCGATACCTTCGACCGCCTGACCGACCGCATCCGCATCGTGCGCCGCCTGGATTTCCTCTATGGCGATTGCCTGCACTCGACCTACGAGGAACATGCCGCCATCCTGGACTGCATCGCGGCCGGCGATGCCGACGCGGCACAGCAGATCATGGGAGAGCACATCGACGGCAGCCATGCCGAGGTCAACCAGATCACCCTGCACCGCCTGCACAGCGCCCGGGCGACTGCCACCACCAAGCCCCCGGCCTATGTGTCGGTGCGGGTGCGGCGCTCGTTCTGACCGCTGCTGACCCCGCCTGAAAAGACCGCGGTGCTGTGTTAGGCTTTCCGCTTCGTCATCAATCTACCGAGCGGGGAGACACGCATGAAAGTTGCAGTGATGGGCGCGGGTGCAGTGGGCTGTTATTTTGCCGGGATGCTGGCACGCGCCGGACATGAGGTGGTCCTGGTGGGCCGCCCCCAGCACGTGGAGGCCTTCAATACCCGTGGCCTGCGGCTGGAAGCCAAGACCTTCGATGAGACCATCCCCGTCAAGGCCAGCACCGATCCCGCCATTGTCGCCGGCGCCGAGCTGGTGCTGTTCTGCGTCAAGTCTCCTGATACCGAAACTGCCGGCGCGCAACTGCGCCCCTACCTGGGCGCCGATACGCTGGTGCTGACATTGCAGAACGGCACCGACAATGCCGAGCGCCTGCGCACCGTGATCCCGCAACCGGTGTCGGCGGCGGTGGTCTACGTCGCCACCGAAATGGCCGGCCCCGGCCACGTCAAGCACCACGGACGCGGCGAACTGGTGATCGAACCGGCTGCCCGCAGCCGGGCTGCGGCCGATGCCCTGATCGCCGCTGGCGTGCCCACCGAGATTTCCGACAATGTGCGTGGCGCCCTGTGGCTGAAGCTGATCATCAACTGCGCCTACAACGCTCTCTCCGCCATCGCGCAACTGCCCTACGGCAAGCTGGTGGAAGGCGTGGGCGTGCCGGAGGTGATGGCCCACCTGGTGGCCGAATGCAAGGCCGTGGCCGCTGCCGAAGGCGTGACCCTGGCCGGCGACGTCGACACCGCCGTACGCAAGATCATCGAGACCATGCCCTCCCAGTTCTCCTCGACCGCGCAGGACCTGGCACGCGGCAAGCCCAGCGAAATCGACCACCTCAACGGCTTCATCGTCCGGCGCGGCCAGGCCCATGGGCTGTCCACACCGGTCAACCTGACCGTGCATGCGCTGGTCAAGCTGATCGAGAGCAAGGTGAAGTGACTACGAGGCAAACCAGGGCGGACACCTTAGCCGAATAGCCGGGCGTCGAACTGGAAGAGCTGCTTTTCCACGACCCTGACACCGGCCATCTGCGGATGCAGGGGATTGAGCAGAAGGTTGAAATCGGTGGGACTGACCACCGATGGCACCTTCATGACAAGCTGTTTCCCCTGCTCGATCCAGTGCTTCCCGATGGCCGCCGTGCTGGCTGGATCGCGGGTGATGTCGGACCAGTCCGGTGGCAGCTCCGGAACATAGGCCTTGCGCACCTCGGCCTGCGGCAACTCCAGCACGACCAGGTAGAAGTTGGCGCGTGGCATCAGCCCGGCCATGTGGACCAGGGATTCCAGCAGCGCCGTGGAGGCGCTACAGCAGGTATAGAGCACCCTCAGGCCACGTGGATTCCAGCGACCGCCACTCAAGGCAGCGCCATTGCCGGAAAGATCATCGGCCGCATAATGCCCCGGTTTTTCCTTGGCGAGCCGGTAAACGCGGGTGACACTCAAGCCGCCACCCCGAAGGCGATACGGCTCAGGATATCGCGGACCCGGTCATAGCCAGGCTGCGTATCGAGTACCTCCAGCGGCGTCATGCCGCCCAGGGTGGCATTGGGACGACACATCCACTGCGCCGCCAGCGCTTCATCCTCGAAGACATCGGCGGCCTGTTCGCGGATGTAGAGCACGCGTGCGATGCGGTCCGATTCCGGCCCCGAGAGGCGTTCCTTGCGTGAAATCTTGCGCAGAATGGTCGAACTGGGCAGGCCCAGCCCGGCCAGCAGCGTCTGCAGGGGAACCTGCAACAGTTCCTTGGCAACGCGCTCGGCGATGATGGCTTCCATGCCATCGCGAATGGTCCGACCCTGGCTGATCGGGTCCATGCTGGCGAAACGTTCGAAATCATGCGGCCTGGCACCCAGGCCATGCGTCACTTTCGTGGAAGCGGATGCACGGACGGCGGCGGATCGTGTTGCCATGGTCAACCTCTCATTTGGTCAGTTTCACTCTCTCATCTTAGAACCTTCCCAAATGAGAGTCAACAAACCACCAAATGAGAAAGCCTAGCGCAGCATGGCCGACATCGCCGACAAGCTGTTGAGCACGCGCACCGCGTATTCCGCCGTCGGCGCATCGAACTCCACGGTGACATTGTCGCTGCGCTCCAGGATGGGCAACTGGCTGAACAGGTCGGCCAGCGCCACGGTCTGCACCTGCAAGCGACACCGCAGTGGTCCGCGAAGGGGCAGTACCGGCATCGACGCCGGTTTCGCCAGCAGGCTGGTCACTGCCTGCCGGGCGCGCTCTTCCAGCAACACACAAGATTGTTGCGGGGTCAGCGAATCGCCACTGTTGGCGCCATGGGCCTTCTTGGTCTCGGCAAAGACCGCGTGGGGATACAGCGGCTGGTTTTCCTCGATGAAGGCATCGTCCCCGCTGCCGAAGATCACCGGCACGCCATGCTCGGCAGCCAGTGCGCCATAGAGGCCGGCCTCGCCCATCTCCTGCCCGCCCAGCCAGACCCGGGCAAAGGCAAAGCTGTTGGTGGTGTGCGCGAGGATGCCACGCCCCTGGGCGCGCGAGTGGTAACCCACCAGCATCACGGCATCGATCTCCTGGTCCACGCCACCCATCATGCCCAGCACGCGAGGCTTGCCCAGCACCATGCGGGCCTGCGGATGCAGCAGGTCGGGCAGCAGATTGCGGAAGCCGCCATGCGAATCATTGACCTTGATGCCGGTGGCACCAGCCGCCAGGGCACCGCGGATGACGGCGTTGGCTTCTTCGGTCATCCAGCGCCGGGCGCGTTCATATTCGCCGTTGCCGGCACGGGTCTGCTCGACGTGAAAAACCCCGGCCACGCCTTCGATATCGACGGAAACCAGAATGTTGGCGCGTTTGCCAGTCATGAAAATCTCGCTACGGTAAGTCGTTCAGTTCAATGCCGCCAGCCGCTCGCGCAGGCTGACGCGCACATGGCCGTCGCGCCCGTACACGGTCTCGGCGGCAAAGAGCGCATGGACGATGGCCTGCTCCACGCTGTCGGCGGCGGCATGGAACAGCGGATCCAGCAGATGATCGGCCAGCAGCGCCATGTGCACGCACTCGGCCTCGGCCTCGATCTGCTGCGCGGTCGAAAACGCCAGGGCGATATCGCCGCTGCCGTGCCCATAGGCCGATCCGGTACGTGCCAGCCCGGCACCGGCCCGTACGGCCAGGCGCTTCAACTGGCGCGCATCCAGCGGCGCATCGGTGGCCAGGAGGAGGATGATGGAGCCCTTCTCGGGGGCGGCATCCGGCGGCTCTGCAGCGGCCAGGCGCGCGCCCAGCGGATCGCCGGCCAGGATCAGCTCGGGCAGGCGACCGAAGTTGGACAGCACCAGCGCCCCCACGGTGTAGCCCTGCCCGGCGGCGCCGACAACGGCTACCCGGGAAGCCGTCCCGATCCCGCCCTTCAGGCCGAAGCTGGACATGCCGCGCCCGGCGCCCACCGATCCTTGGGCCACCTCAGATGAAACTGCCTGCAGGGCCGCATCGAAATGCGCCGGCTGCACCGCCATCGCCTGCAGATCGTTGAGATAGCCGTCATTGCATTCCAGCACCAGCGGATTGACGGTGGGCAGGCTGCGCCCGCATTGCGGGTTGGCGCGCAGGGTGTGGGCGATCTGGGCGTTGAGCAGCGTGCCGACGGCGAAGGTGTTGGACAGCGCAATCGGCGTCTCCAGCAGGCCCAGCTCTTCCAGTTGCACCAGTCCGGCACTCTTGCCGAAGCCGTTGATGACCGCCGCGGCCGCCGGCAGGCGGTGGGTGAACAGGTTGCCGCCATGCGGCGCAATCACGGTCACCCCGGTCTGCACCGGGCCGTCATCGAGGGTGCAATGGCCGACGGTCACGCCGGCCACGTCGGTGATGCTGTTACGCGGGCCGGCGGCAAGCCGGCCAATGTGCGGTAGCGTCGACATAGGCGACCTCGTCACAAGCGGCAGGCCCATCGCCATCAACGCTGATCGATCTTGGGATCGAGCGCGTCACGCAGGCCATCGCCCAGCAGGTTGAAAGCCAGCACGGTGAGGAAGATGGCGATGCTGGGCACCAGCGCCACGTGCGGCGAGGTCACCATGTCGGCGCGGGCTTCGTTCAACATCAGGCCCCACTCCGGCGTGGGCGATTGCGCACCGAGGCCGAGGAAGGACAGCCCGGCGGCGGTAATGATGGAGGTGCCGATGCGCATGGTGAAATACACCACGATGGCCGAGATGGTGCCGGGGAAGATGTGCTTCCACATGATGGTGGTGTCGGACGCACCGATGCTGCGGGTAGCCTCGATATAGGTCAGGTTCTTCAATTGCAGGGTATTGCCGCGCACCAGGCGGGCAAAGGCCGGGATGCTGAACACCGACACCGAGATGATGACGTTGATCATGCCGCCACCCAGGATGGCGACGATGCCGATGGCCAGCAGGATGCCGGGGAAGGCGAACAGCACGTCGCAGATGCGCATGGTGATGCGGTCCCACCAGCCCTCGTAGTAGCCGGCCAGCAGGCCGAAGACGGTGCCGATCACGGCGCCGATGGCCACCGAGAAGAAGCCCGAGGCCAGCGAAATGCGTGCGCCCATCAGGATGCGGCTGAAGATGTCGCGGCCCAGCGAGTCCACGCCGAACCAGTGGGTCCAGGTCGGCGGCGAGTTCAGGGCGTCGTAGTCGAAGAAGTTCTCGGCATCGAACGGCACGATCCAGGGGGCCAGGATGGCGACCAGGATCAGCAGCAGGATGAACACGCCGGCATAGACGGCCAGCCGCTGCTTCTTGAACTTGCGCCAGAATTCGCGCCACGGGGTGCGGATCTTCTGGCCAGAGGCCGTGACCGCGGCGGGATCGGGCGGCGGCAAGGGCGCGCCGGTTTCGGAGGTGGTTGCCAGAGGCGAATTGGAGAGCGACATGATTCCCCTCACTTGAAACGGATGCTGGGGTTGATCACGGCATACAGCACGTCCACCACCAGGTTGATGAAAATGAATTCCAGCGAGAACAGCAGGATCTCGGCCTGGATGATGGGGTAGTCACGCATTTCGACCGCGTCCACCAGCAGGCGCCCCATGCCCGGCCAGTTGAAGACCACTTCGACCAGGATCGAGCCGCCCAACAGGAAGCCGAACTGCAGGCCCATCATGGTGACCACCGGAATGAGGGCATTGCGCAGGCAGTGCTTGATGACTACCACCGTCTCGGTCAGGCCCTTGGCGCGGGCGGTACGGACGAAGTCTTCCTGCAGGATCTCGATGAAGGAGGAACGGGTGAAGCGCGCCATCACCGCCGCCACCGCAGCGCCCAGCGTGATCGAGGGCAGGATGTAGTGGCGCCAGGTGTCGTCGCCCACCGTGGGCAACCATCCCAGGTTGACCGAAAACACCTGCATCAGCAGGATGCCCAACGAAAAGGCAGGGAAGGAAATGCCGGACACCGCCAGCGTCATGCCCAGGCGATCCGGCCACTTGTTGCGCCATACCGCCGAGGAAATGCCGATGATCAGACCGAAGATCACGGCCCAGATCATGGCCACCACCGTCAGCCACAGCGTGGGCCAGAAGCGCGCGGCGATCTCTTCGGACACCGGGCGCTTGCTGCGGATGGAACGACCGAAGTCACCCTTGGCGGCGTTGACGAAGAAGTTCACGAACTGCTCCGGCAGGGGCTTGTCCAGGCCGAGGTCGGCACGCACCAGCGCGACCGTCTTGTCGTCGGCGTCGGGGCCGGCCGCCAGGCGTGCCGGATCGCCCGGCAACAAGTGCACGAACAGAAATACCAGGACCGCCACCAGCAGCAGCGTGGGAATCAGGCCTAACAGGCGTTTGATGACAAAGGAAAACATGATGCTCTCTGAATAAGGCCGCTCGTCGCCGATGGATCGGACCCTTCTTGTTGCGCGATGGACCAGACGTCCATCGAAGAATGCAAGCGGCGGCGCGCTCCTGCTGCGCCGCCGCTTGGTGCTGCCTGCTTACTTCGTCAGTTCGATGTTCTCGAATTCAATCGCCTGGTCAGGCATCACATAGACGCCCTTGAGGTTCTTGTTACGCGCGTACAGCAGCTTTTCGGTCACCAGGAAGGCCCACGGTGCATCCTTCCAGATTTCCTGCTGGGCATCCTTGTACAGGGCTTCCTTTTCCTTGCGATCGGTCAGGGTCAGGGCCTTGGCGATGTCGGCGTCGACCTTGTCGTTCTTGTAGTAGGCGGTGTTGTACAGGCGCGGCGGCATGGCTTCGGAAGCCAGCAGCGGACGCAGTGCCCAGTCGGCTTCACCAGTGGAGGAGGACCAGCCGATGTAGAGCAGACGTACCGGCGCGGTGGCAGGGTCTTGCCAGCTTTCCACGCGTTCCACGCGCTGACCGGACTCCAGGGCCTGGATCTTGGCCTTGATGCCGACCTGCGCCAGTTGCTGCTGCAGGAACTGGATGATCTTCAGTGCCGTGCTGTGCGTGTAGGCCGACCACAGTTCGGTCTCGAAACCATTCGGATAACCGGCTTCGGCCAGCAGGGCCTTGGCCTTCTTCACGTCATAGGGCCAGGGGCCGGTCTTGAAGGCGTAGTCCACGCCCTGCGGTACCACGCCTTCCATCGGCGTGGCATAGCCGTTGAAGGCCACCTTCACCAGCGCCTGCTTGTTGATGGCGTAGTTGATGGCTTCGCGCACCTTCGGGTTGTCGAAAGGCTTCTGCTTGGTATTCATCGACATGTAACGCTGGATGATGGATGGTGCCGCCACCACATCCAGGTTGGACTTGCTCTTCAACAGATCGGCCTGCTCGTAGGGCAGCGGATAGGTGAATTGCGCCTCGCCGGTCTGCATCATGGCCGAGCGGGCGTTGTTGTCGACCACCGGCTTCCAGATGATCTCGTCGACCTTGGGGTAGCCCGGCTTCCAGTAACCATCGAATTTCTCGACCTTGACGTAGTCGGTCTGTTTCCATTCGACGAACTTGAAGGGGCCGGTGCCGACCGGGTGGAAGGCGATGTCCTTGTTGCCGTACTGCTTCAGCGCAGCCGGCGAAATCATCACTGCCGACGGGTGGGCCAGCACGTTGATGAAGGCCGAGAACGGCTCCTTGAGCACGATCTTGACGGTGTAGTCGTTCAGGATTTCGGTTTTGGCGATGCGGTTGAAGAGGTTGTAGCGCTTCAACTTGTTGTCCGGGTTGGTGACACGGTCGAACACGGCCTTCACGGCATCGGCCTTGAACACGGTACCGTCCTGGAACTTCACGCCCTGCTTCAGGCGGATGGTGTATTCCAGACCGTCCTTGCTCACCAGGTAGCCTTCGGCCAGCACCGGAATGAGCTTCATGTCCTTGTCGAAACCGAACAGGCCCTGGTAGAAGGACTTGGCCATGGACAGCGACAGGGTGTCGTTGGCGTCATAGGGGTCCAGCGTGGTGAAGGTGGAATACACCGCCAGCGTCACGGTCTTGGCCGCGAACGCATGTGCCGCTGCAAATTGCAGCGAGGTGCCCAGGGCGCCGACGGCCAGCCATTTGGCAATGGTCATGCCCTTCCGGGTTGCAGTGGTAGTCATGTAGTCTCTCCTGATCAGTAAAGCGAGGTTGGTACGACGTAGTGGGGATTACTGCACTGAAGCATTTACAACATGGAAACCCGCCCGCGCTCAGAAAGCGCCGGCAATACGGTGCTGGGCCACAAAGTGCCCGGGAGCCACTTCCTTCAGGGGCTCCACTTTGGGCTCATCGCCCACCAGCCGGATCGGGCTGGGAATTTCATCGGTCAGCAGCTTCTTGCCCGGCTGGCGCAAGGTCGGATCGGCCACCGGCACGGCCGCCATCAGCTTGCGCGTATAGGGATGCTGCGGATTCTCGAAGATCGCGCGACGCGGGCCGATCTCCACGATCTGGCCCAGGTACATCACCGCCACCCGGTGGCTGATGCGCTCCACCACGGCCATGTCGTGCGAGATGAAGATGAAGGAAATCCCCAGCTCGGCCTGCAGGTCCAGCATCAGATTGACGATCTGGGCCTGGATCGACACGTCCAGTGCCGACACCGATTCATCGGCGATGACGATCTTGGGGTTCAGGGCCAGAGCGCGGGCGATGCAGATGCGCTGGCGCTGACCGCCGGAAAATTCATGCGGGTAGCGCTGGCCATGTTCAGGGGTGAGGCCCACGCGGGTCAGCAGTGCATCCACGCGTTCCTGGGCGCCCTCCTTCATGCCGTGCACCAGCATCGGCTCCATGATGGAGTAACCGACCGTCATGCGCGGATCGAGGGAAGCGAACGGGTCCTGGAAGATGAACTGGATATCGCGCCGCAACTGGCGCAGCTCGGTGCGCGGCAATTGCGCCAGGTCGCGGCCGCCGAATTCGACACGACCACCGGCGATATCGACCAGGCGCAACAGCGAGCGGCCGGTGGTGGACTTGCCACAGCCGGATTCACCGACGATGGCCAGGGTCTCGCCGGCAAACAGGTCGAAGCTGACCTTTTCCACCGCATGCACACGCTGCTTGACGCGACCGAAGATGCCGCTCTTCACATCGAAGCGGGTGGTCAGGTCGCGCACCTTGAGGATGGGCTGGCGCTGGGCGGCGATCTCCTGCTGGGTCTGCAGCTCGCTGGCGATCAGGTCGGGGCGCACCTCGGCCTGCGGCGCAATACCGAAACGCAGCGGCATATCGGTACCGCGCATGGAACCCAGGCGCGGCACGGCGGCCAGCAGGGAACGGGTATAGGGATGGCTGGGTGCGGCGAAGAGCGGCTCGACGGCGTTTTCTTCCACCTTCTCGCCACGACACATGACCACCACGCGGTCGGCCA
The DNA here is from genome assembly GCF_022627865.1 of Herbaspirillum sp. C7C2. Taxonomy (NCBI): domain Bacteria; kingdom Pseudomonadati; phylum Pseudomonadota; class Betaproteobacteria; order Burkholderiales; family Oxalobacteraceae; genus Herbaspirillum; species Herbaspirillum sp. C7C2. Next base: position 29,311 of record NZ_JABXGI010000019.1, read on the forward strand.
CTTCGGCCACCACGCCCATGTCGTGGGTGATGAAGATCACGCCCATGTGCATCTCTTCCTGCAGGGAGCGGATCAGTTGCAGGATCTGCGCCTGGATGGTCACGTCCAGGGCCGTGGTCGGTTCATCGGCGATCAACAGCGAAGGCTTGCAGGACAAGGCCATGGCGATCATCACGCGTTGCCGCATGCCACCCGACAACTGGTGCGGATGGCGGCCCAGCACGCGCCTGGCCTCGGGGATACGCACCATCTCCAGCATGCGCAGCGCCTCGGCCTGGGCGGCGGCGCGGCTCATGCCCTGGTGCAGGCGGATCGATTCGGCGATCTGTTCACCGACGGTGAAGACCGGGTTCAGCGAGGTCATCGGTTCCTGGAAGATCATGGCGATCTCGGCGCCCCGGATGCCGCGCATGGTGGCATTGTCGGCCTGGGCCAGATCAAGCGTCTGGCCACTGCGGCGCAGGAACTGCATGCTGCCGCCGACGATCTTGCCGCCGCCGTGTTCGATCAGGCGCATGATCGCCAGCGAGGACACCGACTTGCCCGAACCCGATTCGCCGACGATGGCCAGGGTCTCGCCCTGGTCCACATGGAAGGACAGGTCGCGCACCGCGTCCACCGTCCGCTCGGAGGTGGCGAAGCGGACGTTGAGGTGGCTGACATCGAGCACGCGTTGTGACTGTTGCATCTTGATTCTCTCCTGCTCGGCCGACTCAGGCCGGTGCTGCGTAGATTTCGGTGACCGGCGCCAGCTCGCCGCAGCCATAGGCGCGGTACATGCCCTCGGTATTGAACGGCAGGGCCAGGTTGCCCTGGGCATCGATGGCGATCACGCCACCGCGTCCGCCGACCTTGGGCAGGGTATCGAACACCACGGCGCGGCTGGCTTCTTCCAGCGACTGACCGGCATAGGCCATGCGCGCGCCGATGTCGTAACAGGCCACGGTGCGCATGAAGGCCTCGCCGGTGCCGGTGGCGGAAACCGCAACGGTGGCATTGTTGGCATAGCAGCCGGCACCGATGATGGGTGAATCACCTACCCGGCCCGGCTGCTTGTTGGTGATGCCACCGGTCGAGGTGGCCGCAGCCAGGTTGCCGAACTGGTCCAGCGCCACCGCACCGACGGTGCCGAACTTGTGGTCGGGGTCGATGGGCTCGACGGTGGCGGCGGTCTTTTCGGCAAAGGCAAAGGAGGAGGCGTCATGGTCCAGCATGGCCCGCGACTGACCGCGCACGCGCAGCCATTGCTCGTGGCGGGCATCGGTATGGAAATAGTCGGGCGTGACCGTGGCCACACCGTTGCGAGCGGCAAAGGCTTCGGCAGCGGGACCGACCAGCAGCACGTGCTCGCTCTTTTCCATCACGGCGCGGGCAGCCAGCACCGGGTTGCGCAGATTGGTGACACAGGCCACCGCGCCGGAGGCCAGGTCGGCGCCATTCATCACGCAGGCATCCAGCTCATGCCGGCCTTCACTGGTATAGACGGCGCCATGGCCGGCATTGAACAGCGGACAGTCTTCCAGCAGGCGCACTGCTTCGGTCACCGCTTCCAGCGCCGAGCCACCGGCATTCAATACGGCCTGGCCGGCGGCCACGATGTCAGCCAGCGCCTGGTGATATCGGGCTTCGTCCTCGGCGCTCAGCGAGGCGCGCGTGATGGTGCCTGCGCCACCATGGATGGCAATTACCGGAGTGGTCATGCTTTGGTCTTTCCTTTATTGAGAGCGGCCCGGGCCGGCTTGGCGACAGGCGTCATGGCCGGACGCTGGTGCTGTTGCGGCAAGTAGAGCCAGGGCAGTACGAATTCGGTCATCTGCGAAGCAGCCTGCACCGAGCGCCGGGCGCGATGCGCCACCGCATCGCACAGGGCCTGGATCAAGATCAGCGCGGCCGCATCGGACGTGGGAGACAGCTTGCGATCGGTCTGGGCATAGATCGTGACATCGGCCAGCGGCACCAGCGGCGAGCCGGGAGTATCGGTGATGGCCAGGATACGGGCGCCCTTCTCCACTGCGCGCTGGGTCAGCCAGACGGTATCGGCGGCATAGCGCGGAAACACCATCGGGATCACCAGGTCGCGACTATCGAGCTTGAAGAATTGCCGACCCGCCTGCGAAGGACCACCAGCCAGCGCCACCGAGGACACGGTGCGCACATAGGGCTCCAGCGCATGCGCCATCAGGCCGGCCAGGTAGGCCGAGGCGCCGAAGCCGGTGATGAAGATGCGTTCGGCGGCAAGAATCATGTCCACTGCCTGTTCACAATGCTCGGGCGTGAGCATGCGTCGGGTGGCCTCGATGTTATGGATGTCGCTATCGAAGGCAGCGGCCATGATCTCGGCGCTGGTGGCGGCGCGTTGCACTTCGTCGCGCAGCTTTTCTACCGGCGCCAGCGTGGTGGCAAAGTCCGCCACCAGGGCCGCGCGGAAGGAGGCATACCCGTCAAAGCCCAGCGCGTGGGCAAAGCGGTTGGCGGTGGCTACCGAAATGCCGGCGGCCTCCGACAGTTCGTCGATGGTCATGGTAGCCGCGCGAAAGGGGTTGCCGAGCACATAGTCGGCGGTCTTGCGGTGCGACTTGGACAACTGCGGATACAGCTTGCCCACGGCCTGCGCGACCGCGCCGGCTCCCTGCAAGCTGATGTTCTTCGGTTGTTGTGTCACCGTCCGCTGCCCCGTCTGTGCTGAAGAAATCGCCCCGTGCCTGCAAACGCTCCATATCATTGATTGGATTTATATCGTTTACGAAAACGCGGGCCTCACCCATTTTTATCCTGTCGCGGGACTTGATATGACGACCAGCCCTGGCGCGAAAAATGTAAATATATTTTCATTTCAATCCGGAGTAAAGAAAAAATACTTTCAAATTCCGAATATCGATATAACGCACCAGAAGCACGCAACTTACCCTGTGAAATGCACCAGATGTGCGCCGAACGGGACCGACTTTATTGCGCAGCGCACCAAAAATGACAACGGGAGTTGACACGTCCTGGCGATAAAATACGCCTCTTCTCCACGTCCTGCTCGTCATGAATATCCGCTTCCTCGAAACCTTCGTCTGGCTGGCCCGGCTGCGCAATTTCCGGCTCACTGCCGAGCGCCTGCACACCACCCAGGCTGCCGTCTCCAGCCGCATCGCCTCGCTCGAACAGGACTTCGGCGTGCGCCTGTTCGACCGCAGCGCGCGCGAGGTGGCACTCACCGCCGACGGCAGCAAGGCGCTGGTGTATGCCGAGCGCATGGTCAAGCTCATGCGCGAGATGAAGGACGACATGTCCGACCGCGAGGTCTATGCCGGCGTAATCCGCATCGGCGTGATCGAATCCATCGTCCACAGCTGGTTCCCGGATTTCCTGGGGCGGCTGCACAAGACCTTCCCGCGCCTGCAGATCGAGATCGTCAGCGATACCACCATCCACCTGCACGAGCAGTTCAGCAAGAGCAACCTGGACCTGGTGCTGCAGGCCGAACCGGTGATCGGCCCGCAGGTCAGCAATATCGCGCTATGCGAATTCCCCATGCGCTGGGTCGGTAGTCCCAAGCTCGACATCGGCAGCGAGACCCTGTCGCTGACCGACCTGGCGGCCTTCCCGATCATCAGCTTCGCCCGCAACTCGGGGCCGCATGCGGTGATCGAGCGCCTGTTCTCGGGCAGCGAACGCAGCGAGCGCACGCTGCATATCAATTGCATCGCCTCGGTGGCGACCATGATCCGGCTGGCCACCGACGGCTTCGGCATCACCGCCGTGCCGCCGGCCATCATCCAGCGCGAGCTCAACGAGGAAAGCCTGCACCTGCTGCGGGTCGATACCGAGTTCCCGGCCCTGGCGCTGATCGCCTGCTTCCGCTCGGACCATGAGAATCCCCTGACCGAAACCGTGGCCCGCATTGCCCAGGAAACCGCGTCCGACTTCGCACTCAATTGGGGCCACGAGATCGCCCGCCTGCCTGCGCCGCTCAACTGAGCCGGGCGCAATACCGCGCCGCTGCTGGCTGCGCATCCACAACCGCCGCATGCGGCGCAGCACCATCCTGAAGCAGCCGCCGCCCCGCTTTTGCTCATAAGATTTTTCAATCAAGGCCGTTCAGATTTTCTTGTTGGACAGCGCCCTCTCCGCATCCCCATACTGATTTAAGGCCTTCGGGCTACAACAACAGCATGGCCGGTCCTGCTTGCCCATCCATGCACCCAGTCCATCCCATGCCGAACACAGCACGGCGCCGCCACGCGGACGCCGGCACCACTTGAGGAGGTTTTCATGTCTTATTCCCCATCCGCCGCCGCCACAGCGGCGGCATCGGCAGGCGCGCCATCCAGCATGGATGTCACCTATCGCAAGATCGCCTGGCGCCTGATCCCGTTCCTGGTCTTCCTGTTCGTGCTGGCCTGGATCGACCGCGTCAACGTCGGCTTCGCCAAACTGCAGATGCTGCAGGACCTGCAGTTCTCGGAAGCCGTCTACGGCCTGGGGGCAGGCATCTTCTTCATCGGCTACTTCCTCTTCGAAGTCCCCAGCAACCTGTTGCTGGAAAAGATCGGCGCCCGCAAGACCCTGGCCCGCATCACCATCCTCTGGGGCCTGGCCTCGATGGCGATGGCCTATGTCACCACGCCCACCAGCTTCTACATCCTGCGCTTTTTGCTGGGCATCTTCGAGGCCGGCTTCTTCCCCGGCGTGGTGCTGTACCTGACCTACTGGTTCCCGGCGCAGCGCCGCGCCCGCGTCAATGGCCTGTTCATGACCTCGTTCGCCATCGCCGGTGCGGTCGGCGGTCCGATTGCCGGCCTCATCATGAGCAGTATGGAAGGCGTCGGTCACCTGGCGAACTGGCAGTGGCTGTTCATCATCGAGGGCATCCCTTCCCTGCTGGCCGGCTTCGCCGTACTGGCCTGGCTGCCGGAAAAGCCCGCCAACGCCAAGTGGTTGAGCGAGGCCGAGAAGAATGCCGTCACCCAGGTACTGGCTGCCGAAAACAGCGCACCGGGCAAGCACTTCTCCTTCAAGGACGCCTGTAGCAACTACCGCGTCTGGATCTGCGCTGCCGTGTATTTCTGCGTGGTCAGCGGCAACGCCACCATCGCCTTCTGGGCACCGTCCATCATCAAGGAAATCGGCGTCAAGGGTAATCTGCAGATCGGCCTGATCTCGGCCATCCCCTTCGTGGCCGGCACCCTGGCCATGATCTGGAACGGCTTCCACTCCGACAAGACCGGCGAACGCCGCATGCACAGCGCTATCGCCACCCTGATTGCCTGTATCGGCCTGATCGCCACCGGCATGAGCCTGGGCAATGCCACCCTGGCGCTGTGCTCGCTGACGCTGGCGGCGGTCGGCATCCTGGCGGCCTTCCCGGTGTTCTGGTCGATTCCCGGTGCCTTCCTGGCCGGCACGGCAGCCGCCGGCGGCATCGCCCTGATCAACTCCATTGGCAACCTGGCCGGCTTCGTGGCGCCCTACATGATCGGCGCGCTGAAGACCAGCACCGGGTCGCTGTCCTCGGGCCTGTACTTCGTGGCAGCGCTGGAATTCCTGGCCAGTTTCCTGGTGGTGGTGTTCGTCAGGAAGCACTGACACCCCACTGAAGCAACTCCCCCAAGCGCAGTGCACATCACCCTCGAATCACCCTTGAATCACCTGCAGGATAGACATCATGAAGCTGACCTTTACCCTCCCCGACCAATCTGCCCTCCAGGCCGACATCGACAGCCTGGTCATCGCCGGCTGGGCCGGCCGCGACATGGCGGCCATCGAACATCACATCGAAGAACTGGAAGCCCTGGGCATCTCCCGTCCCAGCGCAGTGCCGCTGTTCTACCGCGTCTCGGCCAACCAGCTGTCGCAGGCCGAACAGGTGCAGGTACTGGGCGAGGCCTCCTCCGGCGAAGTCGAGACCTTCGTCTTCAATGCCGGTGGCGAACTGTATGTCTCCATCGCCTCCGACCATACCGACCGCAAGCTGGAAGCCCATAGCGTGGCCTTTTCCAAGCAGGCCTGCGTCAAGCCGGTGGGCGCCGCTGCCTGGAAACTGGCGGACGTGGCCGACTACTGGGACGAGCTGGTGATCCGCTCCTGGATCGAAGAAGATGGCGCCACCGTGCTGTACCAGGAAGGCCCGCTGGCCTCGCTGCGCACCCCGTCCGACCTGATCGCCCGCTTCACCGATGGCAGCGCGACCCTGCCGGAGGGCTGCGGCATGACCTGCGGCACGGTGGGCGCCATCGGCGGCATCCGTCCGGCCGCCTCCTTCACGATGGAGCTCTACGATCCACGCCGTCAGCGTGCGCTGCGCCATCACTATGTCGCGCAGTCGCTGGCCGAAGTCGCCTGATCCCGTGGCCAGCCCTGCTGGCCATTTTTGTCTGATGCGGCTAGGGCCTGTTACTCTTGTCGCCTTTATCGCTGCACCGCTCCTGTCGACCACCCCATTTTTCCATCATGCCGAGCACACTTTCCCAACTGGCCGCCGACCTCGATGCCGGCCGCATCACCTCCCTGCAACTGACCGAACAGGCCCTGGCCCGCATCGCCGACCCGGCTGGCGAAGGCGCACGCGTCTTCACCAGCGTCTATGCCGACCAGGCGCGTGCCGCCGCCCGTGCCTCCGACACCCTGCGCGCCGCCGGTCTGCGCCGCTCGCCGCTGGAAGGCGTGCCGGTCTCGGTCAAGGACCTGTTCGACGTGGCCGGTGAGACTACCCTGGCCGGGTCCGTGGTGCTGCGCGGCAAGCCGGTCGCCAGCGCCCATGCCGAGGTGGTGCAGAAGCTGATCAAGGCGGGTGCCATCGTCATCGGCAAGACCAACATGACCGAGTTCGCCTATTCCGGGCTGGGCATCAATCCGCACTATGGCACCCCGCAAAACCAGTGGGAACGTGGCGTCGAAGGAGGCCGCATTCCCGGCGGCTCGTCTTCCGGCGCGGCCATCTCGGTGACCGATGGCATGGCGTTCGCCGCGGTGGGCTCGGACACTGGCGGTTCGGTGCGCATTCCCTCGGCACTGAACGGCCTGACCGGTTTCAAGCCGACCGCCGCACGGGTCTCCATGGAGGGCGTGCTGCCGCTGTCGGCCTACCTGGATTCAATCGGCCCGCTGGCGGCCTCGGTGGAGTGCTGCGCCATCATGGACGCCGTGCTGGCCGGTGAAGCCTATCGCCCGCTGCCTGCCCATCCGCTGCGCGGCCTGCGCCTGCTGGCACCCACCAATGTCGTGCTCGACGGCATGGACGAGAGCGTCGCCAAGGCCTACCGTGCCGCCCTGTCCAGGCTCACGCAAGCCGGTGCGGTGGTGGTGGAGGAAGAAGTCCCCGCCTTCAACGGCCTGGCCGCCATCAACAGCAAGGGTGGCTTCACCGCCGCCGAGGCCTATGCCTGGCACCGCGCCCTGATTGCCGAGAACGCTGCCGGGTACGACCAGCGTGTGGTCTCGCGCATCATGCGCGGCAAGGACATGAGCGCGGCCGACCTGCTGGATGTGCTGCACGCCCGCTCGCCCTGGATCGCCCAGGTCGAGGCACAACTGGCCGGCTACGATGCGCTGGTGATGCCCACCGTGCCCATCGTCGCACCACGCATTGCCGAGCTGCTGGCCAGCGACGACGCCTATTACGGCGCCAACGGCAAGATGCTGCGCAACCCCACGCTGATCAACTTCCTCGACGGCTGCGCGGTGTCCCTGCCCTGCCACGCAGAAGGCAGCGCACCGGTGGGCCTGTCGCTGGCGGCTCCTGGTGGCCAGGACCGGCGCCTGCTGTCCATTGCGCTGGCCGTGGAGGGCTTGCTGGCCAGCTGAAATCCGGCGTGCTTGCAACACATCAACCAGGCCTGTGCATGCACAGGCCTTTTTCATTGCCGCATTTAAATGCATATTTGGCAGCATTTAAGCGCATTTAAGGACAAGTCCCACGCGGAAGGGAACATTTCCACGGCCCGGACGCCGAATTCCTGGAATTTTCATTAGAATGCGCTTTTGCAGCGCAAGACGGCCCCTCCCACGGGGCTGCAGCGCTGGGCAAACAGAGATAGAACAACCCTCCGGCATCAGCCACGACCACTCATCTGCATGGCAACCAAAAAAACATCCCCGTCCGATTACAGTGAATCATCGATCCGTGTCCTCAAGGGACTGGAGCCGGTCAAGCAGCGCCCGGGCATGTACACCCGCACCGAGAACCCGCTGCACATCCTCCAGGAAGTGATCGACAACGCCTCCGACGAAGCGCTGGGCGGCTACGGCAAGAGCATCATCGTCACCCTGAACGCCGACGGCAGCGTCAGCGTGGAAGACGACGGCCGCGGCATCCCGGTCGGCCTGCACCCGGAAGAAAAGGTCCCCACCGTCGAGATCGTGTTCACCCGCCTGCACGCGGGCGGCAAGTTCGACAAGGGCTCCGGCGGCGCCTATGCCTTCTCCGGCGGTCTGCACGGCGTGGGCGTGTCGGTCACCAATGCCCTGGCCACGCGTCTGGAAATCACGGTCTGGCGTGAAGGCGGCGTGCATACCCTGGCCTTCTCCGGCGGCGACGTCATCGAAAAGCTCAAGTCGCGCCCCGCCACCCGCGAAGACAAGAAATCCGGCACCCGCGTCACGGTCTGGCCTGACGCCAGGTATTTCGATTCGCCCACCATCCCGCTGGGCGAGCTGCAACGCCTGTTGCGGTCCAAGGCAGTGCTGCTGCCGGGCGTGAAGGTGACCTTCACCAACGCCAGGACCGGTGACAGCCAGAGCTGGCAGTACGACCAGGGCCTGCGCGGCTACCTGATGGAACAACTGGCCCAGAGCGGCAGCGGCGAGACCCTGATCCCGCTGTTCGAGGGCGAGCAGTTCGCCGGCAAGGATGCCGAAGGCTTCGCCGAGGGCGAAGGTGCCTCCTGGGTGGTGGCCTGGACCGAGGAAGGCGCCGTGGTGCGCGAGTCCTACGTCAACCTGATCCCCACCTCCAACGGCGGCACCCATGAATCGGGCCTGCGCGAAGGCCTGTTCTCGGCCGTGAAGAGCTTCGCCGAGATGCATTCGCTGCTGCCCAAGGGCGTCAAGCTGCTGGCCGAGGACGTGTTTGCACGCGTCTCCTTCGTGCTCTCGGCCAAGGTGCTGGACCCGCAATTCCAGGGCCAGATCAAGGAACGTCTCAACTCCCGCGACGCCGTGCGCCTGGTGGCCGGTTATTCGCGCCCGGCGCTGGAGCTGTGGCTGAACCAGCACGTGGAGTATGGCAAGAAGCTGGCCGAACTGGTCATCAAGCAGGCCCAGAGCCGCCTGCGCTCGGCGCAGAAGGTCGAGAAGAAGAAGTCTTCCGGCGTGGCCGTGCTGCCGGGCAAGCTGACCGATTGCGAATCCTCGGATGTGTCGCGCAATGAAATCTTCCTGGTCGAGGGCGACTCCGCCGGCGGCTCGGCCAAGATGGGCCGCGACAAGGAATTCCAGGCCATCCTGCCGCTGCGCGGCAAGGTCCTGAACGCCTGGGAGACCGAGCGCGACCGCCTCTTCGCCAACAATGAAATCCACGACATCGCCGTGGCCATCGGCGTCGATCCGCATGGCATCAACGACAGCCCGGATCTGTCCGGCCTGCGCTACGGCAAGATCTGCATCCTCTCGGATGCGGACGTGGATGGCTCGCACATCCAGGTGCTGCTCTTGACGCTGTTCTTCCGTCACTTCCCCAAGCTGATCGAGAACGGCAACATCTGCGTGGCGCGTCCGCCGCTCTATCGCGTGGATGCCCCCGCCCGTGGCAAGAAGCCGGTGCAGAAGCTCTACGCCCTGGACGATGGCGAACTCGAAGCCATCGAAGATAAGCTGCGCAAGGATGGCCTGAAGGAAGGCGCCTGGAGCATTTCCCGCTTCAAAGGCCTGGGCGAAATGAATGCCGAACAGCTGTGGGAAACCACCATGAATCCGGACACCCGTCGCCTCTTGCCGATCGGCTTCGGCGAACCGGGCGTGCAGACCTCGGAAGAACGTTTCAACATGCTCATGGGCAAGGGCGAAGCCGCCTCCCGCCGCGCCTGGATCGAAGAGCACGGCAACGAAGCCGAAGCCGATATCTGACATGACCCGCCGCCCGCCCCGCCTGCCGCTCATCGCTCGCGCCGCCCTGCTGGGCGCGACAGTGCTGCTGTGCGCGGGCGCAGGGCCGGCACGGGCGCAACAGATGGTGCGCTACACCGATGCCGATGGCGTGCAGCACATGCGGGTGGAGGCGGCCGAGGGCAACAAGAACGGCGGCAAGGACGGCAGCAGCCGCAAACCCCGCACCATCGTCTACCGCTACACCGATGCCGACGGCGCGGTCCACTTCTATGCCCAGACCCTGGACGACCCCGACAAGCTCATGGCCAGCAGCGCCTCGCTGCTGAACCATCCCGGCAGCAAGGAAGCCGTCACCCCGACCGACCCGCCCTTCGTGCGCACCATGCTCGCGCATCGCGATGCACGCAAGTACGACAGCCTGCTCAGCGAAGCGGCCGGGGAGTTCGGCCTGGATGCGGCCCTGCTCAAGGCGGTCATGACGGCCGAATCCGGCTTCAATGCCGGTGCCGTCTCCAGCAAGGGCGCCATCGGCCTGATGCAGATCATGCCCGATACCGCCGAGCGCTATGGCCTGCAGGGCGACCGCCGCAAGAGCCTGCACCAGAAGCTGGTCGATCCAAAGATCAACATCCGCCTGGCCGCACGCTACCTGCGCGACCTGATGGCCATGTTCCCGCAGCATGTGGAACTGGCGATCGCTTCCTACAATGCCGGCGAAGGCACGGTACAGAAATACGGCAACAAGATTCCGCCCTATCCCGAGACCCAGGGCTATGTGCGACTGGTGTCGCGCTTCTATGAGCTGTATCGCCCGCCCGGCGCAATGCGCTTGGCTGCCGGTGAGCGCGGCCCTGCCTCCGCCTCCGCCCCCGGCGCCAGCTCAGGCCAGGCCCGTCTCAAGGTGACGCTGCCGCCGCGCGAGCCCGTCACCGCCAACGATTAACCCTGTCCACCACGACGACAACAAGAACTGTTCCATGACCGATCAACCGACCCTGTTTGACCCAGTCCCGGCCGCCCCTGATGGCGAATCGCTGACGCTGTCCACCTTCGCCGAACGCGCCTATCTCGATTACGCGATCTCGGTGGTCAAGGGCCGCGCCCTGCCCGATGTAGCCGACGGCCAGAAGCCGGTACAGCGCCGCATCCTCTACGCGATGAACGAACTCTCGCTCAACAGCGCCGCCAAGCCGCGCAAATCGGCCGCCGTGGTCGGCGATGTGCTGGGCAAGCTGCACCCGCACGGCGACCAGTCGGTGTACGACGCGCTGGTGCGCATGGCCCAGGATTTCTCGCTGCGCTACCCGCTCATCGATGGCCACGGCAACTTCGGTTCGCGTGATGGCGATGGCGCGGCGGCCATGCGCTACACCGAAGCCCGCCTGACGCCCATCAGCAAGCTGCTGCTCGATGAAATCGACATGGGCACCGTGGAATTCCAGCCCAACTACGACGGTTCCACCGAAGAGCCGCGCCTGCTGCCGGCGCGCCTGCCCTTCCTGCTGTTGAATGGCGCCTCCGGCATTGCCGTGGGCATGGCCACCGAAATCCCGTCGCACAACCTCACCGAAGTGGCCAAGGCGGCGGTGGCGATGATCCGCAACCCCAAGATCAGCCATGCCGAACTGATGGAACTGGTCCCCGGCCCGGACTTCCCCGGTGGCGGCCAGATCATCACCCCGGCCACGACCATCGCCGAGATGTACCAGAGCGGTCGTGGCAGCCTCAAGGTGCGCGCCCGCTGGAAGATCGAAGACCTGGCGCGCGGCCAGTGGCAGGCGGTGATCACCGAGCTGCCGCCGGGCGTATCCTCGCAGCGCGTACTGGAAGAGATCGAAGAACTGACCAACCCCAAGCTCAAGCTGGGCAAGAAATCGCTCACGCCCGAGCAGCAAGCCCAGAAGGCCACCATCCTCGGCCTGCTCGACGCCGTGCGCGACGAGTCGGGCCGCGAGGCCCCGGTACGCCTGGTGTTCGAACCCAAGTCCAAGAACCAGGACCAGACCGAGTTCATGAACACCTTGCTGGCCCAGACCTCGCTGGAAACCAGTGCCTCGCTGAACCTGGTGATGATCGGCGGCGATGGCCGTCCGCGCCAGAAGAACCTGACCGACATCCTCGGCGAGTGGATCAGCTTCCGATTCGAGACCGTGACCCGCCGCACGCAATTCCGCATGCAAAAGGTCAACGACCGCATCCACATCCTGGAAGGCCGGGAAGCGGTGCTCCTGAACATCGACAAGGTCATCAGGATCATCCGCGAGTCCGATGAACCCAAGCCGGCCCTGATCGAGGCCTTCAGGCTGTCGGATCGCCAGGCCGAAGACATCCTGGAAATCCGTCTGCGCCAGCTGGCCCGCCTGGAAGCCATCAAGATCCAGCAGGAACTGGCCGAGCTGCGCGGCGAGAAGACCACCCTGCAAGACCTGTTGGACAACCCGACCTCGATGAAGAAGCTGGTCATCAAGGAAATCGAAGGCGACGCCAAGACCTACGGTGACGCCCGTCGCACCATCATCGAGGAAGCCGAACGCGCCACCTTCGAACAGAAGGTGATCGATGAACCGGTCACCGTCATCATCTCGCAGAAGGGCTGGGTACGCGCCCGCACCGGCCACGGTCACGACGCCACGCAATTCACCTTCAAGGCCGGCGACAGCCTGTATGGCGCCTTCGAATGCCGCACCGTGGACAACCTGCTGGCCTTCGGCTCCAACGGCCGGGTCTACACCATCGCCGTGAGCGCCCTGCCCAATGCACGCGGTGATGGCGTGCCGGTGACCACGCTGATCGAGCTGGCCAGCGGCAGCAGCATCCTGCACTACTTCGCCGGCCCCGCCGACACCACGCTGCTGCTGGCCTCGGATGCGGCGGCCGGCTTTATCGCCAAGGCCTCCGACATGTTCGGCCGGGTCAAGGGCGGCAAGAGCTTCTTCATGCTGGACGAAGGCGCCCTGCCCCTGGCACCGCGCGCAGTCGCCGCCGACGCCAGCGCCGTGGCCTGCGTCTCGGGCAATGGTCGTCTGCTGGTATTTGGCCTGGACGAGATGAAGACCCTGTCTTCCGGCGGCCGTGGCGTGAACCTGATGGAGCTGGAGAAAAACGAAAAGCTGATCGGCGCCCAAGCCATCAGTCAGAAGGGTGTGGTGGTCGAAGGCACCGGCAATGTCGGCAAGGCCAAGGAAATCGCACTCTCGGCCGCGTCGCTCGGCGTGCATATCGGCAAGCGGGCGCGTAAGGGCAAGGCGCTGGAGTCACGGATCAAGGTGACAGGGCTGCGGGCGCAAGTCTGAGGCAAGGCCTGGCGTTGTTGAAATATCGCCCTCTGCGCATGTTGTGCAGGGGGCGATTTGCTAGCTAATCGCCACCGACACCCGATACAACAACACCCCCAGCAAGCCGAACGCCCCGGCCAGCATGCAATAGGGCGCCCAGCGTCGGGCGCGCATGCCATAGCCGAACAGGAGCAGCGCGATGCTGATGGCGGGTATCAAGGCGGAAGGGCTGGTCAGGTCCATGGTGGTTACTCCCCGGTGAGGTCGGTGTTCGCACGGGCGCCGCACAGGCGAACGAAAATATCCATCACGCCATCTGGCTGATGGTCTTCCTGAAGCGGCCCAGCGCGGCCGTGAACAACAGGACGCCGATGGCGAAGATGGCCAGCAGTTGCGGCCATACCACCTCCAGTCCGGCACCCCGATACAGAATGGCCTGCCCGGCCGCCACGAAGTGCGTGGTGGGCGCGGCCAGCATGATGTCCTGCACCAGCAGCGGCATGCTTTCGCGCGGCGTGGAACCGCCCGAGAGCAGTTGCAGCGGCAACAGCACCAGCACGGTCAGCATGCCGAACTGCGGCATCGAACGCGCCAGCGTGGCCATGAAGATGCCCATGGAGGTGGTGGCGAAAAGATGCATGACGGTGGCCAACATGAATAGCGCCACCGAACCTTCGATCGGCACCTGCAGCGCGCCGCGCACGATCAGCAGCAAGGAGGCCAGTGCCGCCAGCGCCACCACCAGCCCCATGGACCAGACCTTGGCCAGCATGATCTCGGCAGGCGTTACCGGCATCACCAGCAGGTGTTCGATGGTGCCGTGCTCGCGCTCGCGGATCAGTGCGGCGCCGGTCAGGATGATGGAAAGCATGGTCACGTTGTTGATGATCTCCATGAGCGATCCGAACCAGGACTGCTCCAGATTGGGATTGAAGCGCATGCGCATGGCCAGGTTCACCGGTGCGGTGGTACCGGCCTCGGTGCGTCGCACGAACTGCGTCGCCTCGGTAGTGATCATCTGCTGGATGTAGCTGTTGCCGGTGAAGGCCTGGCTCATGCGGGTGGCATCGACATTCAGTTGCACCGCAGGCGCCCGACCGGCCAGTACGTCACGCTGGAAGTCGGCGGGAATGTCCAAGACGAAGGTGTAGTCGCCATCATCCAGGCCGGCATCAGCCTCTTGCGCCGTGACCAGCCGCGCCACCTTGAAGTGCGGCGGATAGAAGGTCGCCGCGATGCGTGCCGAGAGCGGCGAGCCGTCGTTATCGACGATGGCGATGGCGGCGTGGTGCAGGCTTTCCGGCATGGCGGTGGCGGCCACGTAGATGGACAGCGTAAAGGTGTAGGCGATGAGCACCAGCATGGCCGGATCGCGCAGCAGGCTCCATAGTTCCTTGATGCCGAGGCGGTAGATGTTGGCCCAGGAGTTGCGCATCTCACCGCTCCTGTTTCTTCAGTAACAGCACCGACAGCCCCAGGATCACGGGTGCGGCGAGTACCAGGGGCCAGAAGGACGAGCCCAGGTCGCCGACGGCGAGCGCCTTGCTGAACACGCCGCGACTGATGGTGAGGAAATGCGTGGCCGGATAGACCTGGCCGATCAGGGCGCCCATGCCCTCCAGCGAGGACACCGGGTTCAACAGGCCGGCAAACTGCACGCAGGGAATGATGGTGCCGATCATGGTCACGAACAGCGCCGCGATCTGACTGTTGGTGAAGGTCGATGCCAGCAGACCGAAACCGGTGGAGCAGATGATGAACACCAGCGCCGCCAGGGTCAGCGTGAACAGGCTGCCCTTGACCGGCACCCCGAATACCGTCACCGCCAGCAGCGTGAGCATGGCGAAGTTGAGCATGCCCAGTAGCAGATAGGGCAACTGCTTGCCCAGCAGGAATTCGGTGCGGGTGACCGGCGTGACATAGAGGTTGAGGATGGAGCCCAGCTCCTTCTCGCGCACCACCGACAGCGCCGTGAGCATGGCCGGAATCATCATCAGCAGCAGCGGGATGATGGCCGGCACCATGGCCGGCAGGCTCTTCACATCCGGGTTGTAGCGATAGCGTGTCTCGATGGTGGCCGGCGTGGCCAGGGTCTGCCCCAACCGGTGCGGGGCCATGTCGGCCAGCCACAGTTGATGCATGCCCTGCACATAACCGCGCACGGTCTCGGCGCGCGTGGGCATGGCGCCATCCACCCAGGCCCCGACCTCGACCGGCTTGCCGCGCCCGATGTCGCGGGCAAACCCGGAGGGAATCTCGATGGCCAGCGAAATCTCGCCGCTGCGCATGCGCCGGTCCAGGTCCTGGTAATCGGTGATGGCAGGCTTCTCGATGAAGTAGCGCGAGCCCGACAGGTTCAGCGCATAGTTCTGACTCAGGCCGGTCTGGTCGCGGTCCAGCACGGCATAGGTGAGGTTTTCCACATCGAGGTTGATGCCATAGCCGATGATGAACATCAGGATGGCCGTCCCCAGCAAGGCCAGCGTGGCGCGCACCGGGTCGCGTCGCAGCTCCAGGCTTTCGCGCTGGCTGTAGCTCAGGGCGCGGCCCAGGCTGGTGCGCCACCGGCCGGGGCGCGATGTTGACGCTTCCATCGCCGCGGGCAGCGCTGGCCGGTCATCGGCAACCGGCGCGCTCCCTTTGCCCGCCGCCTCTTCCAGATAGGCGATGAAGGCCTGTTCCAGCGTGGCCGCACCGCGTTCGCGGATGAGCGCATCCGGCGTGGCGCTCACCAGGACCCGGCCGGCATGCATGAGCGAGATGCGGTCGCAGCGCTGGGCCTCGTTCATGAAATGGGTGGAGATGAAGATGGTGACCCTATCCTTGCGCGCCAGGTCGATCATCAGTTGCCAGAACAGGTCACGGGCGATCGGATCCACGCCGGAAGTCGGCTCGTCCAGGATCAGCAGTTCCGGCTTGTGCACCATCGCCACGGCCAGTGACAGGCGCTGGCGGATGCCCAGCGGCAGGCTCTCGGGCAGGCTGTCCATCACATCCAGCAGACCGAAGCGGGTCGCCATCTCTTCGGTGCGGGCGTCGATCTGCGCTTCCGGCACACGGTACAGGCGGGCATGCAGGACCAGGTTCTGGCGCACGCTCAATTCCCCATACAGTGAAAAGGCCTGCGACATATAGCCCACCCTGGCCCGTGTGGCCATGTCGCGCGGATCGACCTCCTGGCCGAACAGCCAGGCCTGGCCTTCGCTGGCCTGCAGCAGCCCGGTCAACATCTTCATGGTGGTCGACTTGCCGCAGCCGTTGGAGCCGAGAAAGCCGAATATCTCGCCCCGTCGGATGCGGAAATCCACATGATCCACCGCCACGAAATCGCCGAAGCGCATGGTCAGGCCCTTGGCCTCGATGGCGATGCCGGCCTCGACGCTTGCATCCAGCGGGGTGACCTGCACCGTCTGGTGCTGGCGCCGCTTTTGTTCGGGCAGCAGGCTGATGAAGGCCTCTTCCAGCGCTGCCGTGCCGGTACGGGCGTGCAGCTCGGCCGGCGTGCCGGTCGCCAGCAGCTTGCCGTCGTCCATGGCCACCAGCCAGTCGAAGCGGTCCGCCTCTTCCATGTAGGCGGTGGCGACGATGACGCTCATGCCCGGCCGTTGCTGGCGGATATGTGCGATCAGGTCCCAGAACTGCGCCCGTGACAGCGGGTCCACGCCGGTGGTGGGTTCATCCAGGATCAGCAGGTCGGGATCGTGGATCAGCGAACAGCACAGTCCCAGCTTCTGCTTCATGCCGCCGGAGAGCTTGCCGGCCGGGCGCGAGAGAAAGGGGGCCAAGCCCGTACCGCGGGTAAGTTCGTCGATGCGACGACGGCGCTCGGCGCCGTCCTGGCCGAACAGGCGGCCGAAGAATTGCAGGTTTTCTTCCACCGACAGGGTGGGATAGAGATTCTTGCCCAGTCCTTGCGGCATGTAGGCGATGCGCGGGCAGACCTGGGTACGATGCGCGACCTTGCGCATATCGCCGCCCAGCACGCTCACCTCGCCCTGCTGCAAGGCGCGGGCGCCGGCCACCAGCGAGAGCAGGCTGGATTTGCCGACGCCGTCCGGGCCGATCAGGCCGACCATGCAGCCGGCCGGAACCTGCAGCGATATCGCATCCAGTGCCAGCGTCTTGCCGTAGCGTAGCGACACCCGGTCCAGGCGTGCCACCCACGACTGGTCCGGGGTGGCGATCATTGCGGAACCTTGGTCACCAGCTGCGGCGGCCACGCCTGGCTCTGGTCGGTGCGTACCCAGGCCACGCCCGGCAGGCCGGTCTTGACCAGCGTCAGATGCTGCTGCAGCAGCGCCGGATCGATCTGCGCCTTGACGCGGAACATCAGCTTCTGCCGCTCGCTGGCCGTCTCCACCGTCTTGGGGGTGAACTGGGCGGTGCTGGCGACGAAGGAAATCCTGGCCGGAATCACATACTGCGGCGCGGCGTCCAGCACGATGCGGGCCTCGGCCCCCAGGGCCAGCTTGCCGGCGACGGCCTCAGGGACGAAGAAGGTCATGTAGACGTCGCTCAGGTCCACCAGGTTGAGCAGCTTGCCGCCGCCCCCCAGCACCTCGCCCGGCTGGGCGATGCGGTACTGCACCCTCCCGGCACGGGGCGCGACGAGCGTGCTGTCGTCGATATCGACCTTGATGCGCTGTACCGTGGCGGCGGCGGCGGTCACCGTCGATCTGGCACCGCTGACCTGGGTGCGTGCCGCCACCACGGCGGCACGGGCGGCCGTCACCTGCGCCTGGGCAGCGGTCACGGCGGCTTGCATGCCACGCACCCGGGCGCGGTCGTCATCGACTTCCTGCAGCGACGAGGCCCCTTCCTTGACCAGCACTTCGGAGCGCGCCAGGCGGCGCCGCGCCGCGTCCAGTTCACTCTCGCGTTGTGCACTCTGTGCCAGCGCGGCCTGGTAATCGCTCTCGCGCACCGCCACCTGCGCCTCGGCACTGGCCACGGCCGACAGCGATTGCTGCTGGCGCGCCTGGGCCTCCTCGCGCTGCGCCTGCAATGAGAGGATCTGCATCTGCGCCAGCGGCTGGCCGGCGCTGACGAAATCCCCTTCGTTGACCAGGATGGCGTCCACCCTGCCCCCCAGCTTGGTGGCCACATCCACCTCGGTGGCTTCGATGCGGCCATTGCCACTGGCGAAACCCTCCCCCGGGCCGCTGTGATGCAGGCGCTGCCAGGCATAGGTGGCACCGCCAGCAAGGAGGACGACCAGCAGGCCGGCGGTCAGCAGGTTTTTCTTGGCGGGAGAAAGCGTCATGATCAGGGTCCGGGACGAAGAGGGATGGCAGCGCCGGCTTGGCTGGCATCACCGCCCAAGGCCGCATACAGCGCCACGGAGGACGACAGCAAGGCGCGCCGGGTCTGCACCAGCTGCTGGCGCGCGCTGAGCAGGTCGCGCTGGGCATCGAGCACATCCAGGAAAGGCGCGGCGCCGTTGTCATAGCGCAGCGTGGACAGGCGGGCCCGCTCGGCCTGCACGGTCACGGCGGTCTGGGCGATGGCCAGTTGCCGCGTCAACCACTGGCGGGCGGCCAGGGCATCGGCCACCTCGCGGAAGGCGGCCTGGACGGTCTTTTCATAATTGGCCACCGAGATATCGCGACGGATCTCGGACAGCGCCAGATTGTTGCGCAGGCGACCGGCCGTGAAGATCGGCAGCGTGATGCTGGGCGAGAAGCTCCAGGCCTGGCTGCCATCGCGAAACAGGCCACTCAGTTCGGCACTGGCGCTGCCGACCTGACCGGTCAGGGAAATAGACGGGAAAAAAGCCGCCCGCGCGGCACCGATGTTGGCATTGGCTGCCTGCAGGCGGTATTCGGCAGCAAGCACGTCAGGCCGACGCGTCAACAACAGCGAAGGCAGGCCCGGCTGCAACGCGGGGAAGACCGTGTCCAGCACGCTGCGCGCCTGTCCCGGTGCCAGTTCCAGTGGACTGCCCACCAATAGCGTCAAGGCATTCAGGCGCTGGGCGCGCAGTTGTTCCAGTTGTGCGCCCAAGGCCTGGGCCTGGGTCAGCAGGGTTTCGATCTGTGTCAGGTTCAGGTGCGAACTGGCCCCCACCTCCACCCGCCGTGCATAGATGCGATAGCTCTCCTGACGGCTGGCGATGGTATCGCTGGCGATGGCCAGGCGCTCGTCGAGCTCACCCAGTTCCAGATACGCATCGGCCACTTGCGTGACCAGGCTCAGGGTAGCAGCGCGACGCGTGGCTTCGCTGGCCTGGGCAGTATGCAGGGCCGCATCATCCAGACTGCGCAGACGGCCCCACAGGTCGATCTCCCAGCTGCTCAGGCCCAGCCCTGCCTGATAGGCGCTACCGACCAGCGGTCGTCCGGTCAGGTTGAGATCGGCCGGGGTACGCGAACGATCCAGGCCGACCTGCGCGCCGATGGTGGGAAAGAGGTCCGCACGCTGGATGCCATAGAGCGCCATGGCCTCTTCCACCCGCAAGGCGGCCACCCGCAGGTCGCGGTTATTGGCCAGGGCCAGGCTGATGAGGGCTTGCAGTTGCGGATCGCTGAAGGTGGTCTTCCAGTCCAGCGGCGTCGTGGCAGGCAGCGTGCTGTCAGGCTGCTGCGGGTAGTGCGCGGCCACCGGCGCGGCGGGCCGATGGTAGTCCGGCGCCATGGACTGGCAGGCCGCCAGCAAAAATGCCAGCAACAGCGGCATTGCGGCCAGACGCATTCTGGGAGGAGGCTCGCACATCGTGGGCATCGGCGGAAGCGGAAAATGTGGTGACGAAAGTCTTCGTCTTTTGTGTCCACATTATGAAGTTGCTTGCCAAAAACCCGATTGATGTACGTCAGGTTGCTGACTGATGAGTCGGTAACAAGTCAAATAGGGGAATAGGGGAAACGCTCGAGGCCGATGGCGCCTTCCTGCCCTACTGCGCTACGCCAACCTGGTCGACATAATGGCGCACCTCGGCGGCGACGTCGGCGAAGAGCGCCTGCAGCTCTGCCAGACGCGGCTGGGCGCTGACCGGTGGTTCGGCGCGCGACTGGGTCTCGATGCTCTTGAGCATGTCGGTCAGCACGCCTGCGCCCACCAGGGCCGTCATGCTCTTGAGGCTATGCGCCTCGCGCTTGACCTGGGCTGCATCGTCGGCGTGGATGGCCTGTTCCAGCCGGGCGAAGGTGGCCGGTGCGCTCTGCGCAAAAGTGCCGAACATGTGACGGCAGGCGGCAGCATCGCCCCCCATGGCCTCGAGCAGTGGCTCGGGATTGATGTGCTGGTATCGGTTGTCGTTCACGCGTTTCTCCCCTGAGGCCGACGCAATATACGCAATATATTGCTCCATTGCCAATTTCTTTTGAGCAGCAGTTCCGGGCCGATGGGTACGGCGCGGATCGTGAGCGGGTGCGGCAAACTCGCGCAAACTCACGCAAACTCTTTCGCCGCGCCTGTAACGTAACCAAGCCGGCTACGACAGTCAATCAGAAGTGTTAGGTATAGACGCAAAAAAGCCGCCCGCAATTAGCGGGCGGCATGCTCAATCAGGCTTCCGGATGCGCCCGGCATCCAGGGGGAAGCCAATCAGGCAGCGCGTTCCAGACGTTGGACGTTGTCGCTGCCATCAGCGGCGCCGATCTCGATCTTACGCGGCTTCAGGGCTTCAGGGATTTCGCGGACCAGCTCGATGTTGAGCAGGCCGTTTTCCAGATTGGCGCCGACCACCTTGATGTGGTTGGCCAGCTGGAAGCGCTGCTCGAAATCACGGGCGGCGATGCCGCGGTGCAGGAAGTTGACCTGCTTGTCTTCCTTCTGCTTGCGGCCGGTAATCTTCAGGGTTTCGTTTTCGGTCTCGATGTCGATTTCGCTGCGGGCAAAGCCGGCGACGGCCATCGTGATCCGGTACTTGTCTTCTGCCACCAGTTCGATGTTGTACGGCGGGTAGCTGGGCTGATCGGTACGCTGGGCGTTGTCGAACATCTGGGCCAGGCGATCGAAGCCGATGGCGGTACGGTACAGGGGGGAGAGATCAAAAGTACGCATAAAAATATCCTTTCAGTTAAGCGATGTTTTCGTGGCAGACCTCAACGTCGAGCATCTGCTGGTACCGATCTAGGGATGGCATTTTGGGTTTTCAAGGGATTTTTTTCGAAAAAATACGGGCGCCTCTGACGCCCGATTTTCTTCCGGGAAAAGCGGCTTCAGGCCCTTGAAAACTGCCGATCCAGCTCCATCGCGACCCGCTCGCGTTCGCTGCGCACCACCTGGGCGCCAGCTGCCAGTCCCTCCATCACCGTCAGGCGCAGGTCATGCAGGCCGATGGTGGCCAGCGCCACCTTCAGGTAGGGCGTGAGGAAATCCGGCTGGCGTGCGGACGCGCCGGTAAAGCGGCCGCCGGAGACCACGGCCAGGTGTACCGGGCGGTCGTGCAGCAGGCCGACCTTGCCGTCGGGGGTGATGCCGAAGGTGCGGCGCACCCGCACCACATGGTCGATCCAGGCCTTCAATACGGAGGGGACGGTGTAGTTGTGCATGGGGGTGCCGATGACCACCTGATCGGCGGCCTCCAGCTCGGAAATCAGCAGGTCCGACAAGGCCAGCGTCCCCTGCGCGGCGCCGGCATCCTCTACGAAGGCGGGCGAGCCCAGCGCATCGGCATAGGCAGCATCGACGTGACCAATGGCACTGGCATGCAGGTCGCGCAGCACGATCTGCGCCTGCGGGTGTAAAACGCGCAGGCGGCTGACGATCTGTTGCGAGAGCCACCAGGTGTTGGATGCCTCCTGGCGCGGCGAGGCAAGCAGGTGCAGGATCTTCATGCCGCACCTCCGATGGCCTTGCCGAAGCGCAGTGCGCCGGTCAGCATGCCCTGGCGGAAGTAGAAGCGCTGCGCCAGCGCGTTGGCCATACCGGTATCGAGCACCAGCCGCGCACAGCCGGCCTCGGCGGCCACACCTTCGAGCGCGGCGAGCAGGCGCTCGCCCCACCGCTTGCCGCGTTGCGTGCTGGCGGCCACCAGATCATCGACGTAGAGGAAGGGGCCGTAGACCAGATTCTCCTGGAAACGGTAACCGGCCAGGGCAACCACCACGCCCTGCTCCCAGGCTGCCAGGATGCGATAGCCCTGTTCGCGGGCGCGACCGGTGCGCTGCATGAACTCGTCGGCGTCGCGCAGGTGTGGGCGCAGTTCGTGCATCACGGCAAAGCAGGCCAGCCGGTCGGCCTCGGTGTCGGCATGGCGCAAGGCGCTGTCGGCGATATGCCAGTGGCCAGGAGGGGCAATCTTGGAAGCTTGGTTCATGGGAGAAAGCTCAATGCGTTCAAAGTAGAAGGAGCTTCATCCTAGCCAGCCGATGGCATAATCGGGAGATCCAAGAAATGACATTTCGACTGGTCCATGATTACCCCGTCCTCCGCCTCCCTGATCACCCTCGACAGCGCCACCGACGAGCCCTACTACCGCCAGATCTACGGGCGCCTGCGTAGTGCGGTGGCAGCGGGGATGCTGCGCCCGGGCGACCGCATTCCCTCGGCGCGGGCACTGGCAGCAGAACTGGGACTGGCGCGCGGCACCGTGGAGACGGCCTATTCGCTGCTGGCGGCTGAAGGCTACGTGGAAGCACGCGGACAGGCCGGCACCGTGATCGCGGCCGGGCTGCCGGCCAGAGCGCCGAACGCGCCCGGCAAACCCGGCCCCATCATTGCCCAGGCAGTACCTGCCGCGCCGCGCTACCCCATCCTCCCGGAAGACGGCCACGCCGAGGCCCGGGGACCGCGTCCGTTCCATATGGGCATCCCGGCGCTGGACGCCTTTCCGCGCAAGATCTGGGCGCGCCTGGCGGCCCGCGCGGCGCGTGCCACGCAAGCGGTGGACATGCTCTACCCCTCTCCCGCCGGACTGATGGCCTTGCGCGTGGAAGTTGCGCGTTATCTGCAGCTGTCGCGGGGGCTGGACTGCCGGCCGGAACAGGTCTTCATCACTTCCGGGTATCGCGACAGCCTCAACCTGATCACGCGCACCCTGCTCAAACCCGGCGACAAGGTCTGGGTGGAAGACCCCGGCTATGCACCCACCGGCGCCCTGCTGCGCGAAGCCGGTATGCAGCTGGTGGGGGTACCGGTCGATGCCGAGGGCATGCAGGTGGAGCACGGGCTGCAGCATGCCGCACGCGCACGGGCGGCGGTGGTCACGCCGGCCCACCAGAGCCCCACCTGCGTGGCCCTGTCACTGCCGCGCCGCCTGGCGCTGCTGGAATGGGCGGCACGGCAGCAGGCCTGGATCGTGGAAGACGACTACGACGGCGAATACCGCTACGTCAGCCGCCCCCTGCCCGCACTCAAGAGCCTGGACCGGGATGACCGCGTGCTCTATGCCGGCACCTTCAGCAAGGTACTGTTCCCGGCCATCCGGCTGGCCTATCTGGTGGTGCCGCGTTCCCAGGTGCAGCGTTTCGAAGACAGTGCCCGGCTGTTTTCCGGGGGCGCGCCGGCACTGATGCAGCATATCGTGGCCGACTTCATGGCCGAGGGGCATTTCGCCCGCCACATCCAGCGCATGCGACGCCTGTACGCACAGCGCCGTACCCTGACCATCGCCGGCCTGGAGGCGGTATTGAAGGCCCATGTCCGCATCGATTCGCCGCCTGGCGGCATGCATCTGCTGCTGCGCCTGCAGGGCCGCCGTTCGGACCGCGTACTGGCCGAGAAGATGCGCCAGCACGGCATGTTCAGCCGCGCCTTGTCGGAATGCCTGCTGGCGCCGCGCCCCGGGGTGGCGCCGATGATCATGCTCAGCTTCACCAATATCGACAGCCGGCGCCAGGCCGGTGAGCTGGGACGGCGCATCCTGGCGCTGCTGGAGCCGTCCTGACATGGCCTAGTCCGATTCATCATTCTTGGCACTTATCGACTGGGCCATGAGCGGGCATGATGGCGCCTCGTTTCCATCCACAACAGGAGCCTTGTCGCCATGTCCAACCGTATCGATCTCTACCAGAACGCCACCGCCGCCTACGACGGCCTGTTGGCCGTGAACCGTCATCTCAAGCAATGCAGCCTGCCGGCCGACCTGGTGGAACTGGTGTTTCTGCGGGTGTCGCTGATCAACGGCTGTGCCTATTGCATCGACAAACATTCACGCGACCTGCTCAAGAGCGGCATGACCATCGACAAGCTGGTGCTGGTGCCGGTCTGGCACGAGGCCGGCAGCCTCTTCACGCCCCGCGAGCAGGCTGCGCTGGCCTGGGCCGAAGTGGTGACGCGCATCGGTGAAACGGCGGCGCCGGATGCGGACTACCAGGCGGTGATCCAGCATTTCACGCCAGAGGAGTACAGCGAACTGACGGTCGCCATCGCCCTGATGAATGCCATGAACCGGCTGGCCATCCCGGGCCGCATGCGGCCACAGGCGGCGCGCGCCTGATGGAGGGCGACTCCGGGCTCAGGCTGACTTCAGTGCGGCCACCAGCGTGCGCAATGCTGCCTGCGCGCGGGTCTCCCTGAGGCGGGAATGCAGCATCACCTGGGCCAGCGGCAAGGTGGGCAGGCCCAGCCGTTGGCCCACCTCCACCGCCCCCGGCGGCGCGCTGCGATGGAGCAGCGCCGACACCGCCAGGCCCGCGCTGACCGCCGCGCCGACCGCCAGGATGCCGCCACCGACGAAGACCTCGACCCAGGCGATACCGGCTTCGTCGAGTCGGCGCAGCGACAGTTCACGGATGCGGCAGGTCGAAGAAAAAGTCGCCACCCGCAAGGCAGGCCCGACCCGGCATTGCGCGTCGGGATGGGCAAACCAGCCGATGGGTTCCTGCATGATCAATTCACCGCCCTGGTCCTGCGGCTCGCGACGCACGATGACGGCGTCCAGTTCGCCGCGTTCATAGAGCGGCATGAGGTCGTGCGACGAGCCCACCCTCACCTCCACCATCACGCCGGCATCATGGGCATGCAGCTGCGCCAGGGCGCGTGGCAGGCCGGCACCGGCCACGTGATCGCTGATACCCACCGAAAAGCGCACCAGCCCCTGCTCCAGCCGGTCCAGGGCGCGTTCGTGCGCGGCCAGCAATTCGCGGGCGGCCGGCAGGAATTGCTGGCCCTCCGCAGACAGGCGTACCAGGCGCGGGGTGCGTTCCAGCAGGCGACGCCCCAGGCGCTGCTCCAGTTTCTTGAGCTTGAGGCTGATCGCCGATTGCGTGCTGTCCAGCACTTCGGCGGCACGGGTGAAGCTTTGCAGGTCGGCTGCCAGCACGAAGGCTTGTACGGCATCCAGTTCCAGGGGGCGGTCCATGGGGTAGGCTCCTCGCATCTGATATCGGGTCGGATTGCTCAATGATTCGAATTTTAAATCATTGAAATCAGCATTCAGCAGTTTTTCAAATGATAGAGGAACCTTAACATGCACTGCATGGGTCGCACACGGGCAGGCCTGCCCAGGCGACCCACGGATTTTCAAGCACTTTCAACCCCTGATCTCAAGGAGAACACCATGCCCCTGGTCCGCCTTTCCCTGCTGCGCGGCAAGCCCCGCGCCTACCGTGATGCCATCGTCGACAACGTCTACCAGGCCATGCACGAGAGTTTCAACGTCCCCAAGGACGATCTCTTCATGATCGTGAGCCAGCACGAGCCCGAGGATCTGATCTTCGACCGCCACTACATGGGGATGGAGCGTTCGGACGACTTCGTGGTCATCCAGCTGTCGGTCAGCAACACCCGCAACCAGGCGCAGAAGAATGCGCTCTTTGCCCGCATCGTCGAGCGCTTGCAGGTCAATCCCGGCATCCGCCCTGACGACGTGCTGATCCACCTGCTTGAAGGTGACAAGGGCAACTGGTCCTTCGGACGCGAGCTGGCGCAGTACGTGCTCTGAGACAGCGCACTTTGCAATGGGGCCGCAAGACATGCGCGTCCCCTGCGCGCCGCGCCGGCTGCTGCTAGGATGTCGTTCCTCCCAGCCATCGCGCCTCTCACATGCCACCTGCGACATCCTGCCGCCATCCGTTTCTGCGCCGCCTCTTCAGCTGTACTGCCGCCCTGCTGCTGGCGGCGGGGTTGACGGCCTGCTCCTCGTCGAGCAAGTACTACGACCCCGCCAAGTCCAACCGCACCGAGACCGGTTTTCGCAACAACTACCCGCAGCCGGAGCGTGCCTCCGTCTTGAAGTGGCAATGGGAACGCCTGACCCAGGGCCTGCCCAAGCCGCCCGCCAACGACTACCGCTTCCCGGTACTCAAACCAGACCTGGCCTGGCTCAAGGCCAACCACGACATGCCCAGCGTGACCTGGATCGGCCATGCCACGGCGCTGCTGCAGCTGGGTGGCAAGAATGTGCTGACCGACCCCATGTTTTCGGAGCGCGCTTCGCCCTTTACCTTCGTCGGACCGCGTCGCAAGGTGCCACTGCCGGTGCAGATTGCCGATCTGCCGCATATCGACCTGGTGGTGATTTCGCACAACCACTACGACCATCTGGACCGCGCCAGCGTGGAACAGTTGAACCGGCAGGCTGGTGGCCCGCCACTGTTCCTGGTGCCGCTGGGATTGCGCGACTGGTTCATGGCGCTGGGCATCGACAACGTGCGGGAAATGGACTGGTGGGACAAGACGTCCCTGGACAAGCTGGACATCACGTTCGTACCCGCGACCCATTGGTCGGCGCGCAGCCTGTTCGACCGTTCCGAGACGCTATGGGGTGGCTGGGTGCTGCAGGCCGCCGCGCCGTCCCAGACTGACCGCGGAGCACCGTTCACGGTGTATTTCGCCGGTGACACCGGATATTCGAAGGACTTCCAGGACATCGGCGCACGCTTCCCTCATGTCGACCTGGCGCTGATCCCCATCGGCGCCTACGCGCCGCGCTGGTTCATGCAGGGCCAGCACGTGGACCCGGCACAGGCTGTGCAGATCCACCGCGACGTGCACGCCGCACGCTCCATCGGTATCCACTGGGGGACCTTTGAACTGGCCGATGAGCCGCTGGACGAACCACCGCAGGCGCTGGCCAGGGCCATGCAGCAGGCCAATCTGCCGCCGGAGCAGTTCGTCACGCTCAAGCATGGCGAGACGCTGAAGCTTGCGCGCTAAGCCCTTCAGATGAAAAATGCCCGCCCTGTTTCAAGGGCGGGCATCTGGATGCACAACGATACGCTGGGAACGGCTAGTCCACGATGAACAACTTCGCCCCGACCGAGGTGGACGAGCGATGCGGTTCCGCATCATCGGCGACCTGGTAACTCATGCCAGGCTTGAGTACGAAGCTGCGTCCGTCTTCCAGCTCAGTGTGCAGTTCACCCTCCAGACAGAGCAGGATATGCCCCTTCACACACCAGTGATCGGCCAGGTAGCCGGCGGTGTACTCGACCATGCGCACCCGCAGGTCGCCGAAGCGGCAGGTGCGCCACCAGGCCGTGCCGGTGACGCCGGGATGCTCGGTGGCCGCGATCTGGCTCCAGTCGGTGGTGCCGAAGGGCAGGTCGGAGATCTTCATGCGCGCCCGCCCTGCCTGCTTACAGCTTGGAAGCGATCAGCTTGCCCAGGCGCTCCACGCCGGCGCGGATCTGTTCCGGCGGCACGGTCACGAAGGACAGGCGCAGGGTGTTCTTCTGCGGCACGTTGGCATAGAACGGCGCGCCCGGAACGAAGGCGACCTTCTCCTGTTCGACCGCTTCGTTCAACAGCGCGCCGGCGTCGAGGTGCTCGGGCAGCGTGACCCAGATGAACATGCCGCCTTCCGGCTTGCTCCAGGAGCAGCTGGCCGGGAAGTACTGCTGCAGCGCGTCCAGCATGGCCTGGCACTGGTCGCCATAAAGCTGGCGGATGGTCGGCACGTGCTGGTCCAGGAAGCCGTCCTTGATGGCCTCGTACACCACCATCTGCGTCAGTTGCGCAGTGTGCAGGTCGGTGGCCTGCTTGGCCTGTTCCATCTTCAGGATCAGCGGACGCGGCGCGACCACGTAGCCCAGGCGGATGCCGGGGGTCAAGACCTTGGAGAAGGAACCCATGTAGATCACGCCGGCTGGGTTCATCGACAGCATCTTGGGCAGCGGTGCGTTGCGATAGCTCAGGGCGCCGTACGGATCATCCTCGATCAGCGGCAGACCCAGGCGGGCACAGGTTTCCACCAGCTTGATGCGACGCTCGGTGGGGAGGGTGCGGCCGGTCGGGTTCTGGAAGTTGGGCAGCGAATACAGCATGCGCGCGCCACCGGCGATGGCTTCGATGGTCTCGGGCTGCAGGCCGAATTCGTCGCTGGGGACCGATTCGAACTGGGCACCATACAGCGCGAAGGCTTGCAGTGCGCCCAGGTAGCTGGGGGTCTCGACCAGCACCTTGCTGCCTTCGTCGATGAGCACCTTGCCCAGCAAATCCAGGCCTTGCTGCGAACCGGACACCATCAGCACCTGGTCAGGCGTGATCTGGGCTCCGTCGGAAGACAGCGAAGCGGCGATCCATTCACGCAGCGGCAGGTAGCCGTCGGTGGGGCCGTATTGCAGGGCGGTCTTGCCCTGTTGCGTGAGCACGCGGTCGAAGGCAGCCTTCATGTGTTCCACCGGGAAGGTCAGCGGCGAGGGCAGGCCGCCGGCGAAGGAGGTGATGTCGGGACGCATGGTCACCTTCAGGATTTCGCGGATGGCCGAGCTCTTCATGGCTTCGGCGCGCTGGGAAAACTGCCATTGCAGTGCTGCTGGATTTTCGAGTTTCATACGGTACCGTGTTCTGTGTCTGTGTGGTTCAGGGTGATTCGGGATGAATCAGGCCGCGCGCCTCTGCGGATGCTGCGGCCGTGCTGGTCGGCAATTCGACAGTTTCGATCGATCAGGCGATCTCGGCGATCATCTCGATCTCGACGCAAGCGCCCATGGGCAATTGCGCTACGCCGAAGGCGGAACGGGCATGCTTGCCGGTCTCGCCGAAGACTTCGCCGATCAGTTCCGAAGCGCCGTTGGTCACCAGGTGGTGTTCGGTGAATTCGCCGGTGGAGTTGACCAGGCTCATCAGCTTGACGATGCGCTTGACGCGGGTCAGGTCGCCGCCACAGGCCGCCTGCAGGGTGGCGATCAGGTCGATGGCCACGCCACGCGCGGCCAGCTTGGCGTCGTCGGTACCGATGTCGCGTCCCAGCTGGCCGACCCATACCTTGCCATCCTTCTTGGCCAGGTGGCCGGAGAGGAAGACGGTATTGCCGGTTTGTGCATACATCACATAGGCTGCTGCCGGGGCGGCCACGGCGGGCAGTTCGATGTTCAATGCTTTCAGCTTTTCATAGACGGACATGCGGTACTCCCTGTTGGACAGCGCCCGCGCGGCTGAGGCCGCAGGCGCTGCGCGTTAAGAAAAATAAGTCGACGATTATCTCAAAATTCCGAGGTTTTAGCCCGGTACAGTCTGAACTATTTCGGCTCGCAACACGGCCACAGCCGCGCCTGCGACGCCCTTCAGCGGCGCACGGCCATGCGCCTGCCGATGGCCACCACCACGATCACCGCCAGCGCAAAGAGCATGTTGCTCGCATCCAGGGCTTCATTGGCGATCACCGCGGCCCCCAGCAGGCTCATGAAAGGTTGCAACAATTGCACCTGACCGACACGGGCAATGCCGCCCAGGGCCAGGCCCTTGTACCAGAAGAAAAAGCCGATGAACATCGAGAACAGCGACACGTAGGCAAACGCCAGCCAGGCCGGTGCCGAGGCGGTGACGCCATATTGCCAGCCCAGCCACAGCGACACCGGCAGCATCACCGGCAAGGCCACCACCAGCGCCCAGGCGATCACGTTCTGGCCACCCATGGTCTGTGCCAGCCGGCCGCCTTCGGCATAGCCCATGGCCGCCGCGATCACGGCCGCAAAGAGGGCAAAGTCGGCCAGGTGGAAACTGCCACCGCCTTCGTGCAAGGCAAACCCGATCACGATGCCCGAGCCCACCAGCGCGGCCAGCCAGAAGCCGGCCGAGGGTCGCTCGCCGAAACGCAGCGCCCCGAACAGCGCAGTCGCCAGCGGCAGCAGCCCGACCACCACGGCGCCGTGCGCAGCCGGCACATAGCGCATGGCGATCGAGGAAAACAGCGGAAAACCCACCACCACGCCCAGTGCCGTGATCACCAGGGCGCGCAGTTGGCTGGCCGTGGGGCGCGGTGCCTTGATCCAGACCAGCAACACCAGCGCGCATACGCCGGCCACCACCGCCCGGCCGAAGGCGACGAAGGCCGGATTGAGTTCGGCCACGGCAATGCGGGTAAAGGGCAGCGTAAGGCTGAAGATCGCCACCCCGATCAGGCCCAGCCACATGCCACGACTTTCGTGGCGTGCCGGTACCCCGGTCGATGGACTACCCAGAACGGATTTGCTGCCTGTCTGCATGAAATGCCCCTGTCTGCGTACGCTGCTGTCTTATTGATATAAAAGATTTACCCGCGCCCTGCCCGTCCCCGACGGCCCTGACAACCCTGGCAGCCGCGGCCTGGCGCCGCATTACAGCCAGATCGCCAGCGCCGAATACAGGGTCAACACCACCATGGTCGCGGCAAAGCCGATGCGCCACAGCGGGCGTTCCAGATAGCGCCGCAATACCGCTCCGGCACCGGCCCAGACCGACACGCAAGGCAGGTTGATGGCGCAGAACACCAGGCAGTAGATCAGGATTGCCAGCCATCCGGCATGCTTATGCAGCAACGGCATGAAGGCCGAGGCACCGGTGATGGCCATCACCCAGGCCTTGGGATTGGCGAACTGGAACATCGCCGCCGCGCCGAAGGACATCGGCTGCAGCGCCCGCTCCCCCGTGCCGGCCACGCCCATGCGGCGCAATTGCCAGGCCAGGTACAACAGATAGGCGCAGCCAGCCGCCTTGAGCAGCAGCACCACCTGCGGCAACGCCACCACCAGCTCGCCTATACCGAAGGCGCATACCGCCAGCAGGACGCCGAAGCCGAAGGTGATGCCCAGCATGTGCGGCACCGAGCGACGAAAGCCGAACCAGATCCCCGAGGAGGTCAGCATGATGTTGTTGGGTCCCGGCGTGATCGAAGAGACAAAGGCGAACGACATCAGTGGTAGCAAAGCCTCGATCATGCCGACCTCCGCTGCGCCAGCTGGCCTTCGTGCGGGGCTTGCGCATGCCCCTGCAGCAGCGACACCACCCGCGCCGGGGCCAGCAGGGCATCGGCCACGGCACTGTCGCGGGCCAGCACGCGGGCGAAGACGTCATGATCGACGTTGCCGCCGGAGAGCGTGATGCCGATCTTCTTGCCGCGCAGCCGCGCGCGCAGCTGCAAGGCCGCTGCCAGGGCGCAGGCACCCGCTCCTTCGGCCACATTGTGGGTGGCAATGAAGGCCAACTTCATGGCGTCCATGACTTCATCGTCGGTGACGGCCACGACCTCGTCCACTTCGGACAGCATCACGTCCAGCGAGGCCTGATCGGGGACGCGACAGGCGACGCCATCGGCGATACAGGTACTGACCGGCGCCTCGATCTTGCGGCCGGCCTCGAAGGACAGCTTGTAGGCCAGCGCGTGGGCGGATACCACACCGATGATGCGGGTCTTCAGGCCCAGTGCATTGCGCGCCGCTACCGCGCCGCACATGCCGGAACCCTGGCCGATGGGGACCAGCACCAGGTCCAGTTCGGGCTGGGCGGCAAACAGTTCCATCCAGTAGGTCGAGACGCCGGCCACCAGGTCGCGGTGGAAGGACGGGATCATGTGCAATTGCTGCTGTTGCGCCAGTTGCTGGGCGTGTTCGCGGCTGTCCTGGAATTCGCGGCCATGTTCGATCAGATCCACGCCAAGCGCACGCATGGCGGCATTCTTTTCGCGGCTGTTGCCTTCGGGCACGACGATGGTGGCAGGAATGCCGAAGCGGCGCGCCGACAGCCCCACCGACTGGCCGTGATTGCCCCGGGTGGCCGAAATCACGCCGGACAGTTGCGGTTGTTGCCGGGCCAGGTGATGCAGATAGACCATGCCACCGCGCACCTTGAAAGCGCCCGTGGGGGCATGGTTCTCGTGCTTGACCCAGACTTCGGCACCCAGTGCCTGGTTCAGCAGCGGCCAGCACAGTTGCGCGGTGGGTGCCATGCCGGCATAGACGATACCGGCGGCCTGTTCGATCTCCATCAGGCTGGGCAACAGGCGGTGGACGGCGGAAGTGGCTTGGGTCATGACGGTTCTCCTATCGGAATGCAGGTTGCTGGCGACAAGGCCAGGGTAGCTAGGGTGGATCCGGTGGACCGAAGTGGCCCGGATTGGCTTGCTTGTCCCGGCGATACGCTTGCTCTTGTATTGGAAGCCATCCTAGCCGACAATACCGATACAGTACCTGTACACTTTTCCAAATAATCCCAAACATTGTCACGGCAAAATGACCAATACAGTCAAGCAATTGCGCAGCGTCAGACCCGATATGCCTCAGAGCGACAGCGCCCTCCCCGGCTGGCCGCTGCTGTTGCGCGAGAGTGGCGAATCGCTGGTGGACCAGATTGTGCGTGGCATCCGCGCCCGCATTGATGACAAGCTCTTGCGCAGCGGCGTGCGCATGCCCTCGATCCGGCAGTTTGCCGATGGCAACGAGATTTCGCGCTTTACCGTGGTGGAGGCCTATGACCGCCTGGTGGCCCAGGGCTATCTGGAATCGCGCCGGGGCTCCGGCTTCTACGTCAAGGAACGCTCACCCCTGGGTGGCGGCTATGGCAACACCGCTGCCCAGGCCGAAGCCGTGGCCGAGGCCGGGCGCGGGCTGGATGTGGTCTGGTTGGTACGCAACATGTTCCGCCAGATGCCGCCGCACAAGATGCCCGGCGGCGGCCTGCTGCCACCGGACTGGCTGGATGGCGAACTGATCGCCAACGCCCTGCGTGCCGTCAGCCGCGACAACCCTTCCCTGCTGCTGGGCTATGGCACGCCGCTGGGTTTCCTGCCGCTGCGCCAGCAGTTGCAGTTGAAGCTGGCCGAGCTGGAAATCGCCGCCGCCCCCGACCAGATCGTGATGACCACGGGCGTGACCCAGGGCCTGGACACGGTGGCGCGGCATTTCCTGCGCCCGGGCGATGTGATCTTCGTCGATGATCCGGCCTGGTTCCTGATGTTCGGCTCCTTTGCTGCACTGGGCGCCAAGATCGTGGGCATCCCGCGGCTGGGCGACGGCCCCGACATCGCGCGCCTGCGCGAGCTGGCGGCGATCCACAAGCCCAAGCTGTACGTGATCAATTCGGTGCTGCACAACCCGACCTCGACCTCGCTGTCGGCGGCCAAGGCCTTCCAGGTTCTGCGCATCGCCGAGGAACACGATTTCATCATCGTCGAGGATGACATCTACTGCGACATGCATCCCGGTTCAGCGGTACAGCCGGCGACCCGCATCGCCGCGCTGGACCAGCTGCAGCGGGTGATCTACCTGGGCGGTTTTTCCAAGACCTTGTCGGCCAACCTGCGGGTGGGCTTCATCGCCACCTCGACCGAACTGGCGCGCAGCCTGGCCGACCGCAAGCTGCTCTCGACCCTCACCACCGGCGAGATCGGCGAACGCGTGGCCTACAAGGTGCTCTCGGAGGGGCATTACCGCAAGCATGCCGAACGGCTGCGGGCGCGGCTCAATGGCGCGCGCGACAAGGTGATGCGCCAGCTGGAACGCATGGGCATGGAGATCGGTGATCCGCCGCCCTGCGGGATGTTCCTGTGGGTCGATACCGGGCGCGACACCAATGTCATGACCGAGGAGGCGATGGAACAGGGCTTCCTGCTGGCACCGGGCAGCCTGTTCTCGCCTGCGCAGCTGCCCTCCACGCGCATGCGCATCAACGTGGCCAGCATGTCCGACCCCGGCATCTGGCGCTTCCTGGAAAAGGCGATGGCGCGCTGAGCCCCCTCGCCCACCCTGGCCGACCTGACCACCGGTAGGTCAGGTGGTCAGGTGGATGCGCGCCACTTCCTGGTTGCTGGCATTGTAGAAGGCATAGTCGGTGGTACCGGGGAAGTAGACGTAATGGTCCGAACCATTGGCCATGATCTGCAAGCTTTCACTGGAGCTCATCTTCACCGTCAACAGGTGCGAGGTGGCACCGCTGACCATGCCCATGTTGATCACGTCCTGGGCCGTGATGATGATGTTGGTGCCATTGCCGGCGCTGACATCGAGGGTGGTGATACCGCTGACCTTGCTGGAGAAATTGCTCAGGTTCAGGGTATTGCCCAGGTCGGCGAAATGCAGCGTCGTCACCCCGGCCACGCCATTGATGGAATCGATGTTGGAGGTGCCGGTGTTCTTGTTGACCATGTCGCTCTGCGCGCCGGCGGTACTGCCCAGGCCGGCGCTGACATTGATCAGGTTCGTGCCGCTGCCCACCGTCACCGAATTGTGCCCGCCCTCGACCACGTTGAAGATATCGGTACCGGAACTGGCGCCACCGCCCGAGAGGACGTTGGTGGTGCCGTTGCCGCGCGCGGTCAGGGTATTGGCACCGCTGTTGCCGGTAAGGGTGCTGTTGACGCTGCTGCTGCCTTCCAGGTTGGCGATGCCGACATAGCTGTCCCCGTTGGCATCGCCGCTGCTGCCGCCGCTCACCAAGCTGGCATTGATCGCGCCGCTGGTGGAATACAGGTAGCTGACGGTATCGCTGCCGCCGGCCCCACCATTGAAGACATTGGCCACACCGCTGGCATAGAAGATATCGTCGCCGGCGCTGCCGGTGACATTCTGGATGTTGACGTAGGTGTCGTTGGCAGCATAGCCATTGGCACCCGTGCCGTGGAACAGGTCCACCGTCACGCCCACTCCGCCGGAACGCGCATAGTTGACCGTATTGTTGCCGGCGCCACCGTCGAAGGCGTTGGTGGCGGCGCTGGCATAGAACGTGTCGTTGCCGGAACCGCCGATCAGGTTTTCGATATTGGTGAACTTGTCGCCGAGCGCATAGAGGCCGCTGGCGGCCAGCGTATTGGTCAGGTCCACCGTCACGCCACCGGTATCGAATTCATAGCTCACCGTATCGACGCCGGCACCGCCATCGAAGTTGTTGGCCTGGGTGCTGGCCTTGAAGAGGTCGTTGGCGGCGCTGCCGATCACGTTGTCGATGTTGAACAGGGTATCGCCCTGGGCGTCGCCACCGGTACCGGTGCCGTTCTTCAGGTCGATGGTCACGCCCAGCGTCGAGCCGGCGTAGGACGCGAAGGTCGAACCCCGGTTGCCGACCACCGCGGTGATGCTGTCGGCACCCGCGCCGCCTTCCAGCACCGAGCGCGTACCGGGGGTGGAGAACCCCTTGAGCACGTCATTGAAGGCACTGCCCACCACGTTCTCGATATTGGTGTAGGAATCGCCGGCGGCATAGTTGCCGCTGCCGGTACCGGTGGCCGTGGACAGGTCCACATTCACGCCGTTGGTACCGTCGCTGCTGGTGGAGAGCGAATAGTTGACGGTGTCCGAGCCGCCGGTGCCGCCATTGAGGATGTTGACTGCAGCGCTGGCCAGGAAGGTATCGTCGTTGTTGCTGCCGATGACGTTGTCGATGTTGAACAGGGTATCGCCCTGGGCATCCCCCCCGGTACCGGTCCCGTTCTTCAGGTCGATGGTCACGCCGCTGGACGAGCCGGCATAGGACGCATAGGTGTAGGCGCGATTGCCGAGGTCGGCGGTGATGCTGTCGGCACCCTTGCCACCGGTCAGTACCGACATCACGCCGACCGTGGAAAAGCCGGTCAGGGTATCGGCCCAGTCGCTGCCGATGACGTTCTGGATGTTGGCATAGGTGTCGCCCTGGGCGTAGTTGCCCGATCCGACGCCACTGGTGAGGTTGACCGTCACGCCGGTGGCGCTGTTGCTGCTGGTGGAACCGGCATAGCTGACCGTGTTCGACCCGGCTCCGCCATCCAGGAAGTTGGCGGCCGCGTTGGCCACGATGGTGTCGTTGCCACTGCCGCCGGTGGCGTCCTGGATGTTGGCATAGGTATCGCCATTGGCCAGGCTGCCGGTACCGCCCGAACCGCTGCCGCTGAGCAGGTTGATGGTTTCGTTGACGGTGGAGTTGGCGTAGCTCACCCGATTGTGCAGCGAACCTGTACCGCCATCGAAGAAGTTGGCGGCCGCGCTGGCCACGAACACGTCATCGGCGGACCCGCCGGTGGCATCCTGGATGTTGGTGTAGGTGTCGCCATTGGCCAGGCTGCCCGTGCCGCCCGTACCGGTTCCGTTGAACAGGTTGATGGTTTCGGCCACCGTCGAGGTGCTGTAGTTGACCCGGTTATGGGTACCGCCACCGCCATCGAAATTGTTGGCGGCAGTATTGCCGTAGAAGGTGTCATTGCCACCACCGCCGGTGATGTCCTGGATGTTGATGTAGGTGTCGCCGTTGGCCAGGCTGTTGGTGCCGCCACTGCCCTGGCCGGTGACCAGGTTGACGGTCTCGTCGACTGCGGAATTGGCATAGCTCACCCGGTTGTGCAGCGAGCCGGTGCCACCATCGAAGGCATTGGCGAGCCCATTGGCGATGAACACGTCATCGGCAGTACCGCCGGTGACGTCCTGGATGTTGGTGTAGGTATCGCCGTTGGCCAGGCTGCCGGTGCCGCCCGTGCCGGTACCGTTGAACAGGTTGACCGTCTCCGATACCGTGGAACTGCTGTAGTTGACCCGGTTGTGGCTGCCGCCACCACCATCGAAACTGTTGGCGGCGGTGTTGCCGTAGAAAGTGTCGTTGCCGCTGCCGCCGGTGGCGTCCTGGATGTTGGTGTAGGTGTCGCCATTGGCCAGGCTGTTGGTGCCGCCACTCCCCAGTCCGCTGATCAGGTCGATCGTTTCATCGACGGTGGAGTTGGTGTAGCTCACCCGGTTGTGGGTACCGGCACCACCATCGAAACGATTGGCCGCCGCGCTGGCGACGAAGGTGTCGTTACCGCTGCCGCCGGTGACATCCTGAATGTTGGCATAGGTGTCGCCATTGGCCAGGCTGCCGGTGCCGCCGCTACCCGTGCCATTGAACAGGTTCACCGTTTCGTCGACGGTGGAATTGGTGTAGCTGACCCGGTTGTGCAGCGAACCCGTGCCGCCGTCGAGGAAGTTGGCCGCCGCGCTGGCGATGAAGACATCGTCGGCAGTGCCGCCGGTGGCGTCCTGGATGTTGGTATAGGTATCGCCATTGGACAGGCTGCCGGTACCGCCGGTCCCGGTGCCACCGAACAGGTCGATGGTCTCGGCCACCGTCGAGGTGCTGTAGTTGACCCGGTTGTGGCTACCACCGCCGCCATCGAAGCGGTTGGCGGCGGTATTGCCGTAGAAGGTGTCGTTGCCGCCACCGCCGGTGATGTCCTGGATGTTGATGTAGGTATCGCCATTGGCCAGGCTGCCGGTGCCGCCCGTGCCCTGGCCGGTGACCAGGTTGACGGTCTCGTCGACGGTGGAATTGGTATAGCTCACCCGGTTATGCAGCGAGCCGGTGCCGCCATCGAAGAAGTTGGCGGCCGCACTGGCGATGAAGACATCGTCGGCGGTGCCACCGGTGACGTCCTGGATGTTGGCATACGTATCGCCGTTGGCCAGGCTGCCGGTGCCGCCCGTGCCGGTACCGTCGAACAGGTTGACCGTCTCCGACACCGTGGAACTGCTGTAGTTGACCCGGTTGTGCAAGCCGCCGCCGCCATCCAGACGGTTGGCCGCGGCATTGCCGTAGAAGGTGTCGTTGCCACTGCCGCCGGTGACGTCCTGGATATTGGTGTAGGTATCGCCATTGGCCAGGCTGCCCGTGCCGCCGCTGCCGGCGCTGGTGACCAGGTTGACGGTCTCGTCCACGCTGGAATTGGCATAGCTCACACGGTTGTGGGTACCGCCGCCACCGTCGAAATTGTTGGCTGCGGCGCTGGCGACAAAGGTGTCGTCGGCGCTGCCGCCGGTGACGTCCTGGATGTTGGTGTAGGTGTCGCCGTTGGCCAGGCTGCCAGTGCCGCCAGTACCTACGCCGTTGAACAGGTCCACCGTTTCGGACACGGTGGAATTCTGGTAGCTGACGCGATTATGCGAACTCGCCGTGCTGGCGCCACCGTCGATATTGTTCGCGGCGGCGCTGGCGATGATCAGGTCGTCGCCCGAACCACCGGTGACGTCCTGGATGTTGGTATAGGTATCGCTCTGGGCATAGGTGCCGCTGCCGGCACCGGTAAACAGGTTGATGGTTTCGCTGCTGGTGGAATGCGCATAGCTGACGCGGTTGTGCAGGGAGACGCCGCCACCGTCGAAGTTGTTGGCCGCCAGGCTGGCCACGAAGGTATCGTCGTAGATGCTGCCGGTCAGGTCCTGGATGTTGGAGAGCTTGTCGCCGGCCGCGTAGCCGCCCGAGGTACCGGTGCCGTTGGTGTAGCTCAGGTCCACCGTGACGGCGGCGTCCGAGCTGGCATAGCTGACCCGATTGTGGGAGGTGGCCGTGCTGCTGCCACCGTCGATGCTGTTGGCCTCGGCGCTGGCGATGATCACATCGTCCTGGGCGGAACCCACCACGTTCTGGATGGCGGTATAGCTGTCGCCGGCGGCAAAGCCGCCGCTACCGGTACCGGTGACCAGGTTGATCGTCACCGCGCCGGTCGAGAAGGCGTAGCTGACCGTATTGGAACCCAGCCCGCCATTGAAGACATTGACGTTGTTGTCGGCGATGAAGGTATCGTCATAGGCGCTGCCGATGACGTTCTGGATGCCGCTATAGGTGTCACCTGCGGCAAAGCCGGTACTGCCGGTGCCGTGGAACAGGTCGACGGTGACGCCATTGCCATCGCTGGCCTTGGCATAGCTGACCGTATTGTTGCCGGCACCGCCGACGAAGGCATTGGCCGCCAGGTTGGCAATGAACAGGTCGTTGTAGTCGCTGCCGATGACGTTCTGGATGTTGAGGTAGGTGTCGTTGTCGGCATAGCCGCCGCTGCCGCTGCCCTGCACCAGGTCGACCGTCACGGCGCCGTTGGAACGGGCGTAGCTGACCGTGTTGGAGCCGGCGCCACCGTCGAAGTTGTTGGCTGCCAAGTTGGCCACGAAGAGGTCATTGCCGGCGCCGCCGGTGAGGTCCTGGATGTTGACCAGCTTGTCGCCCTGGGCATAGCCACCGGAGGTGCCGGTGCCATCGGTGTAGTTCAGGTCCACCGTTACGGCGGCGCTGGAGGCGGCATAGCTGACACGGTTGTGGTTGGAGCCACCGCCGTCGAAGCTGTTGGCCGCGGCACTGGCGACGAAGGTATCGTCGTAGACGCTGCCGATCAGGTTCTGGATATTGGTGAAGGAGTCGCCCGCCGCATAGTAGCCGCCGGTACCGGTGCCGATGGTATTGGTCAGGTCCACCGTGACGCCACCGGTCGAATAGATGTAGCTGACCGTGTTGGAACCACCCCGGCCGTCGAAATTGTTGACATCGGCACTGGCGATGAAGATGTCGTCGTAGGCGCTGCCGATCAGGTTCTGGATGTGCGCCAGCACGTCGCCCTGGGCGTAGCCGCCGGAGGTGCCGGTGCCATCGGTGTGGGTCAGGTCGACCGTCACGGCGCTGGTGGAAAACTCGTAGCTCACCGTGTCCGAGCCGCCCAGGCCGCCGTTGAAATTGTTGGCTCCGACGCTGGCGATGAAGGTGTCGGAATACGAGCTGCCGACGATGTTCTGGATGTTGGCGAAGCTGATGTTCTGCGCATACCCGCCGCTGCCGGCCTGGGTGATCATGTTGATGCTGACCGCGCCGGTGGAAGCGCCGAAGTTCAGGGTATCGGAACCGCCGCTGCC
This sequence comes from Herbaspirillum sp. C7C2, assembly GCF_022627865.1. Classification (NCBI taxonomy): domain Bacteria; kingdom Pseudomonadati; phylum Pseudomonadota; class Betaproteobacteria; order Burkholderiales; family Oxalobacteraceae; genus Herbaspirillum; species Herbaspirillum sp. C7C2. The sequence goes on from NZ_JABXGI010000019.1 coordinate 69,311, forward strand.
GCCGTCGATGCGGCGCGTATCCACGCCGACGATGAAGACGTCGTCGAAGGCCGAGCCGATGGCATTCTGGATGTGGTTGTAGCTATCACCCTCGGCATAGCCGCCGGTACCGCGACCGGAGACGAAGTTGATCGACACGCCGGTGGTGGAGCCGGCATAGCTGACTGTGTCATTGCCGCCAGTGCCGCCATCGAAGGTATTGACGTCCACGTTGCCCACGAAGGTATCGTCATAGGCGCTGCCGATGACGTTCTGGATGCGTATGTAGCTGTCGCCCGCCGCTGCGCCGCCGCTCCCCAGGCCACTCTGCAGGTTGACGTTCACGCCGGCATTGGAATTGGCGTAGGAGACGGTGTTCGAGCCCAGGCCGCCGTCGAAGCGGTTGGCATCGCTGCTGGCCACGAAGAGATCGTTGTAGTCGCTGCCGATGGCGTTCTGGATATGGGTATAGGTGTCGCCCTGCGCATAACCGCCCGCGCCGGTGCCGGTGATCAGGTTGACCGTCACGGCCGCGTTCGAAGACACGTAGGACACCGTATCGGAACCGCCACTGCCGCCATCCAGGCGGTTGACCACGGCGTTGGCGACGAAGGTATCGTCGAAGGCACTGCCGCGCAGGTTCTGGATGTTGGAAAGCTGGTCGCCCTGGGCATCGCCGCCACTGCCCAGGCCGGTCACCAGATTGACCGTCACGCCGGCGCTGGAGCCGGCGTAGCTGGCCGTGTTGACGTTGGTACCGGTGCTGTTGACGCCGCCCACCAGCTGGTCTGCGCCAGCACCGCCCTGGAAGAAGGTATTGCCACTGCCACCGTAGATGATGTCGTTGCCGCTGCCGCCATAGAGCAGGTCATTGGCATTGCTGCCGTAGATGGTCACGCCACCGTTGCCGGCATGTACCTCGTGCGGTGCGCCCTGGGCCGGCAACACCAGCACCGGATCGCCGGTGGCCGGATCGAGGTAGCTCAGGTCGCCATAGACGGTGGCATCCTTGACGGCGACGTGGCGCACATCGACCAGGGTCTGCGGGCCGCGCGAGGTCGAGACCGTGGTGGTGAAGGTGAGATCGAAGGCCTGATGCACCGGCGAGGAGGCATTGGCCTCGACCGTGTTGTACTGCAACTGCATCGGGAAATCGGTCTGGCCGGCCGCCACCGTCATCTCGTAGCGACCGCCACCGAGATCGGTGGCGTTGACGATGGACATGTTGGCCGGCACACCCGAGACGATCACCGACACCACATTGCCATTGCCGGTGATGGTGACATCGAACACCTTGATGAAGGTGCCGGCATTGTTGCCGGCGGCATAGATGGTGCGCACATCATTGCCGGCGTTGATCACCTGGGTGCTGAACTGCAACGGCAGGCCGGCATCCGTGGCCGATTGCGGAATGCCGCCGCTACCGTAGAGGACGTCGCCGGTCTGGGTGATGGTGGCCAGGTTGACCAGCTTGATGGCCATGGCCGGCTGCGAGGGGTCGACCTGAATCGGCGGCGAGGGAATCGAGCCGGGCCGCTCGGGTGGCACCTGCGGTTCGGAAGGCTTGACCGGCGCATCGTTGGAACTGGGATTGGCTGGCGGCGAGAACACCGGTGGCGTATTGGCCGTCAGGTTCTGCGACGCCGCCGCGGTGGCGCCCACCGTGGTGTGGGTGGTGTCGCCCCCCACCACTGCACCGGCCGAACCACCGGCCTTGCTGGTGCCGTTGCTGCTGGTGGTGAGCGAGGCCGAATTTTCGCTGATGATCTGGGAAAACTGGCTGCCGCCATCGTTGCCGATGCTGGCCGCGTTGCGGTCCACCGTCACCTGCTGGGCCGGTGTCACATTGGGTGGGACCGCCACCGGGTCGGAATTGAGGATGCGCGACTGGTCATTGGGCTTGAGCGCGATCTTGCCCACCGAATCGAGCAGCTTGCCGGTATCGGCGCTGGTATCGGCAAACTTGACCTTGGACTTGTCGTCCATCGCCTCGATGGCGCCACCGGCCAGCACCACCTTGGTGCCGTCGGCCATGTGCAGCACCATGTCCACGTCCACCACCTGGACGTGCTGAACGGCGGCGCGGGTGGCGCTGACCTGGAAGCTGCCGGCCTGGTCGGGCATCACCACCCGTACCGGGCCGGTGACCTTGTCCGCGGAGTTCGCTTGTGATGAGCTTGCGGTTGCCATGTTTCCTCGCTATCGAAGATCGGTTCGAATCAGGTTCGCCGTGGGCTGCACGACGTTACTGCAAAATCTGGGCCCGCGGCCCGTCGGCCACGATGCGACCGCCGTCGATGACGACGATGCGGTCCATGTGCTGCAACAGCGCGGGGCTATGGGTGGCCACCACCAGCGTGCGCGGGCCGGCATAGGCCACCAGGCGCTCGATGATGCGGGCCTCGGTCTGCTGGTCCACGCCGGTGGTGGGCTCGTCCAGCAGCAGGATGCGCGGCGTGCTGGCGACCACCCGGGCCAGGGCCACCATCTGGCGCTGGCCACCGGAAAGATTGCCGGGCGCCTTGATGAGCTGGTCCAGCCGCAGTTCGCCACGGGCGATCAGGTCGTCCAGCGAGGACACCGCCAACGCTGCCTCGTACACCTGCCCCGGCACGCGGTCGCCGACGAAGATATTGGCTGCCACTGTGCCATCGAAGAGGAAGGGTTCCTGCGGCTTGAAGCCGATGCAGCGCATGCGGACCTCAGGGGCATAGGCCGTCACGGCCACGCCATCGATGAGCACATGGCCTTCGTCGGGATGATGCAGCCCGGCCAGCGCACGCAGCAGCGTGGACTTGCCGGAACCGGAGCGGCCGACGATGCCGACCTTCTCGCCCGGCTGCACGGTCAGGGAGACATGCTTGAGGGTCGGGGTTTCCTTCCTGTCCAGGTGCAGCAGCAGGTTGCCGACCTGGATCAGGCCGCGCATTTCCTGGCGCAGCACATCGGCGCTGACGGTCTCGGGTTGCGCCTCGAACAGCTGGTCGAACTCGGCGCGGGCGCGGCGGAACATCTCGATACGTCCTAGCAGTGCCGCCAGCGACGACAGCACCGTGGTGGCGCGGCTGATCAGGAGCGAACACGCGATCAGCGCGCCCACGGTCAGGAGGTTGTCTTCCACCAGATAGACACCCACCACCAGGGTGGCCACCGCGATGAAGGTATAGCCGACGCTGGAGATGGCGTAGCTGGTGTTCATCCAGTAACGGCTCTTGGCCTGGGCCACCGCATTGGCGGCGGCGTCGATCAGGAAACTGCGCAACAGGCGGTCCTGCAGCGGCGTGGTCTTCAGGGTTTCCATGCCGTAGACGATGCTGGCGAGCTTGTCGACCTTGCCGGCACCGGCCTTCATGGCGGCATTGGCATAGTCGTTGGCCGGCACCTTCAGCAAGAGCTGCAGCGCCACCAGTACGGCCCCACCCACCAGCAGCACCCACACCATGTGGCCGCCGATCAGGCCCAGCACCACCAGATAGAGCAGCAGGAAAGGCAGGTCCACCAGCAACAGCATGTAGTTGGAGGACAGCAGGTCACGCGCGGCCGAAAGATCGCGATAACGTGCCAGCACCACTCCGACCGGGGCCTGCACCTCGGCGGTCAGGAGACGACGTGCCGAGACCTCGTCGAACTCGGTATCCAGGCGCCCGGCCAGCTGTTCGGTGTAGTACACGCGGATGACGCGCAATACCATTTCCAGCGCCATGAACAGCAGCATGCCCAGGGTCAGCGCCCAGAGCGTCTCGGGGATGTGGTTGCCCAGTACCTTGTCGTAGATCAGCCGCGAATACAGCGGCATGAGCAGGCCCAGCAGGTTCACCAGCACCCCGGCTACGATGATCTCGACGAAGCGACTGCCATAGGCGCGCAACAGCGACAGATAGCTGGGGTCCTGCCGCAGGTCCTGCAGGACCTGCGGTTGATCGATGTGGACCTGTTCGCTGGCGTTCATGATGCGGTGGTGACTCTCTTATGCCCGGTTATGCCGCGATCAGGCCTGGCCGCCACGGTTGGCGGTGGTGATTTCGCGGATGGCTTCGCGCAGTTCCAGGCGCAGGTCCTTGACCATGGTCTGGCGGCCGCTGCGCATTTCGTCGATGACGGTCTGCCAGTTGATGTTCTGGCGCATCAGGGCTTCGGTGATGGAGGTCAGCGATTGCGGGATGGCGCCCAGGTTCTTGACGCGATCGTTCTGGGTCGCCATGTGCTTGGCCAGGTCGATCTGCAGCTGGCGTGCCGACAGCGCGTCGCGGGCCATGTTGCTGGAGTTCTCACCGATGGTGTTGCCCAGTTCGTTCAGGCGCGCTGCGACGGTGGCCTGCAGTTCGCCCTGGTACTGAATGGCGCCCATCTCGTCGGCCAGGCGCACGGAAATCTGGTTCAGCAGTGCCGGCAGTTGCGCGATGTTCTGCGCGTTCTTTTCGTTCATGCTGGAGATTTCGCCCTGCTGCGTCTGCAGCGAGCTCAGCGCGGTGGACAGCGCCAGCTGGCCGGCCTGGATGGTGGTGACGATCTGTGGCAGCACTTCGAAGGTGCGGTTGGCGATGTCGCCGTTGACCGAGAGGCGTTCTTCCAGCGAGGACAGGCTGTCGGAGAGGTCGCGGGCCGAGGTGATCTTGGTATTGATCAACTGGCCGACGGTGCGGATCTCTTCCAGGGTCTGCTGCGCGGTTTCGTGCATGCGCGGGCCGAAGGCCACCAGCTGGCGCAGGCTACGCGATTCTTCCATGCTGTCGTTGAAGAGCTGGACGATGTTGTTCAGGCGGTCGTTCAGGCCTTCGAGCTTGATGCCGGCCTGCAGCGAGGCTTCCGAGCTGTTGCGGGCAGCCATGATGGATTCGCGCTGCAGGACCATCAGATCCTGCAGGAATTCGGCCAGGAAGGATTCGGACACGCCCTGGCGTTGGGTGGCGGCCGGACCGGTGGCGTCGTGCACCACGTGTTGCACCATGTCGCTGATGCATTCGCGGGCGCGGGCCACCAGCTTCTTGCTGGCCGCGCGCAGCGGGGTCAGGGTCAGGCCCAGCGCCAGCGAACCGATCAGGCCGAACATCGAGGCCGAGAAGGCGGTACCCATCGAGGCCAGCGGTTTCTGCAGGTCGGCCACCAGATGCATGAAGGAAGCATCCATGTCGCCGCCGGTGCTGGCCTTGCCGAAGCCGTCAATCAGCTCGGCAGTGCTGACCAGGGTTTCGAGCAGGCCGATGAAGGTCCCCAGCAGGCCCAGCGCGATCATGAAGCCGGTCAGGAATTGCGGGAACTCGGTCTTGGCTTCGAGGTGGGCGCGCAGGTCGTGCAGCGAACCTTCGATGGTTTCCTGTTCGATACGCGAGGTCAGGCGGCCCTTGGTGCTGGCCACGCTGACCAGCACCTGACCGATCTCGGTGCCCGCGAACTCGGGCGCCTTGACCAGGCTTTCCATGGATTCGCCGGACTTGGTGCGGTCATAGAACTGCATCAGCTTGTCGTATTCCCAGTTGACGCGGTACAGGTTGTAGCCGATCAGGCCGATCCCGAACAGCGCCACGGCGATGATGAACAGGTTCAGGAAGGGGTTGATCTGGATGGCATGCCCCACGAAGCCCCGGAACAGGAAGGCGCCCAACAGCAGCAGGAGCGTCGGGATGGCGGCAAGTGCATAGAACTGGCGAAGGTTTTTCATACGTGCGAGGTTCCGGAGAAAAGAACGCAAGGGATGTGGATGGTGCAGAAAACGTCAAAAGCCGCAACGCCCATCGGGGTGGGCGTGTGCGACCGGTGAAACCGGGGATGCAGGCGGTGCGGGGCAGTCATCGCGGCTCCCGCAGGGCACCCTGGCCGAAGCGCGACAGGGGCGACATCAGGTACTGCCAGACGGTACGGCGACCGACGATGATGTCGGCGCTGGCGGTCATGCCGGGCATCAGGTCCAGCTTGCGCTGCAAGGCGCTGTCACCGCGCTGCACGGCGATCTTGATGCGATAGCTGCGTTCGCCGCGCTGGTTGTTCTCGTCGGGAACGGTATCGGCGCTGATCTCGGTGACCACGCCTTCCATGGCGCCATAGACGCCATAGTCATAGGCCGAGACCTTGACCCGCGCACGGGCGCCGGTGACCAGTTCGGCACGGTCGGTCGGGGAGATGCGGGCTTCGATGACCAACTTGTCGTCGCTGGGGGTCATCTCGATGATGGGGTCGCCCGGGCGCACCACCCCGCCCACGGTATTGATCATGACGCGGTTGACCACGCCATCCATGGGTGCCTTGACTTCGGAGCGGGAGACACGGTCGTTGCGCGACTTGATTTCTTCCTGCAGGCGCGCCAGTTCGTTTTCGGTGGCGGTCAGGTCGGTACGGGCATCAGAGCGGAAGCGCGAGGAGGCTTCGCCCATCTTGGCCTGGGATTCGGCGATGGCCGCCTTCAGGCGCGGGATCATGGCATCGGTGGCGGCCAGGCGGCTCTGGGCATCCTGCACGCGGGCCGCAGCCTGGATGTCTTCCAGCTGGGAGGCGGCATTGCGCTCCAGCATGTTGTGGATCAGCTTGTATTGGCGCTGGGCCAGGTCGACCTCGGTGGCCTGGCTTTTCTGGCGGCTCACGGCCTCGCCCAGTTCGGCCTGGCGCTGGGCGGCCTGTTCGCGCAGCACCGACATTTCCTGCGTCAGCTTGGCGGCGCGGGCGGCAAAGGCAGCCTGCTCGCTCTGCACGGCCGGATCATCACGCTCGAGGTCGGCCGGCATCTGCAGGCTGGCCGCGCCGGAGGCTTCGGCCGAGAGCCGCGCCACCCTGGCACGCAGACCGAGGATTTTTACACGGCCTTCGCCCAGGTCGGCATTGGCGCGCACGTCGGCAATGGAGATCAGGGTCTGGCCCTTCTTGACCACCGCGCCTTCGCGCACCAGGATGGCCGAGACGATGCCACCCTCCAGATGCTGGATCACCTGGTTATGTTCGGAAGCGACGATGCGCCCGCTGCCGCGCACCACCATGTCGATCGGCGCCAGGATGGACCAGACGACCAGCAAGGCCAGCAGCAGCGCGCAGGCCAGGACCGCCAGGCGCGGACGCGGCATGGCGTGCAACTGGCCCAGGCGGCGGTCCAGGCGCGGCGCCACGCGGCGCATGAAGCCCTTGCCGCGGGAGGCAATCCCGTGGTCGGCGCCGGGCTTGAGCGAGAGCGTCATTTTGCCGAGGCCTGATATTGCACGACCACGCGGGCGTCGTTGCCGCTACCGTTCTGGTCGGTGGCCACGCGGCTGGTCACGCGCTCCTTGTCGACCCCGGCATCGATGAGGTAATTGCGCACGGCGACGGTGCGGTAGTAGGCGCGGCGGCGGCTTTCACTGTAGCTGCCACTGCCGATGACGCCGGTCACGACAATCTTGCCCTGGCTGGATTTGACGCGCCGGATCCAGTCGCCGATGCTCTTGTCGAGGGCCTTGCCGCCCTCTTCGTTCAACTGGGTGGAGTCGGCGTCGAAAGTGAGGGTGACCGCTTTTTCGTTGGCGTCGATGCGCAGGCCGGGGGCCACTTCCTTGTCATTGGGTTCGGTCTTGACCTGGATCGCGTTGGGGCTGGAGGGCGCGGCGTCGCTACGCAGGCTGCCGTTGTCGGACTGCAGCGGCGGCGCGGCCAGCTTGGCTTTCAGGGTAGCCACTTCGCGCCTGAGCTGTTCGATTTCCTTGGCCTTCTCGCGCTCGCCCGGTGTCTCGGCGGCGCTGGATGCGGCGCTGTTGGCAGCGCTGCTGGCACTGCTGGCGTTAGTGGGCGCATTGTCGTTCTGGCGCTCGGCCCCGCTGCGTTCGGCGGCAGCCACATCCTTCTGGGATGCCTTGACCTCACGCTGGTTCTGGCTCTGCGTCTGCGAGATCAGCTGGCTGACCTTGGTCTGCGCCAGCTTCTGCGAGTAGTAGAACAAGGTCACCACGAACACCACCACCACGAAGATCATGACCAGCACCACGTTGGACAGTGCGTCCACGAAGCCTGGCCAGAAATTCTGTTCCCTTCCCCCCTCCATGTGTCCCCCGTCCTATTTCGCTGCCCGCGCGGGCAGGGTTTCCAGCGCCGAGGCGCGCCCCGTGTTGCGCAGGATCTGATAGCTGATGTCGGCCTGCTGGAACAGCAGGTTGGCAAAATCGGTACGCGCTTGGTAGGCCTGCTGGTAGGCATCCAGCACGTCCAGCAATTGCTTGCTGCCGGTGGAGAGCTGTTCCAGGAAGACATCGGCCACGTTGGCATTGGTCAGGTAAGCCTGGCGCGAGATTTCCATGCGCTTTCTCACCGCGCCCAGGGTGCGGTAATTGATCTCGATCTGCTCACGCAACTTGCGTTCCAGGTCCAGCGCGGTGTTGCTCTTTTCGACGTACTTGGCGCCGGCCTGCTTGGTGTAATAGACGTCGGAGCCGCCGTTGAGCAGGTTCATCGACATCACCAGCATCAGGCGACGGTCGGTGGTCTGCTGCAGGGCGTTGGTGGTAGTGTCGATGGCGCCACCCACGCCACGGCTCTTGATCTGGGTCCATTCCAGGGCCAGCGTGGGCGAGAACTTGGCACGGGCCGACTTCAGTTCCTGGTTGGCCGCATCCAGATCGCGCCGCGCGGCACGCACGCCGGGATTGGTGTCGTAGACGTCCTGCAGGGCAAGCTTGGAGGTGTCGGGGACCACCGGCATCATGTGGTCGGGCACTTCCAGCTGCTCGATCTTGCGGCCGGTGACCTGGTTCAGGGTCACCATGGCGCTTTCCAGGGCGCCTTCGGCTTCGGCCACGGCGGACTGGGCAGTCAGCGAGCGGCCGCGCACGCGTTCGAAATCGATGCGACTGGCGCCGCCGCCTTCGAGGCGCTTGTTCATGTAGTCCAGCAAGGCGCTCATGCGCTGCGAATAGCTGCGGGCAAAGGACAGCGAGGCGTACGCGCGCATGACGTCGTAGTAGGCCTTGATGGCGTTGTAGTACAGGGTCTCGCGGGCGTCGTCGCGGCGCAGGTCGGCGGCATCGGCCAGGGAACTGGACTTGCGGTAGTCGTAGTAGGAGCCGGGGGCGAAGATGGGCTGGCGGCCGATCAGCGTGACGTCCCAGCGCTTGTGGTAGTTCGCACGCTGCACCAGGCCGGTATTGGGGTCGAGCACGGAGGAAGGCGAGGAATACTCGTTGCCTTTCTGCGCCCGCACGTCCAGGGTCGGCCCCATCTGTCCGGCGGTGGCCTTGGACGCATAGCGGGCCTGATCGGCCTGGGCCGCCGTGGCGGCATAGCTGTAGCTGTTGTTGAGCGCCAGGTCGAGTACGCTGCGCAGGTTCAGGTCAGGGACCACATCGCCCTCGGAGACGATGCTGATCTGGGGCAGCGCGATCAGGTTGCCGGAAAAGCCGGGATCGGACTGGCGCAGCAGCAGCAGGATTTCGTCCTGCGCCGAAGGCGCCGGGGTATCGGCGGGCAAGGCCGGCAGGCGATAGTCGGCCAGCGCCGGACCGGCCGGATCGGCGCCCAGGCGAATCTGGGGCGGTACATCCAGGGTGCCGCCATTCTGGGGCGGCACGTTCACCACCGCTCTGGACGCCGCCGCCGGCTCCGCCGGTAGCGGCGGGTTATCTGCAGACCGTGCCACCTGGGGCACGGTCAGTCCGAGTGAAACTGCGAATATGAACGGTTTGCTCTTGAGAACTCTCATCAACGCGATCAGCCGGTACCGGACCGGCCTCCCCTGCCCCAAAACACCCTTAGGAAAGAATCGCCAGCCAGCGCTGCGATTCCAGTTATCAGGCACGGGGACTCATATTCTTCGTCTTTGCAAGTCCCGGCCTGGCCCTCCGCTTCCGCTCTCCCTCTTTGGGGAAAAACGAAAAATATTACCATTTTGTCAAAACAATTCTATCACTCGAGGATTGCAACTCAATTACAAATAACAGGGAAAAACCGTTTAATTTCAATTGACTTGATAAAAATTAATATTCGCAATTATGGTGAGCTTGTTGCCGCCGTGCCATCAGGAAATTCCGCAGAAGACCAAAGCGCTGAAAAACTCTTTAAAAATGCTGTTGAAAAACCACAAGTCTCTCCCTATATCCAGCCCACAGGCGATTGCCGCAAGCTATTCAACTCATCCATTTCTTCAATAAGGACACAAACATGGCCACCGAAAAACAGACCATGGGCTTCCAGGCCGAAGTCAAGCAACTGCTCCAGTTGATGATCCACTCGCTGTATTCGAACAAGGAAATCTTCCTGCGCGAGCTGGTCTCCAACGCCTCCGACGCGGCCGACAAGCTGCGCTTCGAGGCGATCAACAACGCCGGCCTGTACGAAGACGACCCGGAACTGAAGATCAGGATCAGCTTCGACAAGGCCGCACGCACCATCACCATTTCCGACAACGGCATCGGCATGAACCGTGAGGAGGCCATCTCCCACCTGGGCACCATCGCCAAGTCGGGCACCAAGGAGTTCTTCTCGCGCCTGTCGGGCGACCAGCAGAAGGACGCGGCCCTGATCGGCCAGTTCGGCGTGGGCTTCTATTCCGGCTTCATCGTCGCCGACCGCATCACGGTCGAGACGCGCCGTGCCGGCACCCCGGCCGCCGAAGGCGTGCGCTGGGAATCCGAAGGTGCCGGTGATTTCTCCATCGAGCAGATCGACAAGCCGAGCCGCGGCACCGACATCATCCTGCACCTGCGCGAGGGTGAGGACGAGTTCCTCTCGGCCTGGCAGTTGAAGTCCATCATCCGCAAGTATTCCGACCACATTTCCCTGCCCATCCTGATGCACAAGGAAGAATGGGACGAGGAAAAGAAGGAAACCGTGCAGAAGGACGAGCTGGAGACCGTGAACCAGGCCAGCGCGCTGTGGAGCCGCAGCAAGTCGGAAGTCACGCCTGAGCAATATGAAGAGTTCTACAAGCACGTCTCGCACGATTTCGGCGCGCCCCTGGCCTACACCCACAACCGGGTCGAGGGCCGCAGCGAATACACCCAGTTGCTCTACATCCCGGCGCGCGCCCCGTTCGACCTGTGGGACCGAAACAAGCGCGGCGGCATCAAGCTCTACGTCAAGCGCGTGTTCATCATGGATGACGCCGAGCAGCTGATGCCGGTGTACCTGCGCTTCGTCAAGGGCGTGATCGATTCGGCCGACCTGCCGCTGAACGTCTCGCGCGAAATCCTGCAGGAGTCGCGCGACGTGCGGGCCATCCGCGATGGTTCGGCCAAGCGCGTGCTGGGCCTGCTGGAAGAGCTGGCCAACAGCGAGGACCAGGCGCAGAAGGACAAGTACGCCACCTTCTGGACCGAGTTCGGCCAGGTGCTCAAGGAAGGCATCGGCGAAGACGCGGCCAACAAGGAGCGCATCGCCAAGCTGCTGCGCTTCGCTTCGACCCACAACGACAGCGAGGTGCAGAACGTCTCGCTGGCCGACTACCTGGGCCGCATGAAGGAAGGCCAGGACAAGATCTATTACGTCACCGCCGAGACCTTCCAGGCGGCCAAGAACAGCCCGCACCTGGAAATCTTCCGCAAGAAGGGCGTGGAAGTGCTGCTGCTGACGGACCGCGTGGACGAGTGGATGCTGTCCTTCCTGACCGAGTTCGAAGGCAAGGAACTGGCCTCGGTGGCCAAGGGTGGTCTGGATCTGGGCCAGCTGGAAAACGAAGCCGAGAAGAAGCAGCACGAAGATACGCAGGCCGAGTACAAGGATCTGGTGGAGAAGATGAAGACCGCCCTGGCCGACAAGGCCAAGGACGTGCGCGTGACCTTCCGCCTGACCGACTCCCCGGCTTGCCTGGTGGCTGACGAGAACGAGCTCTCGGGCAACCTGGTACGCATGCTGAAGGCGGCGGGACAGGCCGCACCGGATTCCAAGCCGACCCTGGAAATCAATCCGGACCACCCGCTGGTACAGCGTCTGAAGTATGAAGAGGCGCGCTTCGACGACTGGTCGCACATCCTGTACGACCAGGCCCTGCTGGCCGAGGGTGGCGCCCTGGCTGACCCGGCCAGTTTCGTCAAGCGTACCAATGACATGCTGCTGGCCATGGCTGGCAAGTAAGCCGTAGCAGCCTGGTGCCCGGACTCGGGTGCCTGCGCCAGAAACGCCGCCGCGCGCCGGTCACTCCGGACGCGGCGGCGTTTTTGCATGGAGGCTTGCCGGGTCGTCCGCGCATGGTTAACATCGCCCCCATCCAGTCGCCCCTCCCCTGCTCTCGCCCGTTTCCATGGAATTGCACTTCATCAATCCCCGCAAGAATGCCCTGGCCTACCTGGTCAAGATCCTCTCCGGCTGCCTGATCCTGTGGTACGGATTGCGCGCCCTGGGCATCGCCGAACCCTACTGGGCCATGATCTCGCTGATCATCGTCACCGAACCGGACATGACGGTGGCCAAGGCCAATTTCCGGGCGCGGTTGATCAATACCATTTCCGGCTGCATCGTCTCGTGCATCGCACTGGTGGTGTTCGGACCGACCTTCCTGGCGATGCTGGTGGCGCTGACGGCGGCCGTGGTGGTGGCCATGCTGCTGCAGAACTATCCCAGCAACTGGCGGCTGGGCCCGGCGACCGTGGTGATCCTGCTATCGGCGGCCTTTACCGGCCAGGGGCTGAGCCAGGAATTGCATCTGGCGCTGATGCGGGTGGGCGAAGTCATCATCGGCAGCACGGTGGCGCTGCTGGAGACGGTGATCTACATGTGGCTGCTGAAGCTGCGGCCCAAGCCGGAGGATGGGAATGCTGCGAACTCCTGAAAACACCCTGCTGAGGGGACCACGGGTACTGCTACGTCGGTGGCGGCCGGATGATCGAGGGCCGCTGGCAGAGCTCAATGCCGATCCCGTGGCCATGCAACATTTCCCGGCTCCGCTGAAGCGCTCGGAGAGCGATGCACTGGCGGATCGCATCGAAGCGCATTTCGACATGCACGGCTTCGGCCCATGGGCGCTGGAAATACCGGACGTGGCCGAGTTCGCGGGGCTCGTGGGCTTGATGCAGGTGGGATTTGAAGCGCATTTCACCCCGGCCGTGGAAATCGCCTGGCGATTGGCGCCGGCGTTATGGGGAAAGGGCTATGTGAGTGAGGCTGCGCATTGTGCCTTCGATTTCGGGTTCCAGGCGCTGCATTTATCCCAGATCGTGGCATTCACGATTCCGGCGAACCTGCGCTCGCTGGCGGTAATGCAAAGGCTGGGAATGCACACGGACGTGCAGGACGACTTCCTGCACCCACGGCTGCCCGTGAATCACCCGTATCGCATGCACCGGCTATACCGGATGGAGAGGCAAGCCTGGCTGACGCGGGCTTGCTCCTGAACTGCGCAAGGACAAAAAAAGCAGGACCACAGTCCTGCTTTTTCTGATGCGGTGACGCCGATCAGTGGGTCACGCGGGTGGTACGGCCGTTGGAGAGCAGGCGCACGCGCTCGCCGACACGGAACGGCTCGTCGGCATCCTGGGTGATGGCACGCAGTTCGCCATTGTCCAGGCGCACGGTGATTTCCAGGCCGGGACGGTTGTTCAGGTGGGCTTCAGCCTGGTTGCCCAGCACGCCACCGGCCAGCGCGCCGACGATGCCGGCTGCCAGGGCACCGTTGCCACCACCGATGTTGGAGCCCGCGGCGATGCCGCCGAGTGCAGCGCCACCGAGCGTACCGATGCCGCTGGAACCCTTGTCGATGGTCACGTTGCGGATCGATTCGACCACGCCCATGCGCACGGTCTGCTCACCCTGCGCCTGGCGGGAGTTGTAGACGCTGGCCGAATTGGGGGTCACTGCGCAGCCGGCCACCAGGGAGCCCAAGGCTGCAATCACAAGCAATTTCTTCATAACAAAAACACTCCAACTGAAATTTTGGCCCGTCTCCGGGCAGCGTGGAAATGGCACGCATCCTCGCAAACGCGCCATGAATGCGCATCGGCGGTCGATACCGTCCATCTGCGACATCTTAATACAAAGCGCGCCCGATCCGGAAATGCTGCGGCTGCCCGCTTCAGTACGGGATATGCCAGCGCCGATAGAGGAAGGCCAGTACGAACAGCGGCCCGATCAGGAGGAAGCGCAAATCCTGGAAGAAGGAGGGCTTGCGCCCTTCGATCCGATGGCCGACGAACTGGCCGATCCAGGCCAGCACGAAGACCACGACAGAGACCGGCAGCACCGCACCTGCGGGCAAGCGCGCCAGCACGACCAGCATCAGCGCCGACATGGCCAGCATGCCCACGGCAAAGGGCGGCGACAGGCGCAGGTAGTAAGCCAGTGCGCCGGCCGCGACCAGCAGTGCTACCGCCGGCGAGATGAGCCAGCAAAGACCCAGCACCGCAAACACGATGGCCGGCACGCAGATGCAGTGGATCAGCTCGTTCATGGGGTGCCGGTGGTGCTCGCCGTAGCGGGCCAGCAACTCGTCGATGCGACGGGGTGAAGTCGTGCTGTCCATGCTGGCTCTCCGCTGGAAAGGAAACCGGCCGGCCTCAACGGCCGCCGGAGACGTCGATGAAGGTACCGGTGGCGTAGGAGGCCTCGTCCGAGAGCAGCCAGAGGATGGCATGGGCGACTTCCTCGGCAGTGCCGCCGCGTTTCATCGGGACGGCGTCCTTGAGACGATCGACCCGGCCGGCTTCGCCGCCGCTGGCATGGATGTCGGTATAGATCAGGCCCGGGCGCACGCCATTGACGCGAATACCCTCGCCCGCCACTTCCTTGGACAGGCCGATGGTGAAGGCGTCGATGGCCCCCTTGGAGGCGGCATAGTCGACATATTCGCCCGGCCCGCCCAGCTTGGCCGCCATCGAGGACAGGTTGACGATGGCCCCACCCTGGCCGCCATGGCGGGTAGACATACGCTTGACCGCTTCGCGCGCGCACAAGAGGCTGCCGGTGACATTGGCGACCAGCACGCGGGTGATACGCTCGGCGCTCATGTCTTCCAGGCGGGACTGGTGTTCAAGGATGCCGGCATTGTTGACGAGAGCGCTCACGCGGCCGAGCTGCTCATCTACCGTGGCATAGAGCCGCAGCACGTCCTCCTCGCGGGACACGTCACCGGCCATCGTAATGGCGCGGCCACCGGCTGTGCGGATTCGTTCGGCCACCGATTCGGCGGCGTCACGGTTGCTGACATAGTTGACGCATACCGCATAGCCGCGCTGGCCCGCCAGCAAGGCGGTTGCCGCACCGATGCCACGGCTGCCGCCCGTGACGATGATGACCTTTTCTGTCATGTCCTGTCTCCCTTGGATGAAATACCCGAACGCGCTGGCCCGGGGGATGATTACGCTAAGATGTGCATTTTGCCGCAAGCGCGCGGCATCTGCAGCCGCCGGTCATTGTGCCGCGTCCAGATGAGTGCGGCGCTTGCTGAAATTCTTTTCATCCAGACGCCATCATGCCCGACCGCAAAACCGCCCGGCGTGCTACCGCCTTGACCCCGGCATCGGTAGCGGAGTCCAGCAGCGCTCTCCACGCGCCGGTAGCCTTCACCGCCAGTGATCCGCTGCTGGCGAGCTTTCCACCGGTGGTGGCACAGGACACGCAGACCCTGATCCTGGGCAGCCTGCCTGGCGCCGCCTCGCTGGCCCTGCACCAGTATTATGGCCATCCGCGCAATGCGTTCTGGCGCCTGGTGGGCGAGGTGATCGGGGCCGATTTGTATGGGATGGCCTATGAAGCCCGGCTGGCGACGCTGCTGGAACACCGCATCGGCCTGTGGGACGTGATTGCCAATGCGCGACGTCTGGGCAGCCTGGACAGCGCTATCCGCGATCACTCCCAGAACGACCTGCAGGCGCTGTTGGCCACCTTGCCGCAATTGCACACGATTGCCTTCAATGGCGGGACGGCGGCCAAGCTGGGACTGGCGGCCTTGGGGTCGCATGCACAGCGGTATCGAATCGCCCTGTTGCCGTCCAGCAGCCCGGCCTATGCGGCGCTGGCGTATGCGCAGAAGCTGCAGCGCTGGCGCGATGCATTGACCGGATCCGCTTGAGGCCTGCTGGTCCTTTGCAGCGCCCGCACCCGGCGTTCACTTACGGAAGAACAGGTAATCGTAGAACTCGCCTGACAAGCCGCCATTGAAAATCAGATACTGCAAGGCCTTCGCGAAAAACACGATGGCGCCGAAGACGATGGCCAGCTTCAGGCAGAGGATGAGATTCTTGATCATGCCGGCAGTTTAATGGAGGCCGGCGCGGTTGGCATGAAAAAACCGCCCCGGAGGGCGGTTCGGCTCGTGCTTGCCGCCCGGCTCAGAAGGCGGGGACCAGCGAGCCCTTGAATTCGGTCTCGATGAACTTGCGCACTTCCTCGGAGTGGTAGGCCTGCACCAGTTTCTTGGCCCAGGGCTTGTCCTGATCTTCGGCACGGGTGGCGATGATGTTGGCATAGCGGCCGCGCGGGTCTTCGACGGCGATGGTGTCCTTCTGCAGCGATAGACCGGCCTTGTAGGCGTAGTCGTTATTGATCGAGGCCGCGGCCAGGTCGTCCAGCGAGCGCGGGAGTTGCGCGGCGTCCAGCTCGATCAGCTTGAGCTTGCGGGGATTGTCGATGATGTCCAGCGGCGTGGCGTTGACGCCGTTTTCACCCACGCCCGGCTTGAGCTTGATCAGGCCGGCTTTCTGCAACAGCAGCAGGGCGCGATTGCCGTTGGAGGGATCGTTCTGGATACCGATATGGCCGCCGTTGGGCAGTTGGTCGACCGACTTGAACTTGCGCGAATAGATGCCCAGCGGCGCGGTGATGGTCAGACCGACTGGCACGATCTTGTAGCCGCGCGCGGCGATCTGGCTTTCCAGGTAGGGGCGGTGCTGGAAGGCATTGGCGTCAAGGTCGCCCGCTGCCAGTGCCGCATTGGGCTGCAGATAGTCACTGAAGACCACGGTCTGGATCTCCAGTCCATCGCGAGCGGCGACTTTCTTTACCACATCGAAGATGGCCTCGGCGCTGCCGACCGAGATGCCGACCTTGATCTTGGTCTTGTCCTGGGCGTGCGCCAGATGGGGCGCGACCGCCAGGGTCAGCGCAGCAACGACTGCGATGCGCTTGATGAATGCAGCGAAATGCATGGTGACTCCGAAAATGATGAGGTCTGCATCCTCACATGTAGCCAGGCCCGGAAGAAGGAATGAATCCGCATGTCGATATGCGGCAATTGCAGGCAAGGCGCTGGGCATCGGTCAGGCAAGGTATCATTCGGCATCCGTCGGCACGCCCTTCTCTTCGGGATGCTGCGCCAGATTCCTATCGAAAATGCTCATCAAAAGAAAATCCATCGAGGCCCAGGCCAATACCAAGGCGGGACCCAATCGCCGTCGTCAACAACTGGACGCCGACAGCAACAAGCCGCGCAAGCCCAAATACGCACCGGTCACGCTCTCCGAACTGGACGGCGTGCGTTATCTGCACTTCGGGACTGAATGGGTGCAGGGTGCCATGCGCATCCGCAAACCGGACTGGATCGAACTGGAATATGCGCAGCAGATGATGGCGTGGATGCTGTTCAACGGTGCGCCGCGACACATCGTGCAACTGGGGCTGGGCACGGGTGCGCTGACCAAGTTCGGTTATCGGCAATTCCCGCAGGCGCAGGTGACGGCGGTGGAATTGAACCCGGCGGTGATTGCGATCTGCCATAGCATGTTCAAGCTGCCTGAACCGGACGAACGTCTGATGATCATCGAGAGCGATGCCATGGATTTCATCGTCCATGCCGCCGGTCACGGCATCATCGATGCGTTGCAGGTCGATCTCTATGACGCCACGGCGCGCGGGCCGGTGCTGGATAGCCCGGAGTTCTACCAGGCCTGTTACGACAGTCTGGCGCCGGGTGGCGTGATGACGGTCAACCTCTTCGGCGATCATCCCAGCTACGCCAAGAACCTGCGCGCCATGGAGTTCGCCTTCGACAAGGTGGTGTCGCTGCCGGAGGTCCACGATGGCAACGTGGTGGCGCTGGCCTTCAAGGGACAGATCGCGTTTGATTTTCCGGAACTCTATGCGCGGGCGGCCTTAATCGAGGCCCAGACCAAACTGCCGGCAAAGTCCTGGGTGAACGGTATCAAAGCTGGAGATTGAGCGTAAAGGGGACTGCGCAATAGCCTGGCATGGCCTTGTTGCAATGGCGCGATCAGTGCGCGCCATTCGCCACAAAACAGGGGGCTGGATAGCTTGTTAGTGCCAAGAGATAAAATATTTTTATCTTTTTCCCAAAAAATGCTTGCACTGCCCCCTACCCCCTCCTATAATGCGCTCTCTCTTGCAGCACTGCAGCAACAACGAAGTGCAGCAACGGGGCGTTAGCTCAGCTGGTAGAGCAGCGGACTCTTAATCCGTAGGTCCACAGTTCGAATCTGTGACGCCCCACCAAAATTTCAAAAGGCCTCTCGCATCGAGGCCTTTTTCACTTCCAGATTGACCTGCATTGGCAGGAACATCTCGGGGCGTTAGCTCAGCTGGTAGAGCAGCGGACTCTTAATCCGTAGGTCCACAGTTCGAATCTGTGACGCCCCACCAATACAAAAGGGTTACAGCCTGCACAGGTCTGTAACCCTTTTTTCATTTCCACCGTTCCCGGTTTGTTGATCAAGCCACTACATCGGCGAGATCAGCTCACACGCCTGAGTGGCGGTTTGGTAACAGCCTAGAAGCAAAGCTCCTTTCACTGTCACCAAGATCAGCTCGCATAGACGACATGACTTGCCGGGAAATGAAGCAATCTGCTGGCTACCAAAACGGGGCCGTACGACTTCCGACAAAAGCAACTCCGCAAATGCCCGGCCTTCACTAAAGCCGAATATCGCTTGATGCAGATATCGCTTGATGCAGAGCTGCCCGGAACACAATTCCCCATATCGACCCGCCGACGTGCCAGGAAGTCGTGAACAGTCCCAGCGATCGTTTTCGTGGTCTCGACGCGGCACCGCGAGGCGATGCTCCAGGGCGAAGCTTGCCAATCGACCTGAGGCTTCGGAAACGGCACAAGGCGTTCCACACTCCGGCTCAGCGCCCGTCCATTCGGTCCGGCCCCGAGATCGGCGTGGTTGATTCGCCACCAGCATCGACCTTCGGTGCTTCGGGAGGCACTGATTTGCGGCGCCCCGGCTTGCCACGCTTGACGTCCTGAACAGCGTAGAAGTCACGCTTCTTGCGTGTCGCCAGCGACATGCGCGCCATTCCTTGCAGCAGTTGCACAAGCAAAGTGCGGGTCGGTGCATCGACACTGCGATAGCACGAGATCAGTTCACTCTCCTGTGCCGTGGGGAGCACGCCTCGCGTGCCGGTCAGCACATAGGTGACATCGATGCCGATCGCCACGAGGCCATGCAGGTAGTAAGCGTCAGGCGCGGTTTCACCGATCTCGTACTTGATCTGCGTGCGGGCGGTGATCTCCAGTTCGTCGGCCACGGATTTCTGGGTGTGGCCACAACGGCTGCGTTCTTTCGCCAACCGATCGCCAAGTATTGTCAAATATTCAGTTTTATTCGATGACATCTGAAAACGACCTCTCCTAGAATGTTTCTCTCGAATCAATAAGCCAGGAGACATCTTATGGCAGGCAAGCAACAAACCGAACGTATGCCCGCAAATGCGTCGGCACGTCTGGTGAATTTTCGACTTACCCAAGCTGAACTGGAGGAGGCTAACCACTTTGCGGCACAAACTTACCGATCCAGGGCACTGTTCATCAGGATGATGTACTTGCGAGGCCTGCAGGCCTTCCAGGGTGATCTGGATGAGCAATAGAGGCGGTGCTCACCCCGAACCACCCTCCCCCGCTAACCAGACAGATGCGAACAGCCTTCGACCCGCCGCCGCAGAAAATCGCAGACTGCCTGCAGAACCTGCTCCGGCTGCTCCCGGTGAGGCACATGGCCGCAGCGGGACAGCACCAGGCATTCGCGTCCCTGCTGCCCCTCTACGCCGACGCGGGCAATGCGCTGCGGATGCGCCAGTGATCCAAATTCATCCAGATCGCCATGCAGCGCCAGCACCGGGCAATGCACGCGGGCCAAAACAGCATCCAGCGACCAGCCGGCAAAGCCTGGATCGAGCCAGGTGTCGATCCAGGCATCGAGCACCCACCGTGCTTTCCGCACGTCGTTGTCGTGATACTTCGCCAGCCGCAATACCTGGGCCGGGTCGGCGAAGCTGTTACGCGCCGCGCGTATGCCTTGCAGCGTTTGCTCTTCCACAAAGGCCTGAGCCGATTCAGTGATGACGGCCACCACCTGATCCGGCAATTGGGACGCGGCCGAGATGGCCATGCCGCCGCCCACGCTATGACCGAACAACACCACGGCGCCCAGTTCCAGCTGCTGCAATACGGCGGCCAGCCACGGCCGGGCCTCGG
The DNA here is from genome assembly GCF_022627865.1 of Herbaspirillum sp. C7C2. Taxonomy (NCBI): domain Bacteria; kingdom Pseudomonadati; phylum Pseudomonadota; class Betaproteobacteria; order Burkholderiales; family Oxalobacteraceae; genus Herbaspirillum; species Herbaspirillum sp. C7C2. Next base: position 89,592 of record NZ_JABXGI010000019.1, read on the forward strand.
CGGCGACGAAATCAGAGGGAAGCCGGTCATTGCGCGCATCGGAGGCACCAAAGCCATAGCGATCGTAAGCGACCACGGCGCAACCGGTACGCGCCGACAATTGCGCCGGAAAGTCCCGCCAAAGGGCCAGCCCACCGAGGGATTCGTGCATCAACACGAGGGCCGGACGGCCCGGCTTGTGCTCACCCCAGAGACAGGCCTGCAGGGTGACACCCTCGACCTTCACCTCGAACCGGCATGATTGCGGTGCATTCACGTAGACACCTCCACCAAAGAAAAGGCGCACCCAAGGGTGCGCCTAAACAGCCTTCAAGGGGTATGCCTCCCCCTTAATATACCGGACACGCTGTCAGCCACGGCGACGTGCGAGCCCAAGTATCACGCGGGTCGCACGCCTGACGCGAAGTCCAACGCAGCTCATCAGTGATGCGCCCCACCGCCCAGATAGGCGGCCTTGACCGCCGGGTCGTTCTGCAGCTTGTCGGCGGGTCCATGTACGGAGATCTTTCCATTCTCCAACACATAACCGTAATCCGCAACATTGAGCGCGGCCGCCGCAAACTGCTCGACCAGCAGCATGGTCACGCCCTGCTCCTTGAGCCGCGAGATGATACGGAACACCTCATCAACCAGGATCGGCGCCAGCCCCATGGAGGGCTCGTCCAGCAGGATGACCTCGGGATTCAACATCACGGCACGCGCCATGGCCAGCATCTGTTGCTCGCCGCCAGAGAGCGTCCCGGCCAATTGGGTCTGGCGCTCCTTGAGCCGTGGGAACAACTCCAGCGCCCGCTCCAGATCGTGGGCGATATCTCCCTTGGGCCGCGCCCGGGTGAAACGTGGGAAAGCGCCCAGCAGCAGGTTGTCCGTCACGCTCATGGTGGCGAACACTCGCCGCCCTTCCGGCGAATGGGCCAGGCCGAAGCGGGCGATCCGGTGGGAATCGAGGCCGGTGATGTTCTTGCCGCCGAGCGTGACCTCTCCGCCTTTCGGTTTGATCATGCCGGAGATGGCGCGCATGGTGGTGGTCTTGCCGGCACCGTTGGAGCCGATCAGTGTCACCACCTTGCCCTTGGGCACGTCCATGGAAATGCCATGCAGCACCTCGACCTTGCCGTAAGCGGCGTGCAGATTGGAAATAGTCAGCATGTTCAGGCTCCCGCGGGGCTGGATGTGTTGTCATGGGCATCGCCTGCGCCACTGCCGAGGTAGGCTTCGATGACCTTGGGGTCAGCTTGCACCTGGGCTGGCTTGCCTTCGGCGATCTTCTGGCCGAAGTCGAGCACGGTGACGGTATCGCAGATCGACATGACCACGTCCATGTGGTGTTCGATCAGGATGATGGTGATGCCGGCTTCGCGGATCTTGCGGATGATGGCAATGAGCTCCTTGATGTCGGGCGCGGTCAGGCCGGCGGCCGGCTCGTCCAGCAGCAACAGGCTCGGGTTCAGCCCCAGGGCACGACCGATTTCCAGCAGGCGCTGCTTGCCGTAAGGCAGGTTGCGTGCCTCTTCGTTGGCCAGGTTGGCCAGACCGACGAACTCAAGGATGGCAGCCGCACGCTCGCGGGCAGCCTGCTCTTCCCGCACGTAACGCGGCGTATTGACCATCACATCGACCACGTTGCTGTTGAACGTGTGATGCAAGCCAACCAGCACGTTTTCGGTGGCAGTCATTTCGCCGAACAGTTGCACGTTCTGGAAAGTCCGCGCCACGCCACCCAGGGCAATGGTCGAGGGCGTATTGCCGGAGATCTGGCGACCGTCGTATTCCACCGCACCATCGGTAGGACGATAGATGCCGGTGAGCACGTTCATCATCGTGCTCTTGCCGGAACCATTGGGGCCGATCAGGCCATGCACGGTCCCCTTGCGCACATCCAGGTCCACGCGGTTGAGCGCCTTCAGACCACCGAATTGCATCAGGATCTGGTTGACCTTCAGCAGGGTTGCACCTTCATCCTTGACCGAGTCGGTCGTGATGACGGCGCGCTCCTTGTCACCGGCAATCTGCTGCGCCACCGGCACATGCCTGGTCAAGACACGGCCGAACAGGCTACGACAGAAGCCGACGATGCCATCCTGCAGGTAGTACACGACGAACAGGGTCATCAAACCGAAGATGGTCAGACGCCAGTCGGTGATGTTTTCCAGCTTGTAGGAGAAGGCCGCCATGGCAATGGTCGCCACCACCGGCACGGCCACGCCGCGCAGGGTCTTGGTCTTCTTGGCCAGCTGCACACCTGCGCCGACCACCACGATGACCGCAAGCACGGTCGCGATCTGACGGAACAGCGCGATATCCGACAACAGGCTGGGCAGCATCACCACGATCAGCGCGCCGATGAGCGAGCCGATGCGCGACTTGCGTCCACCCATGATCACTGCCAGCAGGAACAGGATGGTCAGTTCGAAGTTGTAGGTATTGGGTGAGATGTACTCCTCCGAATACGCATACAACGCGCCCGACAGGCCCGCCAGCGCGGCACTGATGATGAAGGCATAGACCTTGTAGCGATACACCGAGACACCCATGCAGTCCGAGGCAATCGGGCTATCACGCAATGCCTGGAAAGCACGACCGAGATTGGACTTGAGAATGCGGTGCACCACGATCATGGACAGCACCATCAGGATCGCCACCAGATAGAAGAACTGCACTTCGCTCATCTTCTCGCCGCCGATCATGGGCTTCTGCAGCTTGATGCCCAGCGGACCTTCGGTGAGGAAGGTCATCTCGTTGATCAGGATCTGGATGATGGTGCCGAATGCCAGCGTGACCATGGCCAGGTAAGGACCGGTCACGCGCAAGGCCGGTAGCGCCAGGATGGCACCGAACACGGCCGTTACCGCGATGGCGGCAGGAATGGTCACGAAGATGGGCATGCCAAGCTTGAAGAACAGCACGCCGGCCGCATAGGAACCAATGCCGAACAGGCCGGCATGCCCCAGCGAGACCTGGCCGGTGTAGCCGACCACGATGTCCAGCCCGAACAGCAGGATGGCATAGATGAGGATGGTTTCGATCAGGTGCAGGTAATACGGGTTGTGCACCACCATGGGGATGCCGCCCAGCGCGACAATGCCCAGCAAGGACAGCAGCAGGATTTTCTTGTTCATCGCTTCAGACCTTCTTGATCGCAGTTTTGCCGAACAGGCCTGCAGGTTTGACAGCCAGTACCAGCAGCAGCAGTACCAGTCCCGGAACTTCCTTGTAGCCGGTCGAGATGTAGAAGCCGGTCACGGTCTCGGCCACGCCCAGGATCAGGCCGCCGACGATGGCGCCCATGCCCGAGGTCAGGCCGCCGATGATGGCCACCGCAAACGCCTTCAGACCCAGTGCCGCCCCCATGGTGGCGCCGGTCAAGGTCAGCGGGGCCACCAGCACGCCGGCAAAGGCCGCCGTGGCCGAGGACAGCGCATAGGAGAACGTGATCACCATGCTGGTGTTGATGCCCATCAGGCCGGCAGCGTCACGGTCATTGGAAGTCGCCACCACGGCCTTGCCGTAGATGGACTTGCGGTTGAACAATTCGACCGCCGCCATGATCAGCAAGGCGCCGATCACCACCAGCACCTGCATGGGCTGCACATTGGCGCCCATGATCTGGAACGGCGTGCCGGAGATCGGCGAAGGGAACGGCAGGTCGTCCTTGCCCCAGATGTTTTCGGCCACGTTCTTGAAGATGATGGCCAGTGCGATGGTGGACATGATCCAGCCGAATTCGGACTTGATCTTGATGGCCGGCCGCACGCCGATCCATTCGACGAACATGCCTTGCAGTGCGCCGAACACCAGCACGATGGGGATCATCAGCCAGTAGTTGAGATAAGGTCCGCCGTGGATATTGCCCACGACCGACAAGCCCACCAGCGCGCCCAGCATCAGGGCTTCACCCTGACCGAAATTGAGCGTGCCGGACGTGGCGAAGGTCAGTTGGTAACCGAAGGCGATCACGGCGTAGATCATGCCGAGCGCGATCCCGGAGAAGACCAGTTGTAAGAGGATGTCCATTGTATTTCCCAAGAAGCGGCTACCGCCGGGTGGCGGCGTAGAGCTGCGACGACGCCGCGGCACCGCCAGGGCGGACCGTTAGGAAATCGTCAACAGATCGTGTGAAAAAGGCCAGCCCCCGGATCGCAAGGACTGGCCTCTTCGACTACTGTGCGTGAAGCAAGTCGAGTCTTATTTGCCGAGGATGACGCGGCCGTTCTTGACCTCGCCCATCACGACCATGCCCGGCTTGATGGCTTCGTGATCGTCGTGGGTGAACGGCTTGTCGTAGGTGGTGACCACGCCTTCGACCTTGGTGTTCAGGTTTTCCAGGGCTGCACGGACCTTGTCACCGTCGGTGGTGCCAGCCTGCTTGATGGCAGCAGCCAGCAGCAGGATGGAGTCGTAGCCTTGGGCAGCCGAGACAGCCGAGGGCATGCGGTCAACCTTGTAAGCCTTCTGGTAAGCCTCGATGAAGGCCTTGCGCTTGGGAGTGGTGCCATCCTGGATGAAGGTCTGCGGCATGCGGGCGCCATTGCCGTTCTTGCCGGAGTTGTCGATGAAGTTACCCATGGACAGCGGCCAGCTGCCGATGATAGGCACGTGCCAGTTCAGCTTTTCCATGCCATTGGCGATCTGCGCCAGTTCGGGGCCGATGCCGTAGGTCAGCACAGCCTGGGCGCCGCCCTGCTTGGACTTGAGCAGCTGGGCCGTCATGTCCACGTCCTTGATGTTGTACTTTTCGACGGCCACCGGAGTGACCTTCTTGTCGGAGAGGACTTTTTCCAGGTCTTCACGACCAAGCTGACCATAGTTGGTGGAGTCGGCCAGGATGGCGACCTTGGTCAGCTTCTGCTTGTCGACGGCTTCGTCGGCGATCATCTTGGCCTGGATCTTGTCGGCAGCCGAGGTGCGGAAGACGTAATTGTCCTTCTCCTTCTCGAACTGCTTGGTGATCACGGTGCCGGTGGCCACGTTGTTGATCACGGGGATCTTGGCTTCCTGGTAGAAGCGTTGCGAGGCCAGGGCCACGCCGGTGTTGATGAATCCGACGGTGGCGACCACCTTTTCCTTGTTGATCAGCTCCTGGGCGATCTGCACGCCGCGCTCGTTCTTGGCTTCATCATCGCGTTCGACCAGCTGAATCTGGCGACCCAGCAGGCCACCAGCGGCGTTGATCTCGGCCACGGCCAGCTTCACGCCGTCGCGCATGGAGACGCCCATCGGAGCGGAACCACCAGTGTACGGACCAGAAACACCGATCTTGATCGGATCAGCTGCCTGCGACGAAATTGCGAGCGTCATCAGGGCGGCAGCAACAAAGGCTTGGGTCTTGTATGTCATGTCATCCTCCAGAATGTAATTGTTGGCTAGCACATCGGTGACGGGCGTAGCACTTTTTGAACCCGCTCCGTGTGAAACGAATTCTCCGCTCCCCTCGCTCTTTGTCGATTCCTTGCGGGAGTGTCGGGGCGATTCTGTCGCAGTTTCCTTGCGCCAAACTTACAAGCTTGTCAGGAGCTGTCGCAGCTTGTCAGGCATCGCAGTGGACTTTTCTTTTTTGAAATCAACCCAGACTATTTTTGCGGCACCGTCAGCATAAATGATCTGTTCATCGTCGGCGTCGCGGATGACATACGTAGTTTCCACACTCGTGCGTCCCAGCTGGCCACCCAGCATGTGCACCTCGATGGTGGCTGGATACTTCATCTGGCGCCGGAAATTGCAGTGCGCATTGACGATCACCGGTCCTTCCTCGCCCGCGATGGTGGGGCCGAAGACCTCTTCCAGCCACTCGATGCGGCATTGCTCCATGAAGCGAAAGTAGACGGTATTGTTGACGTGACCGAACGCATCCATGTCGCCCCAGCGAATGCTCTGGCGGGAAACGAAAAGAGGTTTCGCTACGGTGCTTTCCTGACTGCTCATTGGTGATCCTTTACGGTTTGATTCATCGATGACTGAAATATTTTTCATGCGGGCGGGCCGTTCTCGTCGCCTTTCTGACTCAGCAGATTCTTCTTGAACCCCTGTTTTCCGCTTCATTCCGGATTCAACCGCAGACTCTCTGCGCCACCCTTGGCACAGATTTCAGCGGGAACATAAGCGCGAGTTATAGCCAGATGCCAAACCGGTATGAGTCTCGCCGGCAAAATCCCATAAAATACGCGGCATTCTGGAACGACTCAGACCGGCGCAATGGCCGCCGTGAAACGCTGTCCACCGCGCATTGTTTCAGACCTGCGCGCAGGAAGGCGAAGAAATTCGACGAATTACCGCCGGCCCTCTAGCGTTTCATCGAAAAATACTTAACAATAGCACGATCGTTCGAAAAATCAGGCAGTTCACATAACACGGGACACCCATGACTTCTTCTCAAGACTTGCTCGCACAATACGGCCCTCGCGAATCCATGGAATACGACGTGGTCATCGTCGGCGGCGGTCCAGCCGGGCTGTCGGCAGCAATCCGCCTCAAGCAACTGGCCACCCAGCAACATCGCGAGGTCTCGGTCTGCGTGCTGGAAAAAGGCAGCGAAGTCGGCGCCCATATCCTTTCAGGTGCCGTGATGGACCCGCGTGCACTGAGCGAACTGATCCCTGACTGGAAGGAGCAAGGCGCGCCACTGGACACGCCGGTGACCGAAGACCGCTTCCTCTTCCTCTCGGCCGACAAGGCCTACAAGACGCCGAACTGGTTGCTCCCCACCTGCTTCCAGAACCATGGCAACTACGTGATTTCGCTTTCCAACGTCACGCGCTGGCTGGGCCAGCAG